>NZ_AFPK01000045.1 GCF_000220525.1 Ochrovirga pacifica | reverse complement strand
TNTNTNTTTTTGTGATTCTCTTTGTTTACTATGCTTCTGCAATATCTACAGGAATAATAGAAACGTAAGATTTGTTGTTTCTTTTCTTTTGGAATTTTACAATTCCATCAACTTTTGCATGTAAAGTATGGTCTTTACCCATGTAAACATTTTCACCTGGGTTATGAGAAGTACCTCTTTGACGTACCAAAATGTTACCTGCCAAAGCAGCTTGTCCTCCAAATATCTTTACACCTAATCGTTTCGATTCTGATTCTCTACCGTTCTTCGAACTTCCGACACCTTTCTTATGAGCCATAATATTGTGTTTTTAAGGTTATTGTTTCTTTTTTATAAATTTAAGAACATCAAAAATTAAGCAGTAATAGCTTCAATTTGAATTTCAGTTAAATACTGACGATGTCCGTTTTTCTTTTTGTAACCCTTTCTTCTTTTTTTCTTGAAAACGATTACTTTATCACCTTTTAGGTGACTTAAAACTTTAGCTTTTACTGAAGCTCCTTCTATAGCTGGGGCGCCAACAGTTACATCACCATCTTTGTCTACTAATAAAACGTTGTCAAAAGAAATAGATTCTCCTTCCTCGTTTTGTAAACGGTGAACGTAAACTTTTTGGTCTTTTGCTACTTTAAATTGCTGCCCTGCTATCTCTACAATTGCGTACATACTTAAAAATTTAAAATGCTTGTTAATAAAATGGATGCAAATATAATTATTTTTTTTCAACAAAGCGGGGTGTAAATCTTTTTTTTAAAATATTTATTAGCTTGATTTTTATATATTTATCTAAAATCAAAGAATAGATGAAATTGTTGAAAACTATTGGGGTGTTTTTTTGTTTTACATGTATTGTCATTGGTCAAGAAAAACCTAAAGAAGTAATACATAAATATATAAATGCTATTGGGGGAATGAACTTACTGAGGCAGGTAAAAACATTAAACATAGTATCGGAAACCGAAATACATCAAAAAAAGATAAGAGTTGAAAATAAGTTGAAAGCTCCAAACCTTAAATGTAGAATGGTTTTTAGAGAAGATAAATTAATCTCTAAAATTGTTTTTAACGGAACTTCTGCATATGAAATAAAACATGACAAGAAAAAAAAGCTAAACAATAAAAAGGAACAAGAGTTTAGAAAAAAAATAGCCATTTTTTCAGAGTTTAAATATCTTAATAACTCTAATTTTGTAAGGCAAGAATACGTAAATGGTGAACTTTGTAATGTAATTGGTTTTTGGGATAAAGAAATTTTTTACAGTAAAAAAACGGGATTAAAGTTAAAAGAAGCAGTAAGAATAAAAAAACAAGGAAATAAGATTTTACAAGAAACCTATTATCAGGAGTATAAAAGTGTAGAAGGTATTTTGTTTCCTGTAAAATACTTAGTTCAAATAGGAGATGCAAAAGTGTATCATGTTGTAAAATCGATAGCAATAAATAGAGATGTTTCAGATTCGGATTTTGAATAGAAGACCTTATCTTTGTTGTAAATTTTGATTTTTTATGAAAATAGTAAATTATATAGTCATTGCGTTTTTAGCATTTCAAACAATTGGATGTCAAACTACATCAGAGGAAAAAAAAGTAACAAATCATCAGAATAACCCCGTTTTTTTAAAAACAGTAGATTTGCATATAGAAGGTATGACCTGTGAGATTGGATGTGCAAAAACGATTGAATCTAAAATATCAAAACTAGAAGGGGTAACAAGTTCTAAGGTAGATTTTAAGGCTAAAAAAGGAATATTTACTTATGATAGTAATAGTACTTCTGAAGCTAAAATTAAAGAAACCATCGATGGTTTGTTAAATGGAAAAACATACAAAGCTACCATTGCTAGCAATGCAAAGACTAAGAAGTGTTCCGAAGAATGTTCTAAAAAATGTGCTGAAGAATGTGGGCACAAAGAAGGAGTAAATTGTCATCAAGAAAAACAAAAGCATTGACTTTAAGAAATCTACGCTAGTCAGAAAGGATTTAAATAAAGGTAAGAAATTAAAAACTACTCCTGTAACTAGGGTAGTTTTTTTAGTTTTGTAAAAGCAATTTTAGTACTAAATTAATAATGAACAAAGCTCTAATAAAAACATTAAACGTAGCAATTGTTTCTGTATATCTAATTTTTTTAGCAGGATCTGTGGTTCGAATGACGGGATCTGGAATGGGATGTCCAGATTGGCCAAAGTGTTTTGGATACTATATTCCACCAACTTCAGAAGAACAATTGCTTTGGCAACCCAATACAAGTTTTCATAAGGGAGCAATTATTATTCACAACGAAGCTTTGTTTGTAGCAGAGCAAGATCTAACAACCCAACAGAACTTTAATTCCAAAAATTGGGAAGCCTATACCAAGCACGAGTATGCTGTTTTTAATGTATACCATACATGGACAGAGTATGTAAATAGACTAGCTTCTGTAGTCTCTGGTTTTGTTTTTTTGATTTTGTTGTTTAGAGTAACTTTTACCAAAAATAAAGTGGCCGGGGTAGCAAGTCTTGTATATGTTGCTTTTTTAGGAATGTTGTTCGAAGCTTGGTTGGGTAAAGTAGTAGTTGATAGTTTTTTAACTCCTTACATTATTACGTTTCATATGATAGGAGGTTTAGTAATTATTGGTTTGTTGCTAAGAGCTCGTTTTTTGGTAAAACAAAGTGATTTGTCTACAGGATATAAATTTAACAAGCTATTTCATCGTTTGCTATACGTGTCTTTGTTAATGATGATTTTTCAGATACTATTAGGAACACAAGTAAGACAATTTGTTGATGAGCAAGTAAAACTTTATGGATTTGATCATAAAAAATTAAGTTTACTAGATCCAAGTTTTAAATTTTATTTTCATCGATCTTTTACCATTATTGTAGTTATTGTAAACCTGATGTTGTATTGGTACAATAAAAAATTCCTATTAAAGTTTAAACAAGTCAACTGGATTTTAGCTTTGTTGTTTTTTGAAGCTTTTACAGGAATATTAATGTACTATGTTCGTTTTCCTTTTGGAACTCAAGCCATTCATTTACTTTCTGGTGCCCTAATGTTTGGTGTTCTATTGCATATGATATTTATATCAAACAGGCTGAATAGATTTAAATCCTAAGGTTTCCATTCCAAGGTTTCTATTAAATGCCTAATGTCTTTTTTTACGTAATTAACAGCAGGTAAGATAGAATCGTAATTGGGTACTGCTCTAAAATAAAGTGCTCCAGTAATAAAGTGTTTTACAGAATCGGTAGCTTGGAATTGAATAGGCGAAGCTGCATCTCCTGAAACATCAAAAATACGGGCGTATACCCTAGTTGTTTGATTTTCGTACGGATACACTTCTATATGGTCTGCTTTTAGAGTATGCTTATAGGTTAGTTTTTCGGCATCAGAAATAAGCTGTAAAATGTCGTTTTTTACTGGTTGATAGGTTAACTGAATATCTGCCTTAAGCATAGGGTATGCTATATTGGCCCAATGGTTGTTTTCGGATGTAAATACCGCTTGGTTTGAAATTTCAAAAGAAAATGAAGAGTGGTTTTCAAAGCTTTTGTAAGTAGGTTTTTTATATTTTAGATCAAGAAAGGCATAAGGCTTTGGTACAGGATGCTGTTTGCAGGAGATGCAAAAAATACTAAAAATAAGTAGGCAAAAATACTTCATACAAGGGCTACCTTAATTTGTTTAATTCGTTTTTTTTCGATGGCTTCTACGGTAAAGACAAGATTCTTAAACGGGATTTTTTCAAATTTTCTTGGAAATTTTCCTGATAATTCTAGAATTAATCCAGCAAGAGTTTCAGATTCACCTTTGTTTTTTTCAAAAATAGTTTCTTCTATTTCTATGACTTTACAGAAATCTTTTAAATTTATTTTTCCATCAAAAACATAATTGTTGTCATCAATTTTAGAATAAGATAAATCGTCTTCATCAAACTCATCAGAGATATCACCCACAATTTCTTCAATAACATCTTCTAGGGTAACCAGTCCGCTGGTACCACCGTATTCATCAACTACAATGGCCAAGTGATTTTTACGTTCTTGAAAGTCTATAAGTAAATCGTCTAATTTTTTATTTTCGGGAACAAAAAAAGGTTCTCGTAACAAAGGAATCCAATTGTGATCTTGTTTATGCAAAAAAGGAAGTAAATCTTTGGCGTATAAAACTCCTATAATTTCATCAATATTGCTATCATAAACAGGATTTCTAGAAAATCCTTTATCTGCAATAATTTCTAGTACTTCTTGAAACGTAGCAGTTTTGGGAATGGCAGAAATATCCATTCTAGGATTCATAATCTGTACGGTTTCGGTGTTTCCAAAACTAACAATTCCTTCTAGTATATTTTTTTGCTCTGCCGTAGTTTCTTTTTCAGAGGTTAGTTCTAATGCTTGAGACAAGTCTTCTACAGAAAAATTGCTTTTAGAGTTGTTTAATCTTTTTTCTATAAGGGTAGACAAAGCGGTAAGTGGGGTGCTTATAAAACTAAAAATTTTGCTAAGAATGGTTAAAACGGGACTCATTAACAGGGCAAAAGGTTTGGCATTTCTATTAGCGTATACTTTGGGCAAAACTTCCCCAAAAATTAAAATAACCACAGTAATAAGTATTACCTGAACAAAGAACTGTACGTTTAGTGGAAATAGGTAAAGGTCTATGTTGTAATCTAAGTTTTTAAAAAAAACAGTACCAATATTTTTAGAAAGGAGTACAATTATAATGTTGATGGCATTGTTGGCAACCAAAATGTTGGCCAATAATTTTTTTGGGTCGTTTATAAGAAGAATTACTTTTTTTGCTTGCGGTGTTTCTAGTTCGTTAATTTCGTCTAACTCTTTTTTGGTTAACGAAAAAAATGCAACTTCGGAACCAGAAATCAAAGCAGAACATAGCAGTAAAACAATAGTGCTGATGCAATCTATAATTGTATCTATTGAAAATCCAGTAGTGTATATGGGTTCGGGCAAAATTTAAAAATTAAAAAGGTAAATCATCAATAATTCCTTTAGAGTCTGGTTTCTCTTTTTCAGGATTTTTTGTTTCTGTTTTTGAAGATAAGAAAGTCATCTCGTTTACAAGAATTTCTGTAGTATATCTTTTGGTACCATCTTGTTCCCATTCGCGAGTTCTTATTTTTCCTTCACAATATACCTTGTCTCCTTTGGTCAGGTATTTTTCACAAACTTCGGCCAATTTGTTTCTTACCACAATATTGTGCCATTCGGTAGTGGTCACTTTTTCTCCGGTACTTTTTTGGGTATAGGTTTCATTGGTGGCAATAGGAAACCTTCCAACGCAAGAACCATCATCAAAATAGTGTGTTTTTACGCTGTCTCCTAAATGTCCAATCAACATAACTTTGTTTAAAGTACCTGCCATGTGTTTGTTGTTATACTAGCATCAAAAATAATGAAAATTTATTTGCTTTGGTAACTCTCTAAAAATTTGTGAATCAGTTTAGGAATGGCATATTTTTCTATTTCAGACCACTTTACTTTGTTGGGTTGGTGAATTTGATCTAACTCTAAAATCCAAAAATGAGTGTAAAGATGTTGATGGCTTAATTTATGAATCCAAGCTTTTGGATTGTAGCAAACTATGTTGTTGGATGGAAAGGTTTTAAAGAAAGGATGTACTTGCAAATCTTTGAGCAATGTTTTTTTAGGAGTTTCTATCAAAGGAAATTGATACAGGTTTTCCCAAATTCCTTTTCCTTTTCTTTTTTCTATCAAAGTAGACTGGCCATCGTTTACTACAATAAAGTTAAAATATCGTTTTTTTATGGTGATTTTTTTTTCTTTAACAGGCAATTCGTCTATTGTGTTTTTTGCTTTTGCCAGGCAGCTACTTTCTAACGGACATTCTAAACAGTTTGGGTTTTGGGGCTTGCAAACCAACGAACCAAAATCCATTAAAGCCTGATTATACTCTCTAGGGTTTGCATTTGTAATAAGCTCTTGAGCCAGATTTTTAAAATATTTAATTCCTATGGTGCTATTAATAGGAATGTCTATATTAAAGTAACGGGCCAAAACACGATATACATTTCCATCAACCACAGCAGCTTTTTCATTGTAACAAATAGAAGCAATTGCAGATGCTGTATAATCACCCACACCTTTTAGTTGTAATAAGTCTTTATAGTTATTTGGAAAAACACCGTTAAGCTGATGCACAATGTATTTGGCAGAAAAGTGTAAGTTTCTAGCTCTAGAATAATAGCCCAAACCTTGCCAGTCTTTTAGCACAGCATCTTCACTAGCGTTTGCCAAATCTTGTACGGTAGGATAATGGTTAATAAATTTGTAATAATAATCCAAACCTTGCTGAATTCTGGTCTGTTGTAAGATGATTTCTGAAATCCAAATAAAGTAAGGATTCTGTGTTTTACGCCAAGGTAAATCTCTTTTGTTATTTAAATACCACGTTTCCAGTATTTTATTAAATTCCATATATTTGCAGATAGGATTGCAAACATAAAGAAACTTCTTTTAAAATTTGATAGGTAATCTTTTTAGAATTAATTAATTATCATATATTTGCGTCCTCAATTTTTCTGGAAAATAACATAATAAAATTATAAGAAATGACGAAAGCAGATTTAGTTACGACGATTGCAGACAAATCAGGGATTGAAAAAGCTGATGTATTGGCAACTGTTGAAGCATTTATGGATGAAGTAAAAAATGCTTTAGAAAATGGTGACAATGTTTACTTGAGAGGGTTCGGAAGTTTTGTAATTAAAACAAGAGCGGAAAAAACAGGAAGAAACATTTCTAAAAACACAACAATTAAAATACCTGCACACAACATACCTGCTTTTAAACCAGCTAAAACGTTTACAGAAGGAGTGAAAGCAAAAGTTGAGGTAAAATAAAAAACAAATTATTAACTCTCTCTAATTTAGAGACATAAAAATTATACATTATGCCAAGTGGTAAAAAGAGAAAAAGAGCTAAGATCTCTACACACAAACGTAAAAAAAGATCAAGAGCTAACAGACATAAGAAAAAGTAAGTTTATATAAACTTACTTTTTCTTGTTTTTTGTAGTTTTTATAAAAAACTATACATGTTCATTGACATTAAGACCTCGGTCTTAATTATCAATTACTTATTTTTAATCGTGTTGCTAATAGTAGCACTTAAACAACATCAGGATGAAATTAGAATTAATTATTCGTTCAAATTCTTCTGATATTGATTTTGCACTGTTAAGAGATGGAAGATTAATTGAGTTAAACAACGAATCTAATGATAATAAAATTTCTGTAGGTGATATATTTTTAGCCAAAGCAGGAAAAGTCTTAAAAGGTTTAAATGCATCTTTTGTAGATGTAGGTTATGCCAAAGACGGTTTTTTACATTATCATGATTTGGGAGCTCAAGTTCAATCACTTAATAGTTTTTTGAAAAAAGTAAGTACAGGTAATTATAAAGATTTTACGCTTAAAAACTTTCAATTTGAAAAAGATATTGACAAAGGAGGAACTATTGACAAGGTGTTAAAACCAAAGCAAAATATTCTTGTTCAAATTGTAAAAGAACCTATATCTACCAAAGGACCCAGAATTAGTTCTGAACTGTCTATTGCAGGTAGATATTTAGTTTTAGTGCCCTTTTCTAATAGAGTGTCGGTTTCTCAAAAGATAGAAGATCCCAAAGAAAAAGACAGATTAAAGAAATTGGCCAAAAGTATCAAACCTAAAGGGTTTGGGCTAATTCTGCGCACAGTAGCAAAAGGAAAAAAAGTTGCAGAATTAGACAAAGATTTACAAAATTCGCTACAACGTTGGGTAGAAATGTGCGAACGTATTCCTAATACAAACACACCATCCAAAGTTTTGAGTGAATTAAACAGAGCATCTTCTATTCTAAGAGATGTCTTAAACGATTCTTTTACAAATATTGTTGTCGACGATTCTGACTTAGCCGACGAAATTAGAGATTATATCGAAGAAATTGATCCAGGCAAAGTAGGAATGGTAAAAGACTATCAAGGACACGTTCCTATATTTGAAAAATTTGGAATTGAAAGACAAATTAAAGCCGCTTTTGGAGAAACTGTATCGATGAGCAAAGGTGCTTATTTAGTAATAGAACACACAGAGGCTTTACATGTTATTGATGTAAACAGTGGAAACCGTTCTAACAAGGCAACAAGCCAACAAGACACAGCACTAGAAGTGAATTTAATTGCCGCAACTGAAATAGCACGACAGTTGCGTTTAAGAGACATGGGTGGAATTATAGTAGTCGATTTTATTGATATGAATACCAATGAAAACAGACAAAAACTTTACGAACACCTTAAAAATGAAATGGCCTCTGATAGAACCAAACATAAAATCTTACCTCCTAGTAAGTTTGGTTTAGTGCAAATAACTCGTCAAAGGGTTCGACCAGAAACCAACATCAATACTCAAGAGCCAAATCCTAACAAAAACGGAAAGGTAGAAGCACCTATTGTGCTGATTGATAAATTGGATGTAGAACTTAGAAAAATCTTGTCGAATCAAAGAAAGCGTAATGAAGATTTATTTTTACATGTACATCCTTTTGTGGCTGCTTACTTAAAAAGAAAAATGCGTATGCAACAACGAAAATGGTTTGTAGAGCACAAAAAATGGATAAAAATAATCCCTAGAGATGCGTATATGTACTTGCAATACAAATTCTCTTTCAAAAAGTAAAATCATATCATTAAGCCTTGTCAGTATTACTGATGAGGCTTTTTTTATGTCGTAATTTTTTCTTTCTTCTTAGTTTTAGTAAAAATCGTGTTAATTTGTTTAGGGTCATATCTCCTCCTACATATAAAAAAATAGCTCCTAAAGGAGGGTTGGTAGTGGTAAAAAACCCTTGTTGATTACTCCAGGTCCAAACTTGTAAATAGGTGCCGGCAAGTTCTAAATAAAGCACTAGTGTCCCCATAATTAGGTAAAAAGGAAGAAATTTTTTTCTTTTTAGAGCCCAAAAAAAGAGAGCTCCTAGTAGCATACTTAAGGTGTCTTTAAAAAAGGTGATGACAATAAAAAATGCCAAAGCATAAAAAATAGTAAAGCTTCTTTTTAGTGTTATGCTGTTGTGTTTGGTTACGTATTTTTGTGTAAGTAGCCATCCAAATGCAAAAACACCTGCGTGCCCAAAAGGAACGTACAAAGGTATCGTTCCTGCTCTGTAATCGTACATATCCCAAACATTGCAAAAAAGGTGTTCTCCTAACCACGATAAAGGAATCATTAATAAAATTTGGATTTTTAATCGTAAAGAAGCTGTGTATAACAAAAATCCATCAATAACAAGTACACATAAGGTGGTAATAACTTTTCCGTCAAAATAATAATTGCTAAAGTAGGTTGAATCAAAAAATAAAAAAGGAGTCCATAGCAGAATAATAAGAATAGACAGGTTTGTGTTTTTGTTAATGCGAACTAAAGTATTCATGCGTAGTTTGTGTTAAAACCAAAATCCAGCACTAATATACACTCTATCAAACCTATTTTCGGGAGACCATGCATATTTTATTTCTATAGGTCCTAGAATGGTGCTAGAACACAAACCAACGGCGTATCCTGTTCGTGCATTTTGAAAAAAGGAGTCATGCCTCATAAATTCAATAATATCATCGGAAACTAAACCGTAATTGGTCGAAAAATCAATATAATTTTTTTTGTAGTAACGAAAACGAAAAGTTCCCAAAGTTTTTAAGAAAGAGTTTCCTTGTAGCTCTGTAAAAGAGTATCCTAGAAAGGGAACAAAGTTGTTGATAAAGTTATCTCCGTATCCTCCTAATAAATAACTAAATTGTTCGGGTGTATTGTCCGAAAAGCTAACTGCACCATCTGCTTGTCCCATAAATGTCCATCGGTTAGAAATGGTCCATGTTCCTTCTACTTTTGCTCTTAATTGCGAAAAAGGAGCAAAATCACCATTGTAGTTGTTAGACAGTAAATAGGTTCTCCAAGAAGCATCAATAAGCACTCCTTTGGTTGGGAAGCTTTTTTGGTCATAGGTGTCCGCTTCTAGTTTGGCTACAAAGTTTAGATAATGACTCTTGTCAAAAAAAGTCCTGTTTTGGTCTCTTTCTGATGCAAAACTGTTGGTGTAAATTCTAAGGTGTTTGTGTTCTAAACCTACAGAAATAGCATATTTATTTTGATAGTTTATTTGTGAATATAAATAGTTGGTAAAATCATGGTGGTTAAGGTTGATGGAATTTACATTCATATCCATAAAATTGGGAGAATTGATGTTTGTTTCTAGTTGATTGAATCTAGAAAAAAGTCCATATCCCAAAAAATGCCCATTGTCTATAAAGTAATTTAGGTTGTAGCGTATGTTGTCTCCAAAAGCAAAATCAACCGAAAAGATATCGTTTTGTAGCAAAAGGTGTTTTTGTGTATAGTTTACCAAGCCAGCTAATTTGTAAATATTGTCGTAATGAGCTCCGAGTCTTAAATATTGAAAATTTGGATTTTCGGTTAGGTGTATTTTTAAATCTACAATAGAGTCTTTTTCATTAAAATCGTAATAAATATTGCTAAAATTGCTACTGGTTGTTGCGTAATTAATATTTTGATTAAAGGTTTTTAAAGAGATAGATTCCCCTTCTTTAAAATTTAGTTTTCCTCTAATATATCTTCGCGTGTAGTTTTTTGCTCCATAAATTTCGTAGCTATTTACACGGTACATTTTGTTAGATAAAATAATTTTTTCTCTTTTTTTTCTTCGATTTTGTTGTGATGCTATTGCTTTAAATTCAGCAATATAATTCTTTGCTTTTTCGTATCCTGCATCAATGATTTCACGTTTTTTATCAAAATCAATAATGCTAAAATCTTTTACATTGGGGTGTAAGTACAAATCTACTTCTTTTTTAAAGTCGGTAGAATCTTTACCATAAAGCTGAAAGTTTACAATTTGATCTATTACCTTGATCGCAGAATCTATGTTGTCCGATTTTTTTAAAAAACCTTGAACGTCTACACCAATCACATAGTCCACTCCTTTTTTCTTCATTTCTTGAATGGGAAAGTTGTTAGAAATTCCTCCATCAATTACAGTAATAGAATCTAATTTGCTAGGAGATAGCAAAGTAGGTAAAGATGCACTAGAACGAATGGCAATTGGTAAAGAACCGGAGTTTATTTCTACTTGTTTTCCCGTTTCTATGTTTGTTGCCATACAAAAAAAGGGAATAGGCAATTTAGAAAAATCGCGAATATGAGCCACAGGGTGAAAGAGTTGACTTAGCGTGTTGTAGGTATTTTGCCCTTTGGATAAAGCCAAAGGCAAACCAACTTTAAGACCTTTTATAGGAAGAGTTAACAAGTATTTTTGGCTGTGTTTTTTGTCAAAAAAAGAATAGTATTTTCGGTCTATTTGGTCAGTAAGCATTTTTTCGAAATCGATAGCCATAATAATCGAATCTACCTGTTTAGCAGAATATCCTGTTGCATACAATGCTCCTACAGCAGCTCCCATACTGGTTCCTCCAATATAGTCCAACTCTAAACCAGCCTCTTCAATAGCTTTTAAGACTCCTATATGTGCAAAACCCTTAGCAGAACCTCCGCTTAACACCAAACCAATTTTGGGTGCCTTTTGTTTTTTAGTTTGAGAAAAACTAAAGGAAAAAAATAAGAGAATTAAAAGGGTTAGTACATGCTTCATATTCCTCAAAGTTATTCTTTTTCACGGAAAAATGAATGTATTTTTTTGGCTCTAGAAGCACCAATAACATTGGTTAACTGCTCTAGGTTTGCAGCTTTAATTCGCTTTACAGATTTAAAATATTGCAACAAAGTTTCTACGCTTTGTTTTCCTATTCCAGGAATGTTTTCTAATTCAGAATTTAGAGAACTGTTGCTACGTCTGTTTCGGTGATGTGTAATTCCAAAACGATGGGCTTCGTTTCTTAAATACTGTAAAATTTTAAGCGTTTCTGATTTTTTATCCAAATACAATGGAATGGGGTCTTCAGGAAAAAAGAGTTCTTCCAAACGCTTGGCTATTCCGATAATAGCAATTTTGTTTCGCAAGCCTAACAGATCTAAACTTTTTAAGGCCGACGACAGCTGTCCTTTCCCACCGTCTATCAAAATTAATTGGGGCAATGGTTGGTCTTCGTCTAGCAAACGTTTGTAACGTCTGTAAACGGCTTCTTCCATAGAGGCAAAGTCGTCGGGACCTTCTACGGTTTTAATGTTAAAATGGCGGTAATCTTTTTTGCTAGGTTTTCCGTCTTTAAATACCACACACGCAGCAACAGGATTGGTTCCTTGTATGTTACTGTTATCAAAACATTCAATATGTCTTGGTTCTTCGCTTAAACGTAAATCCTTTTTCATCTGAGCCATAATACGTTTGGTATGGCGTTCCGGATCTACAATTTGTACTTGTTTAAACTGTTCTTGTCTGTAATATTTGGCATTTCTAAGAGAAAGTTCAACCACTCTAAGTTTGTCTCCTTGTTTGGGTACGGTAACTTTAATGTTTTCGCCTACGTTTACCTTAAAAGGCACAAAAATCTCTGGGCTAATGGAGTCAAAACGATCTCTGAGTTCTACAATAGCAAGTTCTAACAGCTCTTTATCGCTTTCGTTTAGTTTCTTTTTAATCTCCGTGGTGTGCGATTGTATAATTGAACCGTTAGAAATCTTAAAAAAATTAACATAAGCTGCAGTGTCATCCGATAAAATAGAAAATACATCAACATTATTGATGGTGGGACTTACAATGGTAGATTTGGCTTGGTAATTGGCTAATAAATCAATTTTCTCTTTTATTTTTTGGGCTTCTTCAAATTCTAATTTTTCTGCAAAATCTTGCATCATATCACGAAAAGCTACTAAAGACTGTTTAAAGTTTCCTTTAATGATGTTTTTAATAGCTTGTATTTGTAGATTATAGGCTGTTTCGGTTTGTAAGCCTTCGCAGGGGCCTTTGCATTTTTTTATGTGGTAGTCTAAACAAACTTTAAATTTTCCTGTATTGATGTTTTCGGGGCTTAAATCAAAAACACAACTGCGTATTTGATAGAGTTCTTTTATTAAATCTAACAGGGCGTAGGCGGTTTTTACATTGGTGTAAGGACCAAAATATTCCGAACCGTCTCTTATAATCTTTCGGGTTACAAATATTCTTGGAAAGCGTTCTTTTTTAATACAAATCCATGGATAACTTTTGTCGTCTTTTAGTAATACGTTGTATTTGGGTTTGTATTTTTTTATCAGGTTGTTTTCTAATAGCAGCGCATCGGTTTCTGTGGCAACCACGATGTGTTTAATGTCGCAAATTTTAGAAACTAAGATGCGTGTTTTGGCATCGTCGTGTGTTTTGGTAAAGTAACTGCTTACTCTTTTTTTAAGATTGATGGCTTTACCGACGTAAATAATAGTGCCTTCTTTATCAAAATACTGATAGACTCCGGGTGTGGTTGGGAGTACGGCTATTTTTAGTTTGATGTTTGGATGAGTTTTCACAACACAAATTTAAGGATTCTTGATTTTGTGATCTTAGTTTTTTTAGTTCTTGAATTATGAATGGAAGATGGAAGGCATAAAAGTGACAAGGCATTGTGTAAAAAACATGTTGCTTGTATGGTTTTTGACTATGAAATAAATCTAAATTACAAAGGAGAAAATACACAACAGGTTGTATGAAATGTAAATGGCAATGCAAGATTTTTTTTTGACAATACAATGAATGCTAATTACAAAGAAAAAAAAGTAGAATAGGTTGTAAAAAATATATTTTACAAAGCATGAATTGTTTTTAACGATAGCAAAAATACAAATTGCAAAGGAAGAAATGTAAATTACGGAGCATGAAACAAAAAACAGATCGCATCAACCAAAAAATATTGTGTAAGAGTGTTTATCAATAAAAAAATAGTTGTGTGATGGGATTGCAAATGTTGGTAACAGTAATGGTTTGTGATTGTTTAGGTTGTTGTGTGTTTTGGATAAGTATTGACAACTAGTGTGGGGAATGGGAATGAGGTGGATGGGGAGTGGTGAATGAGAGTATATGTGTTTGCTATCTAAAAACCAGTTGCTATTTGTTTACTGTCAATTGCTATTTGTGAATTGAAAAATTATCTTTGCTGAAAATTTTTAAAGATGGCTTACAATTTTGTAGAAGAGTTAAAATGGAGGGGAATGATGCATGACATTATGCCCGGTACGGAAGAACAACTGGAAAAAGAAATGACTTCGGGGTATATTGGTTTTGATCCTACGGCAGATTCTTTGCACATTGGTAGTTTGATTCCTATTATCGTTTTGATGCATTTTCAGAGAGCAGGGCATAAGCCTATTGCTTTGGTAGGAGGTGCTACGGGGATGATTGGGGATCCATCGGGAAAATCGGCAGAAAGGAATATGTTGGATGAGCAAGCGTTGGCGAATAATGTGGCTGGGATTAAGGGGCAGTTAGAGCGTTTTTTGGATTTTGATGGTGAGGGAGAGAATTCGGCAGAATTGGTGAACAATTATGATTGGATGAAGGATTTTTCGATGTTGGATTTTGTTCGTGATATTGGAAAGCATTTGACGGTGAATTATATGATGGCTAAAGATTCGGTAAAAAAACGTTTTACTGGAGAAGATGGTGCTGAGGGGATGAGTTTTACGGAGTTTACGTATCAATTGTTTCAGGGGTATGATTTTTTGCATTTGTATAAGGCTAAAAATTGTAAGCTGCAAATGGGAGGTTCGGATCAGTGGGGAAATATTACTACGGGTACGGAGTTGGTAAGGCGTAAGGCACAAGGAAAGGCGTATGCGTTGACTTGTCCGTTGATTACTAAAGCGGATGGTACTAAGTTTGGAAAGTCTGAAGGTGGGAATGTTTGGTTGGATAAGAGTAGAACATCGCCTTATAAGTTTTATCAGTATTGGTTGAACTCTTCGGATGAGGATGCTGAAAATTTTATCAAAAAATTTACTTTTTTAGGTAAGGAAGAAATAGAAGCGTTGGTGGCTACGCATAGGGAGGCACCACATGAGCGTTTGTTGCAAAAAAAGTTGGCCGAAGAGGTTACTGTAATGGTGCATTCTAGGGAGGATTTTGACAATGCGGTAAAGGCATCGAATATTTTGTTTGGGAAATCTACGGCGGAGGATTTGAAATCGTTAGATGAGCAAACGTTTTTGGATGTTTTTGATGGAGTGCCTCAGGCAGAATTGAGTAAGGATGAGTTGAGTGATGGTTTGGATATGATTGGGGCTTTGGCGGCTAAAACGCAATTTTTGAAAACTAATTCTGATGCTAGACGTGCGTTGAAAGAGAATGCGGTATCGGTAAATAAAGTTAAGGTAAAGGAAGATTATTGTATTACTGCAAATGATTTGATTGCCGAGAAATATGTGTTGTTACAACGTGGTAAAAAAAGTTATTTTTTACTGAAACTGGTTTAGTAGATAAATTGAATTTATAAAAAAGCTCCTTATGCAAAGTACGCATGAAGGAGCTTTTTGTTAAAAAACTAAACTAAACTATTTTTTATTTTGGTAGGAAGCCCAATTTTTGTCGGCTTGCTTTCTTAATTCTTCTGGATTTTCTTCTTTCCATTTATGTAACGTATTTGTTCCCCAACTATTGTAAAATAAATAAAGTTTTTTGTTTTTTATTTGATAGGTTTCTGGGTTGATGCTGTATTTTTTGTTGTTTTTGCCCAAAGCGTAGGCACACCAACCTCCGTATTGAGGTAGGTAGTTGGTAGGGTTTGCTTTGAATTTGGCTAAGTTTTTGGCGTTTGCAAATCGAAATTGGACTCCGTTGTACTGTGTGGTAAATTCTTTTTTTCCTTGGGTTGGTTTGTGATTGAAATACGAGACGACATCATATCCTTCTATGGCTGCTCCGTTTTTTACGTAATAGTCTTTTTGTTGTGCAAAAGCTATGCAAGTTACAAATAGGGCAAGGGTTCGTATAAATTGTTTCATAAATTGGTGGTTTGTATTGTTGTAGTCGATGGAAAAATTATAGAATTACAAAAGAAACACACTATTTATGTTTATAAAAAAGCAACATGCTGTGTACAGTATGTTGCTTTTGGGTGTATGGTTGTTGTTAGAATAGTTACGGTGCTGGAAAGGGTTGTAGTTTGTGTATTTGATCAATTTCTTGTAACAATTCTTGAGATAAATTAACGTTTATGGTAGCAATGTTTTCTTTTAGTTGTTCCATTTTTGTAGCTCCTATAATAGTGGAGGTTACAAAGGGTTGATGTGCTATAAAAGCCAAAGAAAGTTCGGTTAAGGTAAGTCCGTGTTTTTTTACTAAGACGTTGTATTGTTCTGCTAAAAATATTGCTTGTTGGTTGCTATAGCGATTGTAATTTGGGTACAGAGTAATACGTGCATCTTTGGGTTTTTGGTTGTTGAAGTATTTTCCTGTTAGGACTCCGAAACCTAAAGGAGAGTAGGCCAACAGTCCCACGTTTTCTCTCATAGATACCTCTGCCATTCCTACCTCGTAACTTCTGTTTAATAAAGAATATGGGTTTTGTGTGGTTTTGCATCTAGAGCTACCTGCTTTATCGGCTTCGTTTAGGTGTCTCATGGTTCCCCATGGAGTTTCGTTAGACAAGCCGTAGTGGCGAATTTTACCTTGCTGGATTAGTTGGTTCATTGCTTCTACAATTTCAGCAATTATATCGTTCCATTGTTCTTGTGAATTGTGTTTGTAATTTAGTTGTCCAAAAAAGTTGACATTTCTGTCTGGCCAATGCAACTGATATAAGTCTATATAGTCTGTTTGTAAGCGTTTTAGGTTTTTTTCTACGGTTTCTAGAATTAGTTTTTGGTAAAAGGTTGAGGTTCTCTTATGTAAGAAAATGTAGGGTTGGGTCCTGTAATTTTACTGGCAATTACAATCTCTTCTCTTTTTTGATTTTTTAACCAAGTACCAATGATACGTTCGGAAGATCCTTGAGTGTTTTTGTTTCCAGGGATGGAATACAGTTCTGCAGTATCGATAAAATTGACCCCTTGTTCTAATGCGTAGCTCATTTGTTGGTGACCTTCGGCTTGGGTGTTTTGTTCTCCCCAAGTCATAGACCCCAAACATATTTTAGAGACTTTAATATTGGTATTAGGGATAGTTGTGTACTTCATTTTTTTTTGTTTTGGTATTTCTTTTATATTAAAAAAGTATCTTAAAAACTTAAGATACTTTTGGTGGTTTTATAACTCTTATATTGCTGTTTTATTTAGCTCACGTCTATAACGCTCTCTATTTGTGGAGCGTGTTTTTTTATGGTTGCTTCTACTCCGTTTTTTAAGGTCATTTGATTTACATTACAACCCACACAAGCTCCTTCTAGCTTTACTTTGACAACGTTTTCTTCTATGGCTACTAAAGAGATGTCTCCTCCGTCTGTTACCAAAAAGGGGCGTATTTCTTCTAGGGCTATTTCTACTTTTTTCTGCAAATCTTCTGCTGTCATGATTCTCAAATTAATTTCAGGTTTAAATATACTACTAATTATTTGGTAGAGCAACCACTCATTGTTGTAATTTTTACCACTTCGGTAGGAGGTAAGTCTTGGTTTCTTTTGATAAGTTCAGAAGCCATATTTTTAGTAATTTCTTGGAAAGCCTGTTCTTGAGGGGTTCCATTTTGTAAGGCTACGGGATGTCCTACATCACCTGCTTCTCTAATTCCTTGTACCAATGGAATTTCGCCTAAAAATGCTGTTTGTAAATCTTGTGCCAAATGTTTGGCACCATCTTGTCCAAAGATGTAGTATTTGTTTTCTGGCAATTCTTCTGGTGTAAAATAGCTCATGTTTTCAACAATTCCTAATACAGGAACTTTAATGCTTTTTTGTTCGAACATGGCTACTCCTTTTTTAGCATCGGCCAAAGCAATGTTTTGTGGTGTACTTACCACGACTGCACCAGTAATTGGCAAGGCTTGTACTATAGATAGGTGAATGTCTCCTGTACCTGGAGGTAAATCGATTAATAAGAAATCTAATTCTCCCCAGTCTGCATCAAAAATCATTTGGTTTAACGCTTTGGAAGCCATTGGTCCTCTCCAGATTACTGCTTCGTTAGGATTGGTAAAAAATCCAAGAGACAATAATTTAATTCCGTAGTTTTCTACAGGTTTCATTTTAGAGCGACCGTCTACATTTACCGAGATTGGTTTCTCTTTGGCTACGTCGAACATTAGGTGCATAGAAGGTCCGTATACATCGGCATCTAGTACGCCTACTTTAAAGCCCATTTTTTGCAAAGTAATGGCCATATTTGCAGTTACGGTAGATTTACCTACCCCACCTTTTCCCGAAGCGATGGCTACAATATTTTGAATACCAGGTATTTTTTCTCCTTTAATTACGTTTGTGTCTGTTTTAGGAGTTTCTTTTTTTGCTGCAACGGTTAGGTTTACTTTAACACGAGTACCAGGAAAACCTGTTACAATTGCTTTTTCTATTTCGCTTTCGGTTTTCTTTTTGGCTTGTAGGGTTGGGTTGCTAATTTGTACATCTACTACTACCTCGTCACCAAAAACGTTGATGTTGGTTACGTTGTTATTTTCTATCAAACTTTTTCCTTCTCCAGGAGCGGTTAAAGTTTCTAAAATGGCTTTGATTTCTGATTTTGTTACAGTCATGAAAACAGTTTTATTTTGATATACAAAGATACGGTATTTGGCTTTATTCTGGCTAAGTGATGTGTTTTGTCTTTGTGAGTTCTTTTTTCTTACAGAATAACGCTATATGTTTTTGGTTTGTAGATACAATTGCTTATTTTTCAGAGCTATTCTAAACTAGAAATTATGGACGAAGTGGATTTTTTAGTGAAAAAATTTCAAGAAGAAAAAGATGTAAAAGCTTACGAAAAACTATACAACATGTATCATGAAAGTATGTTGGGCGTAATTCATAACATTTTACAAGACGAAGATTTGTCTAAAGACATTTTACAAGAAGTTTTTTTAAAAGTTTGGGATAATATTGAAAGTTATTCGCCCAAGAGAGGTCGTTTTTTTACTTGGTTGCTTAATATTTCTAGAAATGCAGCTATTGACAAAACAAGGTCTAAAGAATATAAAGACTTAAAAAAGAACCAAAACATAGATATTTTCGTACATATATCACAGCCCGAAGAGAGAGAGGTAGACGATCAGGAAAAAATGTTGTATGCCAACATTAAAAAACTTTCTGAAAAGTGTAGAAAACTCATCGATCTGATTTTTTACAAAGGATATACTCAAAAAGAAACTTCGGAAGCGTTAGAAATACCGCTAGGAACGGTAAAAACAAGAAGCCGTAGCTGTTTAAGTTCGTTAAAACTTAGTTTAAACCCATAGCACCATGATAGATATAAAAGAATATATAGAATCGGGTATTTTGGAACTTTATGTAGCAGGAACGCTAAATAGAGAAGATAGTTACGAGGTTTATAGCAATCTGCAAAAATATCCTGAATTAAGAGAATACGTACAACAGATAGAACAAACGGTTGTTAAAATTGCTGAAGTAAGCAAGCCTAAAGATTTGAAAGCAAAACCTTTTGGTAATTTGTTACGCAGTTTACACCAGAGACAACAAAAAGTTATTCCTATACGATGGCACCATTATATGGGCTGGGCAGCTAGTGTTGTTTTAATGGTAGGTGTTGCAAGTTTGTATTATAGCAAAAGTGAGCTAAATGAAAAGTTGACGGCACAAACCATTGTTAAAGATTCTATTAAAACAGAGAAACAAGCACTACAAGCCGATTTGATAGCTGCTAAGTTAGAAATGAATACGCAAGAAGAAGTGATTGCTTTTATTACCTCTAAAGAAACAGTAAAAGTAGATTTGGCAGGACAAAAAGTGGCTCCCGAAACGTATGCATCAGTGTACTGGAATCAAGATACTGAAGAAATGTATTTAGATTTAGAAGGTTTACCACCAGCACCTAAAGGAAAAGTGTATCAGTTATGGTCGTTAACATTAAATCCGTTAACCCCAACAAGCTTAGGTACTTTAGATGCACATAGCCAAGGAAAACGATTTGTAAAGGTAGGAAACAACAATGCATCGCAAGCGTTTGGAATTACTTTAGAGCCAGAAGGAGGAAGTATATCGCCAACTTTAGAACAGTTGTATACGCTAGGATTGACAAAAATATCGTAGAAAGAAAATAAAACCCCTTGTTTAATTCTTTAAACAAGGGGTTTTTGTGTATTTAAGTTTTAGACAAAAAAGAAGGGCCATCCCCCACAGATGACCCAACTCACTACATTCAACCTAATGAACTAAAATTTATAAGAAATACTACTTTTGATAAAGAATGGGGTTCCTGGTGTAAAGTGAATTTCTTCTACCGAATTGGTTTCGGTTGCTAATCTAGATTCGGTAGCAAACTGAGTTTCGTTCCAGTCTACATCGAACAAATTTTGAATTTGCACCCCAAAATTAATTTTATCCCAAGCGTAGCCTAAGTTTAAATGGGTTACGGTATAGCCATTGGCTACAATAGAATTGTCTTCATTGGCAGGACGATCGTTGATGTGAACCATATTTATATTACCATAAAAACCTTTTTCTTTTTTGTAAGCAATTCCTCCCTTTACCACAAAATCTGGAGCTAAAGGCACATAATCAGCACCGTTAGGTTCGTCTCTAAATCGAGCATGAGTATAATCTGCATCTACATTTAAAAACCAGTGTTTGATTGGTTGGTAGCGAGTGGTTAACGACAGACCTTTACGAATAGATTCTCCATTAGGCTCTACCACTCCTTCATCACCCACATATACAAATTCCTGTTCAGAAATCATTCCCCAAGCCGTAAAGGCCCATAGCAATTTTGGGGTAGTTTTCCATACAAAACCAAGATCAGAAGTATAGGCTTTTGGAATATCATCTCCTAAAGTGTTTAGCACCAGACGACTATCGTTGGTATGAAATCCTTGTCCTATTTTTGCAAATAATTGCCACTGATTGTTTGGGGTATAGGTGGTGCTTAATTTGGGGCTTACTACAATTGCTCTTTGCTCATTCAACTTTCCATCTCCCATTAAATTATCTTGGTAGCCAAAACTAAACCTATCCAAACGTACGGACGGACTAAGTTTCCATTTGTTCAATTCAAAATCAGCTCCTACATAAGCAAAAAAGTTGGTTTCGTTTACTTTTCCGTCTTGAACCTGGCTTAATAATTCTGTTTTGTTTTTGGTTCTGTTTAGTGCAATATCATCTACTCTATCTGTACGTACTCCAATTCCAGCCAATAACAATACCGACTTTTCATTGGTCAAAAACAATTCTTTTTGATAATCTGATTGGTAACCAAAAAGATTTCTTTGTTCAGTTTGATAAATTTGATCTCCGTCTACAGGATTGTTTAGGAAAAACGTAAAATTAGAATACAAATCAAACTGATAATTGCTATAGTACAACAAGTGTTTAAATACCGATTGATCATCGTATTTTTTTTGAATGCTTAAGGAAGCATTGGTTCTAGATGTTTCTCCACCTTCGCTATCATCAATGGCACCAAAACGACCAATGATTCCACTATCTACAGCTCTTTGTGGAATTTGTCCAGAGGCATTCCAGCTACTCATAAAATGAGATAAAGAGAATACAAACTTGGTGTTTTGTATTGTTTTAGCGTATTTGCTGCTTATGTTAAAACGTTTAAAGTTTTGAGGACTATCAAAAGGGCCATCAGAACTGATATACTCTGTAGCGATGTAAGCACTTTCGTTGGCTTTGTTGATGAATGAATTCATAAACAACAAGCGTTGAGTATCAAATTGACCAATTTCTAGTTGCAATTTGTTGTTTTGCAAACGTTCTTTGCTGATGATGTTTACGGTTCCTGTAGTAGCAAAGTTTCCTTGTTTAGGGTTGTAAGTTCCTGGTAAAAAATCCATTCCCTCAATGGTTTCTGGAATTACGTAATGTAGGTCTGAATATCCTTGTCCGTGTGCATGAGACACCATGTTTACAGGAATACCATCTACATTAATCTGTAAATCGGTTCCGTGGTCTATATCAAAACCTCGGTAAAAAATTTGTTCTGCTTTACCACCACCTGCATGTTGACCAATTACCAATCCAGGAATTTTATTTAATACTTCTTGTGAAGATTTGATAGGATTTTTTTGAATATCCAAAGCGGTAATAACGCTTGCATTGTGAATATCGTTTGTTAAAACCACCTGTTCTAAAGAAACGGTTTCTGGGGTTAATACGACCAATATTTGATTTTGATTATAGGCTTTTTTTAATGGTTGGTAACCCATTTTAGAAAATATTAAAGTGTCTCCTTTTTTTAGGTTTCCTACTTCAAAAACCCCATCAAAAGAAGTATGAACGTGCATTTTGTTTTGTGCGTGGGTTACCAAAACATAATCGATAGCAGTTCCGTTATTGTCAGTAACCTTTCCTTTGCAAATTTGTGCAAAACTAAAAGAGCAGGACAATAGTAATAATAGACAATAGTTTAATTTAATCATATCTAATGTTTAAAGTTGGTTCAATTCATTCATCGCAAGTGGGCCTAATTCAAAACTTGCACTTTGTAGTTGATGTCTAATAATTTCTAAGGCATCTTTGTGTTGTTTTAAACTGTAAATTTTGGCAACACGTAACAATACTTTAGGTTCGCTAGATTCTACTACATTATGTTCTTTTAGAATTTCCATACCTTTATCAGGTGTGTCTACATGGGCTTTTGCCAAAGCCAGCATAGAATAGGCAGCATCAGTAGGTCTATTGTTTACTTCTTTTAGAGCAATTTGATAAGCTTTTTGATATTCTTTTTCAGCAATCAATAAGTCAAAATTGTACATATTGTACATTTCTCCATAAGCTGAGTTTTGTACTTCGTTCCAGTATTTAGCTAACAATTCTTCTGAATTCTGATTTTGATATTTTGCGATTTCATAAGCCAACAAATCTATATCTAATCCTTGATATTTTGTGTACACTTGTGTTAAAATTGTATTAGCTTCTTTAGGGTCTTTATCGTTAGCATAAGAAATCCATGCTATTTTTCTAAGTGCATAGTAGTTATTCGGATTTTTTTCTAAAGCTTTTAAATAATAGTTGTAAGACTTTTCTATTTCTCCATGATGACCATAATAATCCGCTAGATTGGTTAAGCTCCATTGTTCTAAATCGGTATGTTTTTTTTGTTGTGTGGTTTTTAAAGCTTCTTCCATATACGCAATAGTTGCATCTAAATTTCCGTGATGATCTTCCCATTTGGCTAAACGAATTAGATAATCAAAAGAACGTTTGTCTTTAATTTTTCCTAAATAGATTTCGGCATTTTTATCATCACCAAGTTCTAGGTATACATCAAACAACATTTTTATAGTTTCTTGTTTTTGGTCCCCATTGCTTTCTGCTTGTAATAACAGGTCTAAAGCTTTTTTAAATTGATGTTGTGAAATGTAATTTCTAGCCAAAGATCTTAGATAGCTAGATTTTTTTCTGCCCGAAGCCGTGACTGCTTTTGTAAGTTGTTTTTCGGCATTTTTTAAATGCTGTATGTTTCCTGTTTTAGAAAAAAGTTGAGTTTCTAATCCTGCTATTTTTACAGCATAAGGAAATTGATTGGGGTTAGAGCTAAGTTTTTCTTCCCAGAATTTTTTGTTTTGATGAATCTTTTGAAGAGCTTGGTCTTGTTGGTTTTGTAGGTATGGATTAAGATCTTGTAACTGAACCACATCTTTTTTTTCTTGATGACAAGAAAACAGTACAAAAGAAACAAACAGAAAGTATTTTTTTATTTTTTTCATAATTGTGGGGGTTAGTTTGGTTAAAACTGAATGTTGCTTAAAAAGCAACATTCAGTACAGGGGTAAATTTTATGGGGTATACTATATTTTTACCAAGGAGATGCTAAGTAAGGAAAAGACGTTAAAAAATCTTTGTCATTCATGCTTACATTGTCATCCGAAAGCGTTGGATTTTCAGTAAAGTCTTCTCCTCCAAAAATTAGTAGTAATTCTACTGTAATTACATCATCTGCTAAGGCTCTACCTGTTAGTACATTGTCTCCGTCATAAAAAGTAGTTTTTCCGTCTAAAGAAACGTTTAGTACATCAGTAGCTAATAAATTGGTAAAAGCGGTAGCATCTTGTCCCAACGCATTCATATCTGAAGATTCGTTAAAAGCAGGACTTAACGCTTGTAAGTTTGTTTTAAATTTACCAGCATACTTTGCACCTTGTTGTGATGGTAATGTCATGTTAAAATCATCTTTGTCTTCCGAAGCTACAAATACTGTATTTACTGCGGGTCTACCCATTTGATCTTCTAAAGCATAAACGGCTTTGGTTTCTGGTTCCATCATGGTATTGTTATCATCATCGCTAGAACAGTTAACAGCAGTAATTGCAACGAAGAGTACACAGGCTAGGTTGGTTATTTTACGTATCATAATTTTTTAGTTTTTTTAGATTATTGTTTTCTTTTTGTAGTTACCCAAGTGTTGATGGTTCCAGAAGTACCAATCATCGTTTTTGGTACTTCTACCACAATAGATTTTACATTGGTTCCCGCAAAAGTATCTGCACCAGGGTTGTTAAATTCTGTGGCCATACCTCCAACAATTTCTGAGTATCTGGCAAAATCCATAAAGAAAGGGTCGTCTCTTAATCCAGCAAAAGCTTTTACACCGCTTACTGCATCTGCGTTGGTTGTTGCTGTAATAGCTGTAGATCCATAAGGAGTAATGGCTACCATACTTTTGTACATGTCGTCTAAAAGTGTGCTGTTGGCTCCTGTTTCGTTGGGCATTGCTGGTCCGTAAATGTACATGTTGTTTCCTTTAGGAATTGCCTGAATTACGTAGTCTTCTACATAATCACCATCGGTATCAATGTTGAACTCTACCAATACATCTTCGTCAAAAGAAGCGGTTTCAGAATCGGTTGGAGAAATCAATCCTTGCACGTTGGCAACAAACACCATGTTGTTTGTGTTTTCTCCTTGAAAAGCATAAAAGTCGGTAATATCGCTAGTTCCTCCTTTTACAGCTGGTGCATCAATGTGGTCGGCTGCAATTAAAATTCCAGAAACAAGTGCAAGAGCAGCAAGTCCGGTTAGTAATTTTCTTGTTTTCATAATTGTGATGTTTAATGATTAAAAACGTTTACACAATTACTTACGAAAGAAAGTTTCTTTTGGTTTTAAAAAAGTTTTAATTTTTGAGGAAATATTGTAGTGGTTTTGATTAATTATTTGTTAATCAGGTTTTTAAATTTGTAAAAATATTTTTATTTTTTTACAGTTCTTCAGAAGGATTCCAAAATACAGCTTTAAAATCTTGCACTTGGTTGTCTTTAATTGCAACTCCTTCGCTTTCTAACAATTGCTGCATTAGGTTAATTCCCTCAAAATGATGTTTTCCGCTTAGCATGCCCAATCTATTTACTACTCTATGTGCGGGAATAGACAAATCACCATGAGCAGCATTCATGGCCCAACCCACCACTCGTGCAGAAGATTTTGCACCTAAATAATTAGCAATGGCTCCGTAACTAGTCACTCTACCTTTAGGTATTAATTTGGCTACTTGGTGCACTTGCTTAAAAAAGTCTTGTTTGTCTGGTTTCAATTGCTAAAAAATTGGTGAATTCACCAATAAAAATAAAAAAGCATCCCTAAAAGGATGCGTATCTTAATATTTTAATCTAAACTTTATGTACGTAATGGGTTTCCCAATCTCTAAATACTGAGATTCGTAATATGTTTGAATTTTTAATACTTCTTCTGGAGCACCTTCTTGACGATATACATCGTTGTTGGCATATAAAATTTCTTGTCCTTGCCCATGCAAAAGTCCTAAGGTATAACCATGCATAAATTCACTATCAGTTTTTAGATGCATAAGACCTTCTATATGTAAAATTTTATGATATTTTTTTAAAAAGGCCTCACCAGTAAGACGGTGTTTTGTTCGTTTGTACTTGATTTGTGGATCGGGAAAAGTAATCCAAATTTGGCTGACTTCATTTTCTTCAAAAATAAAATCAACCAGTTCAATCTGTGTACGAATAAAAGCTACGTTGGGTAGGTTTTCTTGGGTAGCTGTTTTGGCACCTCTCCAAAATCTTGCTCCTTTGATATCGATACCAATGTAGTTAACTTTTGGATTTTTTTTAGCCAAGGCTACAGTATATTCACCTTTACCACAACCTAGTTCTAACACAATAGGATTGTTGTTTCCAAAAAAAGAAGCCCACTTTCCCTTATGAGGAAATCCGTTGATGACCTCATCACGAGTAGGCTGTATGACATTGTCAAACGTTTTGTTTTCGTTAAAACGTTTTAATTTATTTTTACTTCCCAAATGCTAGTAATCCTTCTTATTTTGGCAAATCCTCTGTTCCTTCGTCTTTGAATCTTTTAGATTCTTTCATCCAGTACCCTAAGTAGATTAACAATACCACTACAAAAGCAAAATTAATTGCATTTGATACCCACCAGTTTCCGTTAAAACGCAAAGCTTTAAATGGTAAAAACAATCCGTTTGTGAACAAATCATCAATAGCGTGAAAGATGTTTAGTGCTGTCATTTTATTTTAAATTGTATTAGCGTAGCAAAAATAATATAAAGTTTGAGACTGGGTAATTTTTAACCTTAATTTCTTCCTTTTTCATTTGGATATAAATTAGGAAGCGGATCGCTTTGCCAGAATTCTTTGGTGTCTATGTCCATAATGGTTAGTGGATTGGTAAAAGCTGCTCCTGTATCTACATTCCAAACTCCAGACACCAACATGGGTTTGTCTATGTTTATTTTGGATAGTGGAGTGTGCCCTATAAATATTTCTGAATATATTTTTAACCTTTCTGGATAGTACGGATCATTTTCAGGTAAATTTCTAGCGGCTAATGCTGTTTCCCATAAAGACCGATCCCAGTACAACATTTTAGAAAAATGCTCATGCTCTATTCCCTTGATGTTGGTAAAACCAGCATGTAAGAACAATCGGTTTTTGTTGTCTAGGTAGTAGTTGTCTAAATTTTCTAAAAAGTTAGCGTGAATTTGAATAAAATTTAAAGGGCGATTTCTGTAAGAATCTAAAGTTGCCTGACCACCGTGCAACAACCAGTTTGGATTGTCTTTTCCGTTCTTTAGCCATTCGTAAAACAATTCGTCATGATTTCCTCGTAAAAAAATACAATTATGAGATGCTTTTAAAGATATCAATAAGTTAAGTGTTTCAAAAGATTCGCTCCAACCATCTACATAATCACCTAAAAAAATCAAGGTGTCATCTGTGCTTACTTTGGCTCTTTCTAAAATTTGCTCCAAAGCTCTAAAACCTCCATGTATGTCTCCTATTACTAATGTCCTTGCCATTTTTTTGTTTTTTTATGCAAAATAAAGGATTCTCAAAATAAAAAAAGGAACTGAATTAACAGTTCCTTTTTTTATTTTTATACTAAATAATTTACTTAGACAAGTCTACTTTAGAAATACGAATTGTGTTTACATCTCCTTTTTCCATAATTGGTGTTGAGGTTAAATTAACAACAGTATCATTTTCTTGTAAATATCCACTTTCCAAAGCAATGTTATTTACATCTCTAATAATATCTGTAGAGAAGTGTGTGTTTGGCTCATAAAATCTACCTTTTACTCCCCACATTATATTCATCATACGCAATACTCTTTTGTCTGATGCGAAAGCCAAAATTTGAGACTTTGGTCTTAAGGCAGAGATTTGTTGTGCAGTATAACCAGAGTTGGTAATAGTAGAAATTACTTTAGCGCTAATATTTTCTGCTAATAAAGCAGCTTGATAACAAATGGCATTGGTAATAGCTCTGTCTGAATCTGTATCTGGATCAGGGAATTCTCTAGGAACTTCAATTAAGTTAGAGTTTTCTACGTTTAATATAATTTGTCTCATTACCTGAATAACTTCGTTAGGAAATGCACCTACAGAAGTTTCACCAGACAACATTACTGCATCGGCACCATCCATAATAGAGTTGGCAACGTCGTTTACTTCTGCACGAGTAGGTACAGAGTTCTCAATCATGGTTTCCATCATTTGTGTAGCAATTACTACAGGAATTTTAGCTTCTTTACATTTTCTTACCAACATTTTTTGAGCTAATGGTACTTCAGACATTGGAATTTCTACTCCTAAATCTCCACGAGCTACCATAATAGCATCTGTATTGGCAATAATTGCATCAATATTTTCTAGAGCTTCTGGTTTTTCAATTTTAGAAATTACACGAGTTCTATATACTGATGTGTCAGAATTTTCTTCGATTAATGTATGAATGTCCTCTAAGTCTTTAGGGTTACGCACAAAAGATAAAGCCATCCAGTCTACCTCTAAACTTAATGCAAACTTAGCGTCTTTAATATCCTTTTCTGTCAATGCAGGTAAAGAGATGTTTGTGTTTGGTAAGTTTACCCCTTTTTTAGATTTTAAAGGTCCACCTCTTAACACTTTGGTTGTTACCAAATCTTCTCCATTGGTTTCAGTAACTTCGAACATTAATTTTCCATCATCTACCAAGATTTTTTCCCCTACTTTTACGTCTTTAGGAAATTGTTGATAAGTCATAAAGGCTTTTTCTTGAGTACCTTCACACTTTTCGGTAGTGAATTTAAAAACGTCTCCAGGAGCCAATACTACACCATCTGCCATTACTCCAACACGTAATTTTGGTCCTTGTAAATCTGCTAAAATGGCTACGTTAAAGTCAAGCTCTTCGTTCAACTCTCTAATCATTCTTACGTTGGTTCTAACGTCATCATAATCAGCATGAGAAAAATTGATTCTGTATACATTTACTCCAGAAATGATTAGTTCTCTAAGTTTTTCTTTCTTTCCAGTCAATGCAGGACCCAAAGTAGCAACTATTTTGGTTTTTTTTGTCTGTGACATATTTTTAAAAAATTAAGTGTTCTTTATGGTTTAGTGTTTTTTTGTCTACTATGTAAGAAGTAACAACTTCTTCTATGGTATTTATTTTTTTTAAGAGCGATGACAAATACTGCTCTGTTAATTCTCCTTGAATTTTTAATAAAAAATCTACACCTTTTAACTCTGGTTGCAAATATACATAAGAGCACACAAAAGAGTCCTCTGTTGCAAACAAACCTTCGGATTTTTTGGCTTTGATTAAAAACTTATTTTTAATTAGGTACCAATCTAATAAACTTTTATTTTGATGATATTCAAAAACAGAAAAATATGCTTTATCGTTTTCGTTGATTTCAAAATCTACATCAGGAAAAATTCTATGCAGGTTTAAATTGAGTGTTTGGTTGATACGATATGCCAATTTATAGTCTTGTAAAGTGGTGTGAATTCCTACAATTTCATAGCATTCATCTTCTATCCAATCACAAAATTTAATAACGGCAGCCATGGCTTTATTTTTATTCGGATAACTACACAAACATAATCATAAACAATTAGTTTTGGGGTATAAAATTGCTAAGAAAGTGTTTAAATTAAGCTTCTATTTCGTTCTGAAAAACATAGTAAGCTCTTTTGGCAGCCATTTCTTCGGCTCTTTTTTTAGAAGTTGCTCTACCTTTAGAAACTACTTTTCTTTCTACAGACAATCGTACGCTAAAATGTTTTGTTTTTTGATTACCAGTGTCTTCATAAACTTCAAAGTTTAATTCTTTTTTGCTTTTTTGAGACCATTCTATTAAAACTCCTTTGTAGCTAGTAATTTTTCCTTCTAGTTTGTCTAAATCAACATAAGGACTAATGACTTTTTTGTTGATAAATCGGATGCAAAAACGATATCCCCTGTCTAGATAAATGGCTCCTATTAAGGCTTCAAACAGGTTTCCGTGAATGTTATTACTTAGTTTTCCTTTGGTGATATTTGCTTTTAGATATTCTACTAGTTCTAAATCTTTACCCAATTCGTTTAAATGCTCTCTACTAACAATTTTAGAGCGCATTTGGGTTAAATAACCTTCATTTGCATTGGGAACTTGGTCGTACAAATACGCAGCAATAATAGATCCTAGCATGGCATCGCCTAAATATTCTAGACGTTCGTAATTAACCGCTCTTCCGTCTTTGTCCTTTATTTGCAAAGAAGGATGGGTAAATGCATTTTGGTAATAGGTTAGGTTTCTAGGAGAAAAACCTATAATTTTTTTTATCTGTGAATAAAAAATCTCGTCCGATTGAGAACGAGATTTTTTTATATTTTTAAAAAACTTCAAAAGTTGATAAGTTTTAACAATCTTATGCTTCTAATTTTTTAAACAACACACATGCATTGTGACCTCCAAACCCAAAAGTATTACTCATAGCTACCTTAATTTCTCTTTTTTGAGCTTTGTTTAAGGTTAAGTTTAGTTTTGGATCAATTTTTTCGTCTAACACATGGTGATTAATGGTAGGAGGAACCATTCCGTTTTCCATAGCCAATACCGATGCAATAGCTTCAATAGCTCCTGCAGCACCCAACAAGTGTCCTGTCATAGACTTTGTTGAGTTAATGTTTAGCTTGTACGCATGTTCTCCAAATATTTTTTGGATAGCTTTTAACTCTGCTACGTCTCCTAGCGGAGTAGAAGTTCCATGTACGTTAATGGTATCAACGTCTTCAATAGAAAGTCCAGCATTTTCCAAACAATTTTCCATTACTTTAGCAGCTCCCAATCCTTCAGGGTGTGGTGCTGTTAAGTGATGTGCATCGGCAGACAAACCTCCACCAGCTACTTCACAATATATTTTTGCTCCTCTAGCAACTGCGTGCTCATATTCTTCTAGAATAAGTGCTCCACCACCTTCTCCCATAACAAAACCGTCACGGTCTTTGTCAAAAGGTCTAGATGCTGTTGCAGGATCGTCATTGCGTTCTGATAATGCTTTTAAGGCATTAAATCCTCCCATTGCTGCTCCGGTAACAGATGCTTCAGATCCTCCTGTTACAATTATATCGGCATGTCCTAAACGGATATAGTTTAAAGCATCAATAATTGCATTTGCAGAAGAAGCACAAGCAGAAACTGTTGTAAAGTTAGGCCCTCTAAATCCGTATTTCATAGAAATGTGACCTGGAGCAATATCCGCAATCATTTTTGGAATAAAGAAAGGGTTGTATTTTGGAGTACCATCTCCGTTGGCATAATTTACTACTTCTTGTTCAAAAGTATCAATACCACCAATACCACATCCCCATATAACACCTACACGATCTGGATCTAAAGTCTCTAAGTCTAACTTTGAGTTTTCAATAGCTTGGTCAGAAACAACCATCGCATATTGCGTAAATTTATCCATCTTACGAGATTCTTTTCGATGGATATATTCGTTAATGTCAAAGTTTTTTACCTCACAAGCAAAACGAGTTTTGAACTTGGCAGCATCAAAGTGTGTTATAGGAGCCGCTCCGCTTTTCCCATTCACTAACCCATCCCAATACTCATCTATATTGTTTCCGATCGGTGTCAATGCACCAAGTCCAGTTACTACAACTCGTTTCAATTTCATAAATAGATAATTTTCTAATTACTTTTTAGCCTCTTCAATAAAGCTTACTGCTTGACCAACTGTTCCAATGTTTTCAGCTTGATCGTCTGGAATTTGAATGTCGAATTCTTTTTCAAATTCCATGATTAACTCAACAGTATCTAAAGAATCTGCTCCTAAATCGTTTGTGAAGCTTGCTTCAGCAGTTACCTCATTTTCGTCAACTCCTAATTTATCAACGATAATTGCTTTTACTCTTGATGCAATGTCTGACATAGTAATATAATTTAAGTTTAAAACCGTGGCAAAAATAAAAAACTTTTGTTTCCACAAACAATGTTTGGGACAAATATCTTTACGAAGATATAAAAATTTATCACATCTTTGTATTACCAAACCTTGTAACTAACCAAGGTTAAGTGCCTGTAAAAACTCTACTAAGTCAATAAAATATGATTAAAATAGCCATTCTAGCATCAGGATCAGGATCCAATGCAGAGAACATTGCCCGTTACTTTGAAAGTGATAAAAATATAAAAATTAGCTATATTTTAAGCAATAAAAAGGAGGCTTTTGTGCTAGAAAGAGCCAAAAAAATGGGGATAAAAAGTCAAGTTTTCTCTAATCAAGAAATGAAACAGGAAAATAGTTTGTTAGACTTGCTAAAAAAAGAAGCCGATTTTATTGTTTTAGCAGGTTTTTTATTAAAAGTTCCTGAGAATATTATTGCTGCTTTTCCAGATAAAATTATCAATATTCATCCCGCATTGTTGCCTAAATATGGAGGGAAAGGCATGTACGGAATGAATGTGCACAATGCTGTAAAGAAAAATCAAGAAACAGAAACGGGGATTACCATTCATTATGTAAACGAAAATTACGACGAAGGAGCAATTATTTTTCAAGCGAAAACAGAGGTGAGTTCTGAGGACACGCCAGAGGATATTGCACAAAAAGTACACGCTTTAGAGTACGAACATTTTCCAAGGGTTATAAAAGAAGTAATTACCCAAGAATAATGGCAAAAAATAAAAAATATTATGTGGTTTGGTCAGGTAAAATTCCTGGTGTTTACGGCAATTGGAACGATTGTAAAAAAAGTATTGATGGTTTTCCTGGAGCAGAGTACAAATCTTTTACCTCTAAAGAAGAGGCCGAAATTGCATATACAAGATCTTATTTAGATTATAAAGGAGTAAATACCAAAAAACCTGTTGTTGATAAGGAATTATTAGCAAAAATAGGAGAGCCTAATTTACATTCTATAGCTGTAGATGCTGCTTGTTCTGGAAATCCTGGGTTGATGGAATATCGAGGTGTAGATACTCAAACGCACAAACAACTTTTTATTCAAGGCCCTTTTAAAGAAGGAACTAATAATATTGGCGAGTTTTTGGCCTTGGTACACGGTTTGGCTTATCTACAAAAATTAGGTAAAACTGAGCTTCCCATTTACTCCGACTCTAAAATTGCCATCGGTTGGATAAAAGCCAAAGAATGCAGAACCAAAATTACGCCCACACCTAACAACAAAGTTTTGTTTAATTTAATCAAGCGTGGCGAAAAATGGTTGCAAGAAAATGCGTTTAAAAACCCTATTCTAAAATGGGAAACCAAAGCTTGGGGAGAAATTCCTGCCGATTTTGGTAGGAAATAAAGAGGATCCTACATCACTCAATTCCCAATTCGTTTCGTAAATACAAGTCTTTGTTGCTATTGGTTTGCCAATAAGGAATGTTTATTGTCTTTTTTAAGGTTGCTTTGCTAGTCATTTGTTTCCTTTTTGCTCCCCAACCACTGTAAAAAGTTTCGGTGAAACGAGTAATTTGAAATGGAAAACTAGATTGAAAAACAATTTCTAAGGTTCTGTCCAAGGTAGGGTAATGGATTGTATACGTATTTTCTTCAGTTCCTTTTTTTAACGTTCCAGTGGCTGAATAAGGAGTTACTTCTTTATGTGAAAATCGAAGCCAGACAAAGCTTGGCAATGCTTTAAAATCACCTAAAGGCAATGTGCTAGGACTCAAACGAATCTTAGACCAAATGTCATCCTCTAAAATAACATTCTTAGATATTTTTTTATTTGTAAAAGATTCACCCTGAAAGTAAGAAAAGTTGTGAAGTATATATGCATTGTTTTTGTTTGTAAGTTCTATATATTCGTGACCACACCATTCTTGGGAAGAAGAGCTTATTTTTAAAGAAGCCTTAGGGTTTTTTACAGGCACAAAGGTGCTAGTCATAATAGAGTAAGGATAAATTCCTGTATTGAACTTTTTGGTAGTGTTTAGTTTAAGAACAGTTGTATTTTCTGAATGATTTTTATCTGCTTTGGTATTGTGTTTTTTAGAAAAAGGTTCGGTAACAAAAATCATAACAGCGTGTCCATTTCTAATTTCGCCGTAGCGTGCCTGTTCCAAATTATAACTAGTAATTTCTGCTTTTCCGGCATACCAATATGTTTTAAACGCATTCGTTTCACTAAGATTTTGAGCGTTAGAAGTAAAAAGAGCGAGAAAAAAGAAAAGATAAGCGAGTTTTTTCATGGGTTTAGATTTTACAAATTTGTCGTTTGTGTTTGTGATGTGTTACAGCTCTAATTTAACTATTTTTGCATCAGAAATAAGCCTATGCAAGCATTTGATTTTTTAGCAACCACATCAGAAAATTTTGAAGAACAAGCTTTGACTGTTTTTCAGCACCAAGCATTGCATTGTAAAGTGTATCAAGACTTCATCAATTTATTAAACATAAATGTAGATTCGGTAAACACAATTCATAAAATTCCCTTTTTGCCCATTCAGTTTTTTAAAAGTCATGCCGTTGTTAGCAATACTCATCCTGTAGAAGAAACTTTTTTAAGCAGTGGTACTACAGGAACGATCCAAAGCAAACATTTGGTAACCGATGTTGCGGCTTATGAAAAAAGCTATTTGTCTGCTTTTAACCATTTTTATGGTTCTGTTACAGATTATACCATTTTGGCTTTGCTGCCATCTTATTTAGAGCGCAATGGTTCTTCTTTAATATATATGGTAGACGATCTTATCAAAAAAAGTAACAATAGCAATAGTGGCTTTTATTTGCACAATCATCAAGAATTGTATAACAAATTGCAAGAGCTAGAGGCCAAAAAAACAAAAACATTGTTAATAGGTGTTTCTTTTGCATTGTTAGATTTTATAGAAAATTTTCCGTGTAACTTACAACATACCGTTGTGATGGAAACAGGGGGGATGAAAGGAAAACGAAAAGAAATGATTCGAGAGGAATTACATGCAGAGCTTAAAAAAGGTTTTGGTGTAGCAAACATTCACTCAGAATACGGAATGACGGAATTACTAAGCCAAGCTTATTATAATGATTCACAGAAATTCAATTGCCCTCCATGGATGAAAATTCTGATTAGAGATACCGAAGATGCATTAACACTGTTTCCTAGCCAAAAAACAGGAGGCATTAATGTGATTGATTTGGCCAATTACAATTCTTGTTCCTTTATTGCAACTCAGGACTTAGGTAAGATTTACAATAATGGTACTTTTGATGTACTAGGTAGGTTTGATAATTCTGATATAAGAGGTTGTAATTTGTTAGTAGAATAACTTTTTTATTCCTTTAAATGCAATTTTCTGTATTCTTTAGGTCCAATAGATTTGATTTTTTTAAACTGACGATTAAAATAGCTAAGGCTGTTGTAGCCACACTCAAAACAAATTTGAGACACACTCATGTCGGTTTCAATCAACAATTTACTAGCTTGGGAAATTCTTAAATGATTTACGTATTCAGTAAAGGTTTTTTTGGTACGTTTTTTAAAATAGCGACAAAAAGCAGCGGTAGACATATGTACCTTTTCAGATAAATCTGACAGGGATATTTCTTGCTTAAAATTGCTAAAAATATAGTTGATGACTTCCTGAAAAATCTTACTATCTTTAGATTGATACAATTGCGAATCATGGGTAATAGACAAGGTTTTTTGTTGAACTTCTCTACTTAACTTATCTAATAATTGATAAAATAATAGCAACTGTTCCATGCCTTCTACTTGTAGTAAGTCAAAAAAATACTTTTTGTACGTTTCACTGTTGATAAAGGTAATTCCACTAGCCGATTTTTTAAGCAAAAGATGAATTTGACTCATCTCTGGTAAAGGATTTTTAAAAAACAACTCGGGTTTAAACTGTATAACCACACTATGAACTTTTGAACTATTTTGATGATAAAATACATCATCACATCGCCAATAGTGAGGTACAGAAGAACCTATCAAAACCAAATCTCCTTCTTGAAAAAGTTCTGCACTAGAGCCTACAAAGCGTGTTCCGTGACCTTTGTGAATATAAGTTAGTTCATATTCGGTATGAAAATGCCATGGCGAATCGAAATATGGCTGCTGGTATTCACTTACACTAAAAGATCGGTTAAAAGGCTGATTGATAAGTTCTTTAATGGCTTTCATGAATCAAAAGTGTCCAATATTGATGTTAAAACGAAGTGCAAAGTTAAAATAGTTCAAATAATTGACAAAATCCGAAAAATATGCAACAAATAATAGTGTCATTTTTGTATTATTCAAAAAAAATACCACTACGTAACGATATGGATAAAAGTAAAATGGCTTGTCCTTTTGCTCATGCACGAGCAGAAAAAGGATATGGAGATATGAACGATCAAGACGATCCAGTAAAAATTTTATTGCGTTTAAGAGACGTACGCAAATCTGCCAAAGATTGGAAAACATTTCAGTCAGGAGGTGAGGAAGTTGGGCGTATTGTAGTGCCTTCAGAAGTACACATTCGCGATACTCGACAAATTCCCTTTGAAGTAGATCCGCCAGAGCACACCGATTATCGAAATTTAGTAGAGCCTTGGTTTAAAAGACCTAATGAAGATGCGTATCAAAGTCGTTTGAAAGAAATTGTTAATGTTGTGTTAGACGATGTATTATCTAAGGATACCATCGAAGTGGTGAGTGAGTTTTCATTGGTAATTCAATCCAGAGCTTTAACGGTCTTGTTAAACACGCCTTTTGAAGAATCGGAAACTTGGATTGGTTGGGGAACACATGTATTTAGAAGCGAAGACACACATTTGGATGCTGATAAAGCCAATATTTTATACGATTATATTGACAAAGAAATAGATCGAGCTATTAAAAATCCTACAGACGATTTGTATTCTAAATTGGTGAATGCAGAGGTCAATGGAAAAAAATTGACCAAAGAAGAGGTAAAAGGAGTGATGATTTTGACCTTTGCTGGAGGCCGTGATACAGTGATTAATGCCATTACCAATTCCATAGCTTATTTTGCAGAGCATCCGGAATCGTTAGCACGCATCAAGGAAAGTCCTGAGATGATTAATACGGCTATTGAGGAGCTGATTCGTTATTACGCACCGTTAACTCATATGGGGCGTGTAGTAACTAAAAATACGCAAGTGTGTGAGCAAGACATCAAAGCACAATCTAGAGTATCTTTGTGTTGGGCTTCTGCTAACAGAGACGAAAAAACCTTTGCCAATCCAGAAGAAGTAGTGTTGGATCGTAAAGTAAATCCACACGTAAGTTTTGGCTTTGGAACGCACAACTGTTTGGGAGCTACCCATGCACGAGCTTTGCTGCGCATCATTCTATCAGAAATGGTACAAAAAGTAAAATCTATCGATATTTTGGCACATGAAGACAATGTAGAAGATTTGGATGAATTCAAAAGAAAAGTAGGGTTCAATTCCCTAAGCGTAAAATTCAACGCTATTTAATATACTAATTACAAAAACAACTTATAAAACAACAAGAACGATGGCAAAAATAACATTCATTACCAAAGACGGAGAAAAAGTAACGGTAGAAGGAGATTCAGGAAACGTAATGCAATTGGCTGTAAACAATGGTGTAGAAGGAATTGATGGTGATTGCGGAGGGGTGTGCTCTTGTGCCACCTGTCATGTATTTGTAGCAGAAAATGACATGGACAAAGTAGGAGAGGCTGGAGAAATAGAAGCGGATATGTTAGAATTGGAAGACAATGTTTCAGATTTTAGTCGTTTGTGTTGTCAGATAGAAGTTTCTGAAGCCATAGACGGAATTGAATTAACCGTAGCAAAAGAAGACTAATAACAAAGTAAAAAACATGTCACAAAATAAAACTTGTGTTGTCATAGGGGCTAGCCACGGAGGGGTAAATTTTGCCTTTGCATTGCGTAAAGAAGGTTGGAAAGGAGCTATTGTGTTGATTGATAAAGACCAAACAACTCCGTATCACAGACCTCCTTTGTCAAAAAAATATTTAGAACTAGAAGATAGCATTCAAAATAACTTGCTAAAACCTTTAGAAAGCTATGAAAAAGACAATATTACTCTGTCTTTAGGAAAAGAGGTAGCCAAGATAGATAAAGAGAATAAAACCATTAGTTTAAGTGATGGTACTTCTCAAAAGTACGACGTGTTGGTGTTGGCAACAGGAGCTAGAGCTTTTGTTCCTCCAATATCAGGAATTAACAAGGCTAAAAATGTATTTACCTTGCGTAATGCCAAGGATGTAGAGGGTATTCGTACTGCTTTTCACAACAGTAAACAGAAAAATATTGTGGTGATTGGTGGAGGCTATATTGGTTTGGAAACCGCTGCTTCATTAAAAAAACTTGGAGCCAACGTTACGGTATTAGAACGAGAAGAGCGTATTTTGGCTCGTGTAACCACCCCTTATTTGTCTGAATTTTTTGCCAATTTGCACAAAGCGAATGGCGTACATATAGATGTAGATAAAAGTGTTACAGAAATTCAATCTGACGGAAATAAAAACACTGTAGTTTGTGCGGATGGTACTACTTATCCGTCAGATCTTGTTGTTGTAGGTGTTGGAATTAGAGTCAACCAAGAGTTGGCAAGCGATATCGGATTAGAAATTAATAATGGAATCGTAGTCAATACGGCTACTCAAACATCAGAAAAAGACATTTATGCGATAGGGGATTGTACTTTTCATTACAATAAAATTTACGATGTGCATGTGCGTTTAGAATCTGTGCAAAATGCAGTCGATCAGGCAAAAGTAGCTGCCGCAAATATTTGTGGAAAAGCAACCGTTTACGATGCTTTGCCTTGGTTTTGGTCAGATCAGTACGATGTAAAACTCCAAATAGTAGGACTGTCTCAAAATTTCGATTCTTATGTCGTTAGAAACGAAGGAGCGATGAAGTTTTCTATTTGGTATTTTAAGAACGATCGTTTGTTAGCAGTAGATGCCATCAACAACGCTAAAAGCTATGTAATGGGAACTAAATTTATCAAAACAGAAGCAAAAATAGACAAAGAGAAGTTGGCCGATGCAGCAGTAAACATCAAAGATGTTTTAATCAATTAAAAAAAACGAGAAGATGCAAGTAGCATCTAGAAAACAAAATACAAATGAGCAAACAAGAATTCATATTAAGTAAGGCAGCAATAGCTCATACAGATGGAACTTTTACTATCGAGCAGACAAAAATTGCAGCACCCGTAGGAGATGAGGTATTGGTAAAAATCAAGGCAGCTGCCATCTGTCACACAGATCATGATTCTCTAACTTGGGATATGCCTATTGTTATGGGACATGAAGGTGCTGGAATTGTAGAAGCGGTAGGGCCAGATGTAACCAAAGTGGTTGTTGGAGATGAGGTGATTTTAAACTGGGCAACTCCAAAGTATGATGGCTATCAATCTCAATTGGGGAATCAAAATATTTGTGAATGCAATTCACCTGTGATGGCAAGTCATGCAGGAAAAATTTCTGGAGGTCACCCAACTTTTGAAGCTACAACATGGAATGACAAGCCAATAGAGCGTTCTTTTAACTTAGGAACTTTTTCTGAATATGCATTGGTAAGAGCTTCGGGAGTTGTAAAAAAACGTTCTAAAAAATTATCTTTTGAGGCTGCATCTACTATTAGCTGTGGAGTCATGACAGGATGTGGTTCTGTATTCAATACAGCAAAACCAGAATGGGGAAGCTCTGTTGTGGTATTAGGAACAGGAGGTGTAGGTTTAAACGTGGTGCAAGCAGCAAGAATATCTGGAGCAGCCAAAATTATTGCTGTTGATATAAATGAGCAACGTTTAGAAATGGCCAAACAATTTGGAGCTACAGATGTGATTTTGGCAGACAAAGAAGATAAAGGTTTATTGAAAGCTGCTGAAATTGTTAAAGGAATGACAGAAGGAAGAGGGGCAGATTATGCTTTTGAATGTACTGCTGTTCCGGCCTTGGGTGTTGCTCCGTTAGCCATGATTCGTAATGCAGGTACAGCGGTACAGGTAAGTGGTATTGAAGAAGAAATTACCGTAGACATGCGTTTGTTTGAGTGGGATAAAATATATATCAACCCATTATACGGAGGAGCAAAACCAGATATTGATTTCCCAAAATTTGAAGCCTTGTACGAAAAAGGAGATTTAATTTTGGAGGAAATGATTACCCGCACGTACAAGTTAGAAGATCTTCAACAAGGGTTTGATGATATGTTGGCAGGAAGAAACGCAAAAGGAGTCATAACATTTGACTAATTTGTGCTACATAGCAATTTAAACAACCACCATACACATACTTTCTGTTTTAGAGAGAATGAGTGTGGTGTTTTGTCTTTGATACAATCCATCAAAAAATAACCTAAAAACATCAAAAAAAATAAAATGATAAAAACCAAATTAAAATTCCTTTGGATCTTGCTCTTTGTAGCAACATTGCAATTACATGCGCAAACAAGAAAAGTTACTTTATTAGAAGACTGGAAGTTCTCTCAATACGATTATGGAGCTGCTTTTCAAGAAAATTTTAACGATTCTGACTGGAAAAAAATAACCGTTCCTCACGATTGGGCTGTGGAAGGAGAATTTTCTTTTGCAAACGATATTCAGCTCACTATGGTAAGACAAGATGGTGAGACCAAACCCAAATACCGTCATGGTCGTTCTGGGGCTTTGCCTTACACAGGAGTAGGATGGTACAGAACCACATTTGCAATTCAAGACACTAATAAAGTGTATAATTTAATGTTTGATGGAGCGATGAGTCATGCCAAAGTTTACGTAAATGGTGCTTATGTTGGTGAACGTCCAAATGGTTATTTGTCTTTTTATTTTGATATTAGTAAGTATCTTATAAAAGGGAAAAATGTGTTAGCGGTACGTTTAGAAAATTTTAATAGTCAATCACGCTGGTATCCTGGGGCAGGTTTGTACAGAAAAGTAACCTTAACTCAAAAAGAACCAGTGCATATTCCTACTTGGGGAACTTTTGTTACCACACCTGTCGTAACAAAAAGTAAAGCGACAGTGCGTGCCGAGGTAAATGTAGTAGGAGAAGGAATCGTTGTGGTTCAGCATGATATTATGAATGCACAAGGAAAAATAGTGGCAAGCCATACGCAAGAAATCAATGCAAACAAGGTACAGAAAGCAGTTGCAGAAATAAAACTTAAAAAACGTGATTTGTCTTTGTGGAGTATTGAAAATCCAAACATGTACCAGTTAAAAACTACGCTTATTAAAAATGACAAAACACAAGATGCTGTGGTAACACCATTTGGAATAAGGACCTTAGCTTTTAAGGTAGATGGATTTTACCTTAATGGAAAAAAAGTTCGCTTTAAAGGGGTAAATATGCATCATGATTTAGGACCTACAGGAGCAGCATTTTATCCAAATTTGTTTCGAAGACAGATGAAAAAGATGAAAGAAATGGGGGTAAATGCCATTCGCTTTTCTCACAATCCTCCGGCACCAGAAGCTTTGGATATTTGTGATGAAATGGGATTGCTAGCTATTGATGAAGCATTTGATGAATGGCAAATAGGGAAAGTAATCAATGGATATTCTAAACATTTTGACAAATGGGCAGCAGCAGACTTAACCGACATGGTTTACAGAGATCGTAACCACCCATCTATCATTATGTGGAGTATCGGTAACGAAATAAACGAACAATACAAAGGTGATCCGAATAACATTACAGGTTTTTTAAACGATGTTGTTAAAAAAGTAGACACCACAAGAGCTACTACATGCGGATTCAATTCAGCAATTAATGCCTTAACCAACGGAATGGCTTTTAAAGTAGATGTAGCTGGATTTAATTACAAGCCAGGATCGTATCATATTTACAGACAAAAATATCCAAACTTAAAGTTTTATGCTAGTGAAACAGGAGGAGCGGTAAGTTTAAGAGATACATACAAGTTTCCTGTTGTTTTTGATACCCTAAGAGATAAAAAAGGATTGGCAGTTAACACCAAAGTTTTTAAAGATGGACATCCTGGAAACTACGAAACAACACAAGTTCGTTGGGGGTATGCTCCTTTTAAAGAGTTTGCCTCTCAAGATTACAATCAAGATGTGTATGGAGAGTTTGTATGGACAGGTTACGATTACCTAGGAGAACCCTCACCTTACCACGAAGCCAAATCTCGTAGTTCTTATTTTGCTCCTGTTGATTTTGTAGGGTTAGAAAAAGATAAGTTTTATTTGTACAAAGGGCGTTGGAATACTGCTGAAAAGGTATTGCATGCGTTTCCGCACTGGTCCAATCCTGCTCCGGAAGGAACTACTTTTCCAGTGGTTTGTTATACGAATTACGCCAAAGCAGAACTGTTTATTAATGGAAAAAGCTATGGTGTAAAAACCAAAGAAGAATTAGATCCTTCTAAGTTTTTAAATAAAGAATTCTCTATTCATGGTTCTGGTGGAACTTCATTAGAATTAATGAAAATGTATGCAATTGTTTGGGAAGATATCACGTATCAGCCAGGAGAATTAAAAGTAGTGGCTTATGACAAAAGAGGTAAAGCTAAAGAAACACTAGTTTATAAAACCGCAAAACCAGCAGCAAAAATTACCATAACGCCCGAGGTTACTACCATTAAAAAAGGAGAAGTTGTGGTGTATAGAATTATAGTAACCGATGCAAATGGAAATTGGCAACCTAATTACGAGAAGTTAATAAATATAGAAGTCTCTGGAGCTGGTGAGTTTTTGGCTTCTGGAAATGGAGACCCTACCAATTTACAAACGCTTACTGTACCAAAACGTAATTTTTACAAGGGAAAAGCGGTGGTGTTTGTGAAAGCTGTTAAAACAGGTACTATTAAAATCAAAGTAAAAAGTGAAGACTTTTCAGCACAAAACCAAGCAGTCTTTATTAAAGAATAACCTATGGCATCAAAATTTAAAACAACAGAAATTTCAGATCCTAGATTTGAATCAGACAATTTGCGATTTATTACCGTAAAGACAAGAAACTTAAAAGGAAGAGGAGATATTTGCTTGTTTGTACCCAATGTAGCATTAACAACAGATACCCCATTAGTTATTTTAATGCATGGGGTATATGGTAGTGCTTGGATTTGGTCTCAAAAAGCAGGAGTACACAGAACCGCTCAAAAATTAATGGAGTCTGGAGCTATTAAACCTATGATTATTGCCATGCCTTCCGACGGTTTGTGGGGAGATGGATCGGGCTATTTGCCACATCATAGTTTGAATTTTGAAAAGTGGATTTCAGAAGATGTAATTGATGCTGTAAAAGAAAATATAGAAGTGGTTACAGAACAATCTCCTGTGTTTATCTCAGGGTTGTCTATGGGAGGGTATGGAGCATTGCGTATTGGAGCAAAATATCCTAAGACTTTTAAAGCCATTTCTGGGCATAGTTCTATTACCGATTTGCCACAAATGGCTTTGTTTGTAGAAGAAGGCTTGGAAAATTATCAACAAGAAGATGCTACCAATCAATCCGTATTTAAGTGGATGAAAAAAAACAAAGACTTGTTGCCTCCTTTCCGTTTTGACTGTGGTAAAGATGATGAGTTAATAGAGCACAATAGGTTGTTGCATCAACAGTTAAAAGAGCAAAAAATAGCACATGTTTATCAAGAATTTTCTGGAAAACATGAGTGGATTTATTGGGAAACGCATGTGGTTGATACTCTGCAGTTTTTTAGTGAACAGTTGTAATTAAAAAAGCTCCCTTTTGGGAGCTTTTTTTTAGGGATGATGTTTTCTAGTAACCTAATTTTTTACGCGTTCTTAACAAAACTTCATTGGCAATAGCATTGGCCTTTTTGGCACCAACGGCCAAAGCTTTTTCAATTTCTTCTACGTTTTCCATGTAGTATTTGTATTTGGCTCTTTGGTCTGCAAATTTCTCCAACAACAATTCGTAAAAAGCCTGTTTGGCATGTCCATATCCGTAATTTCCTCCTTCATAATTTGCTCTCATACTAGCAATTTGCTCATCATCTGCTAAAATTTTATACAATGCAAATAAGTTACAGGTATCAGGGTTTTTAGGTTCCTCTAGCGGTGTGCTGTCGGTTTCAATTTTCATGATTTGCTTGCGAAGCTTTTTATCATCAAGAAATATATTGATAATATTTCCTTGAGATTTACTCATTTTACCTCCGTTGGTTCCAGGAATATATTGGGTGCTTTCTTGAATTTTGGCTTGTGGTAATACAAAAGTTTCCCCCATTTGATGGTTAAATCTACTGGCAACATCTCTTGTTATTTCTAAATGTTGCAATTGATCTTTTCCTACAGGGACTACTTCTGCATCGTACAACAAAATATCTGCTGCCATTAGCATCGGGTAATCAAATAAACCAGCGTTTACGTCCTCCAATCGATTAGCTTTGTCTTTAAAAGAGTGTGCTAGTGTTAATCTTTGATAAGGAAAAAAACAATTTAAGTACCAGGTTAATTCGGTTGTCTGAGGGACATCACTTTGTCTGTAAAATACTGTTTTCTCTATATCCAAACCAAAAGCCAACCATGCAGCTGCTGTGCTGTAGGTATTTTGTCTTAAGGTATTTCCGTCTTTAATTTGTGTTAGGGAGTGCATGTTTGCAATAAATAAAAACGATTCGTTTTCTGGCTGATTTGCCATTTTTATTGCAGGGATAATTGCTCCTAATAAGTTTCCTAAATGAGGAGTTCCCGTACTTTGTACACCTGTTAAAATTCTTGCCATATCCTCTTAAAAAATTAAGTTTTGCACAAAAGTACACTTTCGTAAAAAAAATAGCAGGGTTCTGTGCTTATTAATTTAAAACGGTCTTTGTTTACCAGTTTTTGTACGGGTTTTTGCTAAGTTGAGAGTTGTAATATTTTGTTTGGCCTGTAACTTCTTCTCCCAACCATTCTGGTTTTTCAAAAGTTTCGTTTTCGTTGCTTAGTTCAATCTCTGCTACTATCAAACCTTTGTTGTCTCCATCAAACACATCAATTTCGTAAAGATGTTGATTTGCTTTTACCAAATAACGGGTCTTGCTTATCACCCCTGGCTCACACAAAGTCAAAAGTTGTTCGGCCTCAGAAACAGGCAACTCTTTTTCCCATTCAAATCGGCTAGTGCCACTGCTGTTCGAAGGGCCTTTTACGGTAATATAACCTTGTTTGTTTTTTATTCTAATTCGTACGGATCTATGTTTGTCCGAATTTAAGTACCCTTGTTCAATTCGTTGATTTTGATGGCTATTTTGAATAAAATCTAAACTTTTCACCAAAAATTTACGCTCAATTTCAATAGTGTTCATTTTATTATTAGGCTTTATATTTTACATTTGTTATCGATCAACCCTTAGGCTGATTTTAAAACCCATGAAATATATTTATTTTTTTCTAATCTTAGCTACAGGAAGTCTTTTTGCACAGAGAGATTTTTCTGAAAACTGGCAAGATTTGTACTCATACAACCAAGTAAAAGATTTTACTATTGTAAACAATCAATTGGTAGCCATTACAGAAAATGCTTTGTTTATTGCAGACTTAGATGCTTTGGACACTCCTCAAAAATTTTCATCGGTCAATGGTTTGTCAGGAGAAACCACTTCTTCTATAGGATACGATTCCCAAAGCCAAACAATTTTGGTAGGTTACCAAAACGGATTGATAGAACTGATTACCAACAACAATCAAATTTATCCGATAACAGGAATAAGAGATAATTTAATTTTAGTAGGAAAGCAAGTCTATGGCTTTTATACCCAAAACAATACAAAATACGTTTATGGTGATTTTGGAATTGTAGAGTTAAACATAGATAAAAAAGAATTAGGAAATTCTTATCGATTAAACAATTCTGGATTGGCCACTACCGTAAATGCATTAACAACCCAAAAGGATGTGCTACTAGCCTCTACTTCTCAAGGTCTTTACGGAATTGATTTAAGCACAAACTCTAACCCTATTAATTTTGATAATTGGAACTTACTAGCCAACGGTCAGGTGTCCGCAATGATTGCTATTAATGATGAAGTTTATTTTACAAAAAACAACCAAGTATTTTCTTTGTCTGATGTGTTTAACCCAATTTTTAATGCATCAGAAGATATTGTAGATTTACAAGTCAGAACAGGAACAAACCAAGCAACCATCACAACTCGCAATTTAGTCACCCTTTTTGATGTAACAACCAACAGTACTTTTTTACAAGTAAACTTAAAGGATGCTGCAAGTCATACAATAACAACTCAAAAAGCAGTTGTTAACAACAATCATTTGTACTTAGCTACTCAAACATCGGGGGTGCTAACAGCACCGTTAAACAGCCCAACTGTGTATACAGAAATTCATCCCCAAGGACCTGTAGAAAACAGTGCGTATTCTGTAAGTGTACATCAAAATCAAATTTGGATTGCTTACGGAGGAGCAAACGAAATTTACGATCGTTTTTTTAGAGCAAAAGGATTGGACTTTTTTGATGGAAACCAGTGGCAGTATATTGCCCGTTCGCAAGCAGGCAACTTGTTAGATTTAACAAAAGCAATTGTAGATCCTAATCGTCCAGAAAGAGTACTAGTAGCATCTTACGATAAGGGAATAGCAGAGCTAGAAAATCAACAGTTTAAAATAAAATGGGACGACACCAATACCAATCAAATCATCCCCGATCACAGAAGCAACGCTTCACTCAATTGGGAAGCAGATTTAATTGTTGATAAAAACAATATCATTTGGGTTGCCAATGCCAGAGGAAAAGACGATCACCTATTTTCAAAATTTGATAGTAGCAGAGAAACATGGACAGAAAGTGTTCAGTTTAAAGATTACGTGGGAAATGGAGGAAAAAACTCTGGGCTAAATAAGATGTTTGTAGACAATAATAACTATGTGTTTGCAGGAAGTAGAACGGGAGGGGTGTTAGTCTTTAATGCAAATGGCGGTTTTAGTACGGGTAACAGACCAACAGGGTACATAGATAGTAGATCTGGTTATGGATCTTTAGTTTCTTCGGAAGTATTTTCTGCAGTTGCCGATGAAAATCAACGTGTATGGATTGGTACCAATCAAGGGTTAATGGTTTTTGATGATTATCAAAACCTATTTTCTACCAACAAACAAGATGCAAAAAGATTGCTTATTGAAGAAGGAGGAGTTGCCAAAGAGTTTTTAGCAGATGTAAAAATCAATGAAATTTTAATAGACAATTCTGGTAATAAATGGTTTGCTACCGATGGGGCTGGGTTGGTGTATACATCTTCAGATGCTCAAACTACATTGGCTATATTCAACAAAGCCAACTCTCCCTTACCTTCAAATAAAATATTGGATTTAGAGTTGGATAAAAATACAGGTAAAATTTACATTGTTACCGATAAAGGAGTCGTGTCTTATACATCAGGAACAGGTACCTCTTCTTTTTTTGGAGATAAAATTACCGAAGTAGTTGCTTATCCCAATCCTGCTATTGCCAACAAAAAAGGGCATAGTCTTATCACTATTGTAGCTAAGGATGGAAATGGAATTCCCGAAGGAACAAACGTAAAAATTATGGATGTATCTGGAAGATTGGTTTATGAAACGAATGTAGAAGTAGCCAGTGCTCAAGGAGGAAAAGTTGTATGGAATAAAAGAAATTTAAGAGGAACTTTTGTTACTTCTGGAGTATATATCGTTTTGGTTTCTAGCCCCGATGGTTCGGAACATACCACCACTAAAATAGCTATTGTAAATTAATGCAAGTACTTACCAAAGCTATTGTTATAAGTTCTGTAAAATACCGAGATACAAGCTTAATTGTTAAATGTTACACACAAGAAGAAGGAGTAAAGGCTTATTTGCTTAGAGGAATTTTAAAAAGCAAAAAAGGGAAGGTAAACAAAGCACATTTTTTGCCGTTGTCTATTCTATCCATTAACGCATTGCACAATAATAAAGGAGCCTTAAATAGTATTTCCGAAGCCAAAGCTCTTGTGCCTTTGATAACATTACATACTGATTTTGTAAAACAGTCGGTAGTATTTTTTATCTCCGAAGTACTAGCTATTGTTTTAAGAGAGGAGGAGGGTGAAAATTCAGAACTCTATCTTTTTTTAGAACAGGCCATTCAGCTTTTAGACTTAAATGATGAAATTGCCAACTTTCACATCAAATTTTTAATAGAATTAACCCGATGTTTAGGGTTTTATCCTGATGAACAAAACAAAGAAGCCTATCCTTTTTTTGATTTATTTCAAGGAAAATATACACAACATAATAGTTCTTATGTGCTTCAGGGGGATGATTTAGCTCTTTTTAAAAAAGCTTTAGGCATAAAATTTGAGGGCTTATCTAATGTCTTTTTTAGCAAAAAGCAGCGTGGGATTGTAGTGGGACAATTGCTAAAATACTACCAACTACATTTGCCCTATTTTAGACAACCCAAATCTTTAGAGGTGCTATCTAAAGTGTTAGAGTAAGATGATTAGATTCGTATTTTTTATTTGTTTTTTAGTAAGTATTCATGCCTTTGCTCAAAAAATTAAGGTAGTCAACTCCTATACCCAAGAAAGTATAGAAGGTGCGGTGGTAGAATGTGTGCAATCGGGTACAAAAAAAGTCACCAATCCCAGAGGAATTGCAGAGCTAAAAAAAGAAATGGGACAATTGTATATTTATCATTTAAATTATGATACTCTAAAACTAAAAAAAACAGACCTTACTCCAAAAGTACAGCTTAAACCCAAATACGAAGGTTTGCAAAAAATTGTGCTTTCGGCCTCTAGAACAGCTGAAAAGAAACACAAAATACCCGAGCATATAGAAATGCTAACCCAAAAAAATATCGATCAGATTTCGGCACAAACTTCTGCAGATTTGTTGGCTCAAATACCAGGAGTTCGGGTTCAAAAATCTCAGTTTGGAGGAGGATCTCCGGTAATTAGAGGGATGGAATCCAATCGTATTTTGTTGGTGGTAGATGGTGTAAGAATGAACAATGCCATTTACCGAAAAGGACATTTGCAAAACTCAATTACGGTAAGTCCGCTTGCCATAGAAAGGGCTGAGGTTGTTTTTGGCCCCACTTCTGTTGCTTACGGTTCGGATGCTTTGGGAGGAGTGATTCATTACTACACTAAAAAGTTGAGTTATCATGAAAATCCAGAACTTAAAAATCAGTTGTTTTATAGACATAGTACGGTTAATAACGAACATTCTGTAGGTTTTGATTCTTACACATCACACCAAAAATGGGTATCTTATACCAATGTTTCTTTCAACTCTTTTGGAGATTTAAAAATGGGGGAAAACCGTTTGCACAATTATCCTAATTGGGGAAAAGTAAATCGCTACTCACAAAATACAGAAACAGATTATTACAATAATAGCACGGTTAATAAAAATCCTAATGTGCAAAAAAATACAGGATACAAGCAGTGGGATGTGTTGCAGAAGTTTATGTTTCCAATTCACAAAGACATTGATTTGGTAATTAACGGACAGTATAGCAATACTAGCAATATTCCCAATTTTGGAAAGCTGAATGATGAAAAATCTGGAGATTTAAAATTTGCGGAATGGAGCTATGGACCTCAAAAAAGAATGTTAATTTCTGCACAGGCACAGTTCAACGGATATCAGTCATTGCTAGAAAATGGGACAATCACACTAGCATATCAAGATGTAGAAGAATCTAGAATTAATAGGCAATTTGGTTCTAGAGATCGTACTTCAAGATTTGAAGAGGTTACTATTTTTTCGTTGAATAGTGATTTTTACAAATCATTAACAAGAGATGGTAAAAGAAAACTGTTTTACGGATTAGAATGGATGCACAACGATGTGCAATCTACAGCAAAAGGAGAAACCTTAAGTGTGATGAATAACAAAATAACAGGAGTAGAAAGCAACTATGCAGTAGATACACGTTATCCTGACGGAGGGAGTACATACAGCAGTGCTGCTTTGTATACTTCTTACAGACAACAACTGGATGAAAAACATATACTGAATTTTGGACTAAGGTTTACGCATACACTATTAACGGCAGATTGGGATAAAAATGTAGCAATTCCAATTCCAGACAATTTTATTAGGTTAAACAATACGTCACTTACTGGATCGGTAGGATATATTTACAAACCCGATGAGGATGATAAAATAAGTGTGGTAATTTCTAAAGGATTTAGATCTCCAAATGTAGATGATGTAGGGAAAATCAGATCAAAATCTTCCAAACTAACAGTACCTAATACGCAATTAGAACCCGAACATTTGTATAGTTTTGAAACAGGATACTCAAAAATGTTTGCAAACAACAAAGGAGATGTTAATCTAAATGTATATTATACTCTGTTAGACAATTACATTGCAAGGTATGCAACGGATGAGTTTGGAAGTCGTATAGAATATGATGGAGATGTGTTTGAAAATGAGGCTATTTTGGCCAATACCAATTTGGGTAAAGCTTATGTATACGGAGCTACGCTTAGTGCAATGCTTCCTGTTTATAACAACATAAAATCGCAACTAAGCGCTACTTACACCAAAGGAAAATCGTATGATTTTGGTGAATCGTTGTCGTCAATACCTCCTTTTTACGGACATGTTTCTTTGGGAATGTACAAGCCCAAATACACCATGACTTTAGATTGTAGGTTTTCCTTTAGAAAACAGTTAAAAGATTACAATATAACCGAAGGCATAGACAATTTAGACGAAACTCCTTTTGAGCAAGGAACACCATCTTGGTATGTTTTTGATTTTAATACGCAATACTTTTTGTTTCCTTTTTTAAGATTGCAGTTGCAATGGCAAAATATTTTAGATGTACACTACAAAGAATTTGGTTCTTCTATTAGTGCACCAGGAAGAAATATTGCCGCTTCGGTGGCCTATTCTTTTTAAATGACTTAAAAATCATAAGGTTTCTGTATTTTTGCAATCTATGAAACTCACGTTAGGTAAAAATCAAAAGTTAAAAAGCAGAAAAGCCATTGGTCAATTGTTTACGGAGGGAAAATCAATCAAAGAATTTCCTATAAAAATGATTTACCTACCTGTAGATGAACATCAACAGCAAGGAGTTACTCGAGTTGCTTTTTCTGTACCTAAAAGAAATTTTAAGCTAGCTGTAGATAGAAATCGTATCAAAAGGTTAATGCGAGAAGCTTACCGTTTGCAGCAGCACGATTTTTTGCAAAATATATCTACAACTTATCATATTATGTTTATTTACATGGGCAACAAAAAACCAACTTACGAGCAAGTTGCTTATAAGTTAAAAAAACTCTTCCTAAAGTTTAATTCTTTGTAGATCGCTTTCCTTTTTAAATAAAGTTCTTAACTTTCCTTAGTATGGAAAAACAAGAAAAATTATTAGCTCAAAAATCAAAAAGAGCTATAGAGACCATGTATATCACCATGTTACACTTATTTAACAAAGGAGATTACAAACCAATGGGTATGAGTGGTGAGCCCTTAAGAAATGCTTTGTTGGCTTTGGCTCCAGAAATATATGGTTCTATTGCGCATTCTAAAAAATTTGAATTGCAAGGCTTGTTGTATGTTTTAGATCGGTTGCCTGTGGGTATAGAAGCATGTCGATTTGTAAATTTAACAGCAACGGAAGGTTTGTACAAAACGCACTTCGAAAAAATTGTACCTCCTAAAAGAAGACGAAACTGTTACCGAATAGACAAAGACCATATGAATATAGAAATTACTCGTGGTCGTTCGGATGTGTACGATGTATTAACGCATCTTACCTTTATGTACTTAGAGTCTCATAAACTGTTGAATAAAATGTATGTGGGGGGTAAGAATGAAATCTCCTACGAATGGCAAAAACTAGAAAACTTGGTGCTAAGCGAAGAAGAAATATCTTTAGATGAACGCGAAGTTTTGTTTGTATACTTGTCCAATATACTAAGTCGTTCTTTTGATGAAATAAGAGACGTGTATCAAAAATTAGCTACAGATGCATTTCAAGATCGATTTTTTCACATCATTTATTGGTTAGGAAAACTAGCTTCTAACGAAAAATACGACAACGAGTATCGACTGATTCGTTTTAGTGACGAGCTCATCAACCAAATTGGGCAACATGTGTACGGAAATATTTGGGCAAAAAACATAAAGGATGTGCTTAATGAAAACGACTTGTTGCAAAGACCTATACATATTATTAGCTCTAATATGCATTCGGTTATGAATACCTTGTATGCCCAAAAAGCATTAAATTATCAAGAAGAAGATGTTTTTGCATTGTACAAAAAACTCAGCAATCCATCAACACAAAAAGAACGCCAAAAGGTATTAAATTATGCCTTAAAAAATGGGATGATTGTAGTAGATGATACATCAGGAGCTAATATAGATGTACAGATTATAGATACTCAGTTTTTGGTAACAAAAGAACAAGCCCCCGTGTTGGTAGTGATGGATTATGCATTTGGTGAGCAGGCATTTGAAACTATGGATGAATTGCTAAAACCATATTTGTACGGAACAGAAAAAGCTTGTCCGCTAAACGTACATTCTATTTCTATTATGGGAAAAGCAGGAATTCTGTGCGGAGACAAAGGAGATATTATGATCCCTACAGCACATATTTTAGAAGGAACGGCAGATAATTATTTTTTTGAAAATGAATTGACAGAAAATGATTTCAAAAAACTAAATTTATCCACTTTTACAGGAAATATGATTACTGTTTTGGGAACATCGTTGCAAAATAAATTTATTTTAAATTATTTTAAAAATACAACGTGGAACTCTATTGGTTTAGAAATGGAAGGAGCACATTATCAAAAAGCCATTCAAATAGCATCACAGGTACGAAATCATATTTCTAAAAAAGTAAAAGTTAGGTATGCATATTATGCATCAGACAATCCATTGCATTCTGGTAGTACATTGGCTTCGGGAGGTTTGGGGATGAAAGGAGTTATACCAACATATGCTATTACAGAAGCAATTTTAAATCAGATTTTTAACCGATAGTTAGGTGCATGATCAAGCGGATTTTTGATATTCTTTTTTCACTTTTTATCACCCTTACTATTTTGGTGTGGTTGGTTCCGTTAGTAGCTTTCCTAATTGTAATTACAACAGCAGAACGTCCTTTTTTCTTTCAAGAACGTGTGGGTAAAAACGGAAAATTGTTTTACATCTATAAGTTTAGGAGCATGAAAGGAATTCCTCCAGTAAACGATCCTTTGTTATCAAAAGAAGAGACCAATAGAATTACCAAAATGGGATATTTTTTGCGCAAGTATCGTATTGATGAATTTCCACAATTTATAAACGTGTTGGTTGGCGATATGAGTATTGTAGGGCCAAGACCTGAAAGGCAAGAGTTCTTAAACAATATTGTGAGAGAAATGCCCAATTATGCCGAATTGCAAAAAATAAAACCAGGAATTACTTCTTTGGGACAAATTCGTTTTGGTTATGCAGATACCTTTGCACAAATGAAAATTAGAGCCCGTTACGATTTAGTTTATTTAGATAACCTATCTTTGTGGACGGATATTAAAATTATATTATTCACAATTCTTGTGGTTATCAAGGGAAAAGGTAAATAAAACATGAACATTCTTATTTTAGGTTCTGGAGGAAGAGAACACGCATTTGCAAAAAAATTATCTGAAAGTAAAAAGTTAAGCAAGTTATACGTTGCTCCTGGAAATGCAGGAACAGCAAAAATAGCCAACAACATAGACATTGATCCGTTAGATTTTAAAGCGGTAAAAAAAGCAACTTTAGAACATAAAATAGAAATGGTAGTGGTAGGACCCGAAGCCCCTTTAGTTGCAGGGGTTCACGATTATTTTTTGGCAGATGAGGAGTTGAAAAACATTCCTGTAATAGGTCCTAAAAAAGATGGAGCAGAGTTAGAGGGTTCTAAAGAATTTTCTAAAAAATTTATGTTTAAACACGGAGTGCCAACGGCTAAATACGAATCGTTTACCAAAAATACGGTGGCAGAGGGACAAGCATTTTTAGAAACACTAAAACCACCATTTGTATTAAAAGCAGACGGACTAGCAGCGGGTAAAGGAGTTTTAATTATAGAAGATTTAGAAGAAGCAAAAGCTGAGTTGGCAGACATGTTAACGAACGAAAAGTTTGGAGCTGCTTCATCAAAAGTTGTAATTGAAGAGTATTTAGACGGAATAGAGCTGTCTGTATTTGTGTTAACAGATGGTAAAGGATACAAAATTTTACCTTCTGCCAAAGATTATAAAAGAATTGGAGAAGGAGATACAGGGCTAAATACGGGTGGAATGGGAGCTATTTCTCCTGTGCCTTTTGCCGATGAAGAATTTATTAAAAAAGTAGAAGAACGCGTAGTAAAACCTACGGTAGATGGTTTGCAAAAAGATGGAATTGATTACCGAGGATTTATTTTTATCGGTTTAATGAACATTGATGGAGACCCATTTGTAATAGAGTACAACGTGCGTATGGGGGATCCTGAAACAGAAGTTGTGTTGCCTAGAATTACATCAGACTTATTAGATTTGTTTCAAGGGGTAGCTACCCAAACTATAGAAGAAAAGTCTTACTTAGTAGATGCTAGAACTGCTACAACAGTTGTTGTGGTTTCTGGAGGATATCCTGAAGCTTACGAAAAAGGAAAAGAGATTACAGGTACAGAAAATGAGCAAAATTCTATTGTGTATCATGCAGGAACGGTGCTAAAAGATAATAAGGTGTTAACTTCTGGGGGCCGTGTATTGGCAGTAACTTCTTTTGGAGAAAATATTCCTGATGCATTAAAAAAATCGTACAATACCATAAGTCAAATTTCTTTTGATAAAATGAACTACAGAAAAGACATTGGTTTTGATTTGGTAGATTAAGGTAATACAATTAACAAAAGATTGTTTTTTAGATAAAAAAGAGAGTCCTAGGCAGATTTTTTCTTATTTTTCAAAAAAAAATTGAAATGAGAAATGCGATAATCTGTCTAGGATTTTTCTTTATACATTTATGTGCTATTGCCCAAGAAGAGTATTCATTATCCCTAGACAAAAGGCTTTTTGATGAACGAAAATTTTCTACAAGTTCTATAGACAATCCTCTTTCTCTGCATTTTAAAAAATATCTAAGTGATGATTTGCTAGCAAACTATCGTTGGAAAGATTCAAATCAACCTTATTTATTCGCTTCTTTTGAAATTGATAAAAACTTAAAAATAAACAATTTTGCACTGCATGGTCATCGTTATAACAAATCCATAGAAAATAAAATTAAAAAAGCTTTTTTGGAATACGATCTGTCAAAAATTAAAATTCAGAATCACCAAACATCCAACCAGTATAGTTTCATTGTATTGCAAAGGATTCAGGGAAAAACGGTTGTAAAGTGTAGCGATTTTTTTGCTCAGAAAAGCCCTTTGGTTCTTCAGGGTTGTCAGTATAACAACTCGTATCAAGAAATTTGTGATTGCAATAAAAGCGTTATCAAGCATAGGATAAACGAAGCTATCGATAAAAAAAAGCTGAGTGTAGATTACTTAGAAAACGATGCTGAATATGAGCTTACGTTGTTGTATGGAGTAGATAAAAAATTAAAATATTTTGTTCATACAGCAAAGCATAATTCTTACATAGACAGTATGATTCAAGTAGGTTTAGCACAAGTTCCTGAAGTAAAACAAGTGGGTGCGGTAAACGGAATCCCTTATTATTTTAAAGAGACTGTAAGTTTTAAACCTAGTAAGCTTGTGTTTTCAAGAGAAAAACCTTTAGGATTTAATGTTTTAAATTATAAGGAAACTCAGAAAACAAAGGAAAAAAAGAAAGAGCAAACAGATCCTTGTTTAGATTTTGAGTTAAACGCATTGCTGTCTAAAAATATAGATCCAAAATTTTTATTAGGTAAGTTGGGTGAGGAAGAGAAAAAAAATAGAACGTATTCTTATAAAAAAACAATGTTGTATGCTTCTATTAAAAGACTTCATACCAATTCTGGATTGGTGGTAACCACCAATATAACTGATGATGATCTTGATAAACAATTGACAAAAATCCTAAACAAGGATCTTAAATTGGTAAGCAAATTATTAGGAAACCGAAATAAATTTTTATTAGGAACAGCATATCAAAAAAAGGGTGCGTTAAAGTATGTAAGTTTTATATCTAGATCTACAGTAGCAGTAAAAAAAGAGTCTAAAAAAAAGATAGATGTATCTACTTTAAAATCAACAAGACCTTATACCTACACAGAAAATACAAAACTAAAAAAATGGCTGCAATCTAACTTAGATGTAGAATATTGGACAGATTCAGTTCAGGATCATTACCTGAACAAGCCTTATGAGTTAAAAAGCTTGATGTGTTACTTTGATTTGTCTAAAAAGAACAAAATGTATGTTGTTCGTACCAATTGTTCTAGTGAACGATGGAATTACAAATTGTCTAAAATAATTAAAAAAATAGATCCTGCTCTATTTAACTTAGACACTTTAAATCATCAGCTGAATTATCATGTAAATTTGGGTAAAATGATTTTAAAAAATAACAAAATTGAAAAAATATACATCAGCCCTAATACACGTATTTCTTATGTATCAGCTCCTTTATTAGAAGGATACAAATACAAAGGTTATACTTCTACCATGAATGACTTTAAGAATTATTGTCACAAAACACTTAAAAAAATTACAGACGGAGCCATTCCAGTAAAAGATGTTAAAGATCGAGAAACATTTATAAAAATAGAAGTAGAAACATCTAAGGATGGATTTGTGAAAGTAAAAAGAATTATAGTTCCTAAAAGTTTCTTTATAGAAGATCGAAAAAAATATATTAATAAAATTGTAGGAAAGTTAGATCAACCTTATCGTATTAATGGAAAAGATAAAAACTACAATTATACGTTGTCTATTTATTTGCAAAAGTCCATTAAACAAACATTTAGAGAAGGAAGAGACCCTAATAAATTTGATGCAAGTCCAGATTTTAGTTACTAACAATTCCCTCTTTTCCTAACTGCTTTAGCATTCGTAATGCACCTGGCTTAATGGTATTTTTTTCAAACACATATTTTTTGTCGTACATGCTATTACCAATAAAAAAGGTGGTGTTAAAAAAGTTGGTTAGTTTAAATAAATCGGGTTGGATGAGCTCTACCTTAGCATAAGATTTGGCAGGTAAGGTGTGGATGGTTTTACGCATCACAGAAGTTTCTATAAATTTGTCTTCATCATAGCCTTTTGATACAATAATCACCGTTTCTAGATCCTCGTCTCTATCGTTGATTAAATATACATTCCAATCATCACATTGAAATTCTTCATTGTACTCTTTTACAACAGCCATAAATACGTTTTCTACTTGCGGAATTTGAATGTCTTTTTTCATATAGAATCTACTCTAGGTTCAGGTTGCTAATCGTAGACAAAAATAGCAATTTGTATAGTGATAATCCTAACAATTAAGGTTTAGAAATATGCGGAAGTAAACCGTGTATTTTGTGTAACAATTCTTTAATTTCTTCGGTATTAGTAACAGCATAATTAGGTTTGGCAGTACTTTGTCTTTCAACAAATTCCAAATCAATTTGTTTTTTGCTGATAGCGTTTTCTTGATGTATTTGACTTAGTAAAGTCTTAACGGCTTGTTTACCTATTTCTAAAAAATTTTGTTTTACTGTGGTTAGTGGGGGGGGGTAATAAGCACTGTCTGGAGTATCGTCAAAACCTGTAACGGACAAATGTACGGGTACATCAATCTGCTGTTCTGCACAAGCTCTTAAAGCACCTAGTGCCATTTGGTCACTAGCTACCAACAATGCAGAAAATTTTTTAGGATGTTGCAACATTTTAAGCGTTTCTGTATAACCACTTTCTGCAGTCCAATTTCCTTCTGCTTGTACAATAATTTGTTGTTTTGCTTTTTTGATTTCTTCTTCCCAAGTAGTTTTACGCTGTTTTGCTGCCCAAGAGTTTTGAGGCCCATTTAACAAACCAAAGTGTTGATGTCCTTGTGCTAATAAATGTTGTACTACTTGTTGTGCCCCTTGTTGATGATTGGATGAAATTTGCGAAACAGCTGTGTCTGTGGGTACATCTATAAACAAAAAAGAAATTTGCGGATGTTTGGTAACCAAAGTTTCAGCCATTTTTTTAGAAACGCCCAAGTTGATGACAATGCCCGCTACTTGTTGTGATCGTAACTCTCTAATGGCTTCTTCTAGATTTTCTTCTTGCTGTTCTACCACGGTAAGGGCAATGCTATAATTTTGATTTTTACTTTCCAAACGAACTCCTTCTACAATGTTCATGGCACCCTCCATAGACATTTTTAAAGTAATAATGCCTAAAACTTTTACTTGTTTCTGAACCAACAACTGTGCTCCTTTATTAGGTACATATCCCAAAGTATCTATGGCCTCTTGTACTTTTTTTAGGGTGTTAGGATCTACACCTTTCCCACCATTGGTAACTCTAGATACTGTTTGTGTAGAAACGCCAGCCAATGCGGCTACATCTTTAAAAGTGACTTTTTTATTCATCATGATTCAGTTCTTACAAATATAAGGGCATTTTTAGGGATTTGGAATGGTGGTATAAAAAAATCTACTCCCTTTACAGAAAAGGGAGTAGACTAAAAAAAATAAATAGAGGAAGTAACAGATTATAGTTTTACAACAAATCCTCCACCAGGAGCCATGTGTAGGGTAATATAATCAGTTATATGTTCGGTAGTTTTCTTAAAATCAACTCCGTTGTTATCTGCATTAATTCCGTCTTTGTAAATAATTGCTTGCCCACTTTTACCTGTTATTTCTTTTACATTAATGGTAATATTTCTAGCATCCCAGTTGTTCAATCCGCCAATGTACCAAGTGTCTCCACTTCTACGAGCGGTAATAATGTATTCACCCATTTTTCCATCAATGGTTTTGCTCTCATCCCAAACGGTTGGAATAGAAGCGATAAATTCCGTACTCACAGGGTTTTTTTCATAATTGGTAGGCGTATCACACAACATGTTTAAAGGCGAAAAGAAAATAACATACTCTGCTAATTGATGCATACGTGTTCCTTGACTCATCGGTTTAGAAAAGTTTGGATAGTATTGTGTTTCTACTTGGTTGGTAATGGTGTTCAAAGATTTTACAGCATTGTTCATAGCTCCTTGTGTATAATCAACAGGTCCAGAGATCATACGTAAGTAGGGCATGGTAACATCGTAAGTTACCTGATCACAGGTTTGTGGTTGCCATTTCATTTGTTCCAAACCATGTACACCTTCAAAATTCAAAATATTTGGGTAGGTTCTTTGTAATCCAGCCGGTTTGTAAGTTCCGTGTAGATCCACCAATAAGCGGTACTTTGCACACATTTTGGCCACGCGCTCGTTAAAATGTACCAATTCTTGGTCGTCTCCATTCATAAAATCGACCTTAAAACCTTTAACTCCCATTTTGCTATAATGTTCACAAACTTTTTGCATGTCTTTGTCAAATGCATAGTAGCCTGCCCACAAAATAATGCCTACATTTCTTTTTTTCCCATAGGCTATGAGTTCTTCCAAGTCAATTTCTGGTACCACTTGCATTAAATCGTATACTTTATTTACGGACCATCCTTCGTCTAAAATCACGTATTCAATCCCATTTTTAGAAGCAAAATCGATGTAGTATTTGTAGGTTTGGTTGTTAATTCCAGCCTTAAAGTCCACGCCTTCTAAGTTCCAGTTGTTCCACCAGTCCCAAGCCACTTTTCCAGGTTGAATCCAGCTGGTGTCTCCAATCACATTTTCTTCTGCCAATAAGTAAGACATGTCTGTATTGGCAAGTTCCACGTCGTTGCGTGTAACAATGGCAGTTCTCCATGGAAAACTCCTTTTTTGATTGACTTTGGCAATGTATTCATGACGAGATTTTACGGTAACTTGCAAATTGTTGTAGCCTGAGTGTTCTTCTACTTCATTACGCAAGGGAGCAAAAAAAGCACTTAAAGTGTTTTCCTTTTCTGTAGTTTGCATATACATTCCAGGATAGTTTCTTAAGTCGCTCTCTGTAATTGTTACTCGTTTTCCTTTGGGTGCAGCTACAGTCAATGGTAAAAACATCAAACGCTCTTTGTCCAGTTCTGATATTTTTAAACGCGTATACGTGTTTTCAAAAGCCTGTGACAATTGGTGTTCCAAATCACCAGGACTATATACATAGGGAACCGTTGCTTGTGCATCGTTTACAAATTCGTAGTCTGCTATTTCATTTTTAATTTCAAATTTTCCTTTTTTATGACTTATAAATCTATAAGCTATGCCATCATTATAGGCTCTAAATTCCAAACTCCAGTCTCCCTCAAAATCAATAAGAACTTGATTGTATGCTTCCGTTATTTTTTTGCTTTTATAAAAAGGTGTACTGATTGTCTTGTTTACCGAATTTCTGCGAATTTCTTTCACTCTTGGATGTGCACCCCAAATAGTTCCGTCCGATATACGGAGGGCTATTTTTGAGGGAGCCAATACCAAAACTTCATCTTGAGTAATGGAGTAGCGAATGTCTTTTTCTAAGTTGATTTGTGCGTATGTTGTTCCATCAGGAGACGTAACAACTATTTTTTGTGTTTCAGTTGCCATAGCGGTTGATGTTATCAAGATCAAACTAAGTACAAGTTTATAGAATGTTGTTTTTTTCATGACGTTATATTTTAATAGTGTTTGTTTCATTTTTTTATTACCACCAAATTTCAAACTGCAATCCAAACGTAAAGCCTTTTGTGTTGTTTCCGTAAGGAGCGTTGGTAGGTGTGGTTCCTAATTGTCCCAACAAATCGTTGCTCCAAAAAGCATAGGTAATTAACGGACGTAGTACAGGTCGGTTGTAAAAGCCTTTCTTTAGGGAAAGCTCTGGAGTAAAGGAAATCCGTTGTAAATTTCCTTCTGTATTGACCTGTTCGTTGTAGATGTATTCCGTACTGAATTCTAGGCTGAGTTTAAAATAGTCATTTATATAATACATCCCTCTAGCTCCTACGGTCAACCAATACATATTGTTTCCCAAATGGTCTAGATATTCTCTGTTGCCGTTTTGATATTGATAAGGCTGCGTACCAAAATTTTTAAATACACTCATCAAAATAGCATTCAGAGCAAAACGATCAAAATCATCGTATAAAAAGTTGTTGTTTATTTCCAGAGCATAAGCCTTTGTCAAATCATACTGAACAAGAGTACTGTTCGATGGATTTTCTTTTTGAGACATTCCTGTCCAATGGTGTTGAGCTACATTAGCACCCTGTCTAAACAAAACGGCAAACGTATTGCTGATGTTGTTTTTCTCAGTATCTATCCAAGCAAAAGTACCATAGCCATGACGGTTTTTATAGGCTAAGGTTTGATTTTGAGCTCTTAACGAATAGTTAACCGCTAAGTTGATGGAACTGATTTTGGTAATAGGTACGTGTACCCATCGTGCATCAAACGTAAAAGCTTTTAGCACACTTTGGTTTTGATTGATGTAAGAGGTTACCGCTTTGTCCTCAAAAGCCCAAGCTCCAAATTTTAGATCTTCTTTACCTTTGTGGGTGATGATGTTTTCAATTCCCAGTCCCCACCCTGTTTGTGCAGGGTTCATCCATTGTTTGTCCAACAAGTGAATGGCTTGTCGGTGGTAATAACGTTTTCCTATCCATAGAATTTCCTTGTTTCCTAATAAATTGTTTCCGCGAACATAGAGTTGGGCAGTTTTGTCAAACTGCATTCCGTTTTTACTGCCAAAGGCTTCGTAAAAGGAGGTCATCCAAACAAGGTCGATGGATTTGCTTTTATCAAGATTCAAATAACGTGTGTAATCAAACTCTAATTCTCCGTAGGTATCCGCCTGATTTCCTAAGCTAAATTTATTCAAAGCCCCAGGCATTTCAAAGTGAGCTTGTGTTGCTCCGCCTTCGCTTTGTCCCATTCCTGTGCGGATGTATCCTGAAGTACCAAAGTAATTAAAGTTGTCTTCAATTAATTTCTGACCATAAGAAGCCTCTAAGCATATCATTGAAATACTTAGGACTAGCAACAAAAGTCGTGTGTGGGATGATCTTAACATTGATTTTAGATAACTTGATGTAAAAACTATTAAATGTTTACGCAAACATACAGATAAATAATGGTTTTTAAGTTATTATGTTCGTTTGTTTTGTTTTTGAAAATAATAAAAAGTGTAAAATGCAGTAAATTCGTTAGCTGTGTGAGAATTTTAAGAATCTGATATTTTGGAAATAGGAGTGGTTAAACACTAAAAAAGAATCTTTATTTAAAGGATAAAAACAAAACCAACTGCAAGTTTTATACCTGCAGTTGGTTTTAAATTTGAAAATCAGTTATTTATTTTATTCTTCGTAAATAAACAACGTACCACCACAACTTTGAAGTTTTGTAGTGTTATTTTCGATTTGTAGCTGTACATAATCAAGCTCACAGCGAATTTTAACTCCCTTGTTATCAAGAGTTTGAATCCAGAGTTTTTCTGGTAGTTGATTTTGTGTTTTTAGTCCCCATTTAGAAACCATGTCTTGTGTTAGTTTTTTAAACGGAATGTGTAACGTATCTTGATGGTAGATGATGTTTAAACTTTTGTTAGTTCGTTCTATACCAATGTCTGTATTAGCTGTGTGAATGGTTTGTGCTTGGGTGTTTTTGTGAAACGTAAAGTTGTATAAGTACGTTGCTCCGTTGGTCTTTGTCAGTCTGTCTTTTTTACTGCGGTAATAGTAGTATTTTTGTGATGAATTGCGAGTGTAAATTTTACGATACTCCAATCCCATACTTTGCATATATATTTTGGCTTCGTTCGGAAATCTCGATTTGTTTTTTTCTTGACTTACAAGGTATAGGCTGTCTAAGTTTTGTGTAAACCAAGGGCGAATTTTTTCCATACCGTGATAATCGTCCAAATAATCTAAGATAGATTTTACTTGATTTTGAATGGAATCGGGGAGGGTTTTGGGTTTATGATTAGGATTTTTAAACTCCCATTTTGGCAGTTTAGAAACATCCCAAACGACTTCATTGTTTATTTTTCCGTTTGTTAATATTCCTTGTTTTTTTAACAGTTTTTCTAGTCTATCAACCTGAGAGGTTTCGCTAACAGCAAACATACTCCAGGTTCCAAAAGAACTCGCTAACAGTAAAATTGATAATGATATGGGAATGAATTTGATATTGTCTTTTTGAAACAAAAAATAAACACAAACCAAAACAATCCATAGCGCTAAGGTATAAGAAGCATAACGTTTGATGGTAATTCCGTAAGCACTTACTCTTACCTGAATGGCTAGAATCATCATGATTGATAGGGGTAAGAGCAGTATGTAAAAAACTTTGGTGAATTTAGCAATCCATGAATTTTCTTTGATTTTTGCATAAGGATACAATAATAAAACAGTAAAGAAGCCCAAAATAGATACGCCTGAAACCAAATAGGTAATCCATCCTTTAGGCCAGCTTTGAAGTAGCGTAATTTTAAAACCATAGGCATACAATATTACCAAGTACAATAGCAACAATGAAAGCAATACGTACTGTGAAAATATTTTTAAGCCTTTTGGATATTCCGTAACAGCTTCTAGTGCATTTAGATTTTTGGGAACTCCAGCCACAAAAAACCATGTGTTAAACAATCCAATAATTACAATAAAAGTTTCAAAATACAGTTCAGAATTTATGTCAACCTGAAACAGACTATCAACAGCAGCATAGGCAATGGATATACCAATATACAATACTAGCGAGTACAGCACAGCGGTGCACAAACGCAGAAACAAACTTTTGTTGTAGTTCCAAAAACCGTTAAGATGTTTGTTTTTAAGATATGGTACATAGGCTACTAATAAATGTACAATAGCGTTGTATATGCCGTAGCGAATGTAAGAAATATGGAGGTTATGACTTTCTAAAGAATTAGGTAAAGATAAATAGATACCTACCAATAGAACTGTGGCAAAACCTTGTGTTAAATAATTAAACGTGTTGGACTTTTGTTGTTGTTCTATAAAAATAGTGGTGCAAAAATACAAAGGGACTCCTAAAGCAAAAGTCAATAGAGCATTGATATAACTTAATTCTATTGCCAAAGTGTCTTGATATGCTACCAAATACAAAGCAATTAGTACTCCGCAAAAAGCTGATGCAATTACCCAGGGAAAACGAAATAAAGATGTTTTAGCCCGATGTACTACATGAGAAAAAGAAAATTTCATAGTATTTTTTTTGCTAAAGCTAACAAAAAAAGAGAAAAATAGAGCTTGTGTCTTTAAATATAAAAAAACGACCCCAAATAAGGAGTCGTATATATATATGCTTAGTTAATGCTTTTAAACTGTTCCAAAAAGCGAACATCATTTTCGTAGAACATACGAATATCTGGAATTTGATACAGCAACATGGCAATACGTTCTATTCCCATTCCAAAAGCGTAACCACTGTATTTTGTAGGATCTATATTAGCGTTTTTTAATACGTTAGGATCTACCATTCCGCATCCCATAATTTCTAACCAACCTGTTCCTTTGGTAATTTTATAGTCGGTTTCGGTTTCTAATCCCCAGTAAATATCCACTTCTGCACTAGGTTCGGTAAAAGGAAAATAAGAAGGGCGTAAGCGAATTTTAGATTTTCCGAACATTTCCTTGGTAAAGTACAACAAAGTCTGTTTTAAGTCTGCAAAAGAAACGTCTGTGTCTATGTACAAACCTTCTACCTGATGAAAGATACAATGTGCACGTGCCGAAATGTCTTCGTTTCTAAACACACGTCCCGGAGATAAGGTTCTTATAGGCGGTTCGTTGTTTTCCATATATCTTGTTTGTACTGATGAGGTGTGAGTACGCAACAAAATATCGGGATTTTGCTCTATAAAAAACGTATCCTGCATGTCTCTTGCCGGATGGTATTCTGGCAAATTTAAGGCAGTAAAGTTGTGCCAATCGTCTTCAATTTCTGGGCCTTCAGATACAGTAAAACCAATTCTAGAAAACACATCAATAATTTGATTACGTACGATAGAAATTGGATGGCGAGAACCAATTTTTAAAGGCTCTCCCGGACGGGTCAAGTCGTTTAATGCCGTTCCTGAAAGTGCAGCTTCTTCTAAAGAACTACGCAAGTCGTTAATTTTATTTTCGGCGGTATTTTTAAAGGTATTTAGCGCTTGTCCAAATTCTTTTTTCTGATCGTTTGCTACATTTTTAAACTCAGCAAAAAGATCATTCAAAATTCCCTTTTTTCCTAAATACTTAATTCTAAACGCTTCTAGTTCCTCTTTACTAGTGGTGTTAAAATTACTTACTTCTCCAATTAGCTCATTTACTTTATCTAACATAATCGTTATTCAGAAATTAGACTGCAAATTTAAGTAAACTATTTCTATTGTTCCCTTTATTTTTGGTCGACTTTCTCGGGCTTTTTCCATCCTTTAAATTCCCGAATCCATGGAGCATGATAAAAATAATCCCAGGGTGTATTAGCCAAATCAACCGTAGGGTCTATAAATTCTTGCAAAGGTCTTCCGTTAAGTCGTTTTTTGCTGATGGCGTAAACCTGTATTAGACTTCCTTTTTGGCTTGCTTCTTTTTTTAAGTATTGAGCGTACTGCCAAATAACGTCGGGATGTGTGCTAATCAAATGCTTTTGTTTAGCGGTAAGTATTTTAGGTCTGTGGTAGTAGGTGCTGTCTTTGGTAATGTTGTGAATTTTATAATACAAAGTACCCGAAGCCGAGCGAAGCATCATTCGCCAACTCATTTTGTGTCCTTCCTCAGTCCAATAGGCATTTCCTTGAATGCAGTGCTGTCTTAAAGGTAAAAATAGTTGCAACACTACGTAAGTAGAAATGGCAAGCAGGTAGTTAGGTTTGATAGCAGCAGGTTCTTGGCTTGTTTGATAAAATCCTTTTTTAGGCAAAAACCATTGTTGCACTTTACGGCCATCAAAAAAGAATAAAGCAAATGACAGACTTAGATATGGAAAAACACCTACTTGAAACACAATAGAGTTAAAACTGTGAAAGAAAATAGAAATGAAAAAAGCTACTTTTCTAGTTTGTTTATAAGCCAAGGCTGGAATAATTAACAAATCGAACAGTAAACCACCGTAAGCAATGCCCATGTAAAACCATGTTTTGGTAAAATATTTACCTATAAGTGGAAAATTTGCTTTGTCTGTTAGTACTATTTTGGGAAACGTACCGTCTATCCAGTCGGGATACATTTTGGCAATAGCACCAAATACATACACGCAGCTAATTTGAAACACCAATAAAAAAGAAACCCATTGGGGCATGTGTGCGCTTGTGTCTACTCGTTGCGTTCGTACATCTAAAGAAGCATAGCGGTTGGCGGGCATAAAACACATTAAAAAACACAACAGTATCATTAAGTAATAATGGTTATTGTACGATATTTTATGAACAAGATAACAGTACGTCCATAAAATTGTATAGCTAATAATTGCTAGTCTATAATAATATCCCAAGAGAACTAGTAAGCCTAAAAAACCCATCAACCCGTATAAAAAGTACATGCCGTTGCCATCTAACGGTTGCAACCACTCGAACGCAATAAACGAAAAATGGAGGCTAGGTTGTACAAACGTAGTGTCAATCCAGCCTGTAAATATAGAGCCCCAAGCTTCTAACATTAAAATGGTTCCAAAAATAATACGGAAAACAATTAAAGGGGTGTTGTCTACGTTTTTAAAAAAGAATTTCATGGCAATTCGTAAGATTGATTAAGATGTACACACTACACAAATATATTTCTATATTTATAATAAAAACAAAAAACAGATGGATAAAAGAGTTCAAGATTTTATGGATAACGTAAAGGTACGTAATGGTGACGAACCTGAATTTTTACAAGCAGTGCAAGAGGTAGCCGAAACGGTAATTCCGTATGTATGCGAGCATGATATTTATTTTGGGAAAAACATTTTGTTGCGTATGGTAGAGCCAGAGAGAGTAGTGTCTTTTCGTGTGTGTTGGGTAGATGATGATGGAGAAATTCAAATCAACAGGGGGTATCGAGTACAAATGAACTCGGCTATTGGGCCATACAAAGGAGGACTGCGTTTTCATCCTACAGTAAACCAGAGTATTTTAAAGTTTTTGGCTTTTGAGCAGGTGTTTAAAAATTCCTTAACTACTTTGCCTATGGGTGGAGGTAAAGGAGGTTCAGATTTTGACCCTAAAGGAAAATCAGACGATGAAATTATGCGTTTTTGTCATGCATTTATGTCCGAGTTGTTTAGGCACATAGGACATGATACCGATGTGCCTGCAGGAGATATAGGAGTAGGAGCAAGAGAAGTAGGGTATTTGTTTGGGATGTATAAAAAATTAAGAAATGAGTTTACAGGTGTATTAACAGGAAAAGGATTGTCTTGGGGAGGATCACAAATAAGACCTGAAGCAACAGGATATGGAGCAGTATATTTTGCCAAAGCCATGCTAGAAACCAAACAAGAAACTTTGTCTGAAAAAACAGTAGTAATTTCTGGTTCTGGAAACGTAGCTCAATACGCTGCTGAAAAATGCATTCAGTTAGGGGCTAAAGTAGTAACGCTATCAGATTCCTCTGGGTATATTTTTGATGAAGAAGGAATCAGTCAAGAAAAACTAGAGTTTGTTAAAGAGTTAAAAAATCAAAAAAGAGGAAGAATTTCAGAGTACGTAGAAAAATATCCATCTGCTGTGTACCATCAGGGAGAAAAACCTTGGAGCGAAAGTTGCGAAGTTGCCTTTCCTTGTGCTACACAAAACGAGTTGAACGGAGAGGAAGCACAAACATTGGTAAACAATGGTTGTATTTGTGTAAGCGAAGGAGCCAATATGCCCTGTACTATAGAGGCTATGGAAGCGTTTCACAAAGCTAAAATTTTCTATGCACCTGGTAAAGCATCCAATGCGGGAGGAGTGGCAACTTCTGGTTTAGAAATGACTCAAAATGCATTGCGTTACAAATGGACTCGTGTAGAAGTAGATAAAAAGCTACAAGAAATTATGACAGATATACATGAGGCTTGTGTAGAATATGGAACTGAAGACGATGGCTATGTAAATTATGTAAAAGGAGCCAATATTGCTGGTTTTGTAAAAGTAGCCGATGCAATGCTTGCACAAGGTGTTATTTAACTTTTTTGATTTTTAAAGTTGTAATATAAGGTTCTCTATGAATTGAATAAATGAATAGAGAACCATTTGTATTTAGATCAAAATCATATGTATCTTTTTTTAATGCTATTCCTAAATAATTTTATGAGTAGAATTAAAATAATATATATTATGATTAAAAAACTATCTTTTTTATTTGCGATGTCAGCATCGTTGTTGGGCTTTAGTCAAACAGCAGACACCAACACTATTACCAAATCGACTACTGCTACAGACGAATTGGTAATTTCTACCAATGGTTTCTTTTTAAACAAATTACCTGGTGGCGGGTACGAACCTGCTACTTTAACCATTACAAGTGTGTCTGATTTTAGAACGGACGGAGCAGGAAATGAACCTACCCATGCAAAAATTTGGTTGCCTATTAAAAATCCAGGAGCTACCGGAAATGCTTTTGTGATTACAGGAGGGTTGTCAGATGCAAACACCACCAGTACTTCATTAGATGCTAACCCAAATGACGGTAACAGTTTAACTGTTAGAACTCGTACATGGGTGTTAAGTCAGCTAAATATTGGTGACGAAAGCTTGATTGCTGTAGGTACAGGTTATTCGCTAAGAGTAAGTGGTGGTGGACCTTTAACGATTGATAAATTTTCAAACACAGATATAGAAGTTGTACCAGCTTATTATCCACCAAATTACATATCTATTACCAACGAACAAACGGCTTTTGCAAGTGTAACTAGAGGGGAAACATTTACGATGAGTTTTAACTATACTGCAAACACCAACATTACAGGTCTAAACTACCGTATTTTATTAGTACATCCTGCAGGTGCAGACCCTGTGGCAGATCCTTATACCAATGCAACCATTTCTAATGTTACAGCAGATGATATTGTGGTAAGTGGAACAGAAGAAAACCAATCGGGTACTATTACGTTTACCTTTCCTGAGGAAGAAGTACTAAACGGATTGAATGTTGGAACTACGGCAGACAATGGGTCTGGAGTGCACAAATTAAACGGAGACGACTATTACGGAATGCAAAAGTGGAATGGTTCTGGTTGGGACTGGATTTCTTATAGTTTAGAATTTCCTGTAATTAATGATGCAACTTTGTCTACAGGAAACTTTAGCAAAGCAGGAATCTCTATTACTCAAAACTTTAAAAATGGAACTCTTCAGATTTCTGATGTTTCTGATATAGAAACAATCTTTATAAAAAACGTTTTGGGACAAACTGTAAAAACCTTTAGAGCACAAAAAAGCATCAACATTTCGTCCTTGCCTTCGGGAGTTTATTTTATCCAAACCAACAACGGATTAAGACAGAAAATTGTACATCAATAAAAATTGATGGAATAGAAACAAAAAAGGTCGATAGAAAAAAATCTATCGGCCTTTTTGTATACTATTTGTTTGTGTATTTATTTAAGCTTTGTCTAAAGTAAAGTAAAAAGTAGAACCACTACCTACCACACTTTTTACATCAATAGTTTGTTCGTGGGCTTCTACAATGTGTTTTACAATTGCCAATCCTAAACCAGAACCTCCTTGGTCTCTAGACCTACTTTTGTCTACACGATAAAAACGTTCGAACAATCTAGGAATGTTGTCTTTGTCTATTCCTTCTCCATTATCTTTTACTTTAACTAAAATCTTTTCATCATCTACGTACTCTATAGAAACCACTGTTGTGCCTCCTATTTTTCCATATTTGATGGAGTTCATTACCAAATTAATCAATACCTGTTCTATTTTAGACTCGTCAGCCATTACAAACTCGGGGATGTCATAAAACTTGTCTAAGGTTAGTTTGATGTTTCTTTTTTTAGCCTGCATTTCTAACAAATCAAACACTTTTTGCACTACTTTTATAATGTTAAAAGTGTCTATGTTTAGCTTTAAATCATTGGTTTCTAGCTTGGTGATTAAGTCCAAATCATCAACAATTTCGCTTAAACGTTCTATGGCTGCATTGGCTCTTTTTAGGTATTTGTCTCTAATTTCTCTGTCTTCGGCAGCTCCTTCTATTAAGGTTAGTAAATATCCTTGCACGGTAAACAGTGGTGTTTTTATTTCGTGAGCCACATTTCCTAAAAAGTCTCTGCGATAGTTTTCTCGATAGTTTAACTTATTAATCTCTCGCTTTTTCTTGTATGTATATTTTAAGATGTCGCGAGCCAAAAAATCAAACTCATCTGCGTTGATATTTATGTTAGAAATTCGCTTTTTTTTTAGTGTATTTACCTGTTTGTATATTTTTCCTATTCGGTAGTTAATGTATGTTTCTACCCCGTTGTTAATTATCAAGCTTAGCAAAATAAACAAAGCCAAAGACAAAAGTAACAAGGCTTGTATGTGTACGGTAGTTTTGGTAGCTGCCATGTAAATTAAAATACTAACATCTATACAAAGCGTTAGTACAAAAGAAATGGCAATAGAAAAAATAAAAAAATTTTTAATTTTCATGTAAAATAAACTTATAGCCAACTCCCTTTACGGTTTTAAAGTAGTTGTCTCCTATTTTTTCTCTTAGTTTTCTAATGTGTACATCTATAGTTCTGTCTCCTACAACCACATCGCTCCCCCATACTTTTTTCATTATAGATTCACGATTAAACACCTTTCCTGGTTTAGAGGTTAGCAAAGAAAACAATTCAAACTCTTTTCTTGGCAATACTATTTTTTCACCGTCTTTTACAATTAGGTATTCGTCTCGATCTATAATAATTCCTCCCAAGTCTGTGCTATTGGTTTTAGCCCCATCGTCCTTTAATCTTCTTAACAAAGATTTTACTTTGCTAGTTAACAATTTAGGTTTAATGGGTTTGGTAATGTAGTCGTCTGCCCCCGCATCAAAACCAGCTACTTGACTGTAGTCTTCGCCACGAGCGGTAAAAAAGGAGATAATAACATCTTTTAAGTCTGAAATTTCTCTAATTTTTTCACAAGCTTCTACACCGTCCATTTCTGGCATCATTACATCTAGTAATATCAAATGAGGTTGTACTTTTTTTGCCTGATCTACAGCTTCTATACCATTGCTAGCTGTGTAAATATCATAGCCTTCTTTTTTAAGATTGTATCCTACAATTTCCAAAATATCTGGTTCGTCATCAACCAAAAGAATCTTAATCTGATTAGTTTCCATTTCTAGTTTTTCGTTATAGTGTGGCCAAATTTAATGTTTTCTAAATATACAAAAGTGTTTTTAACAAACATTTAATGATTACAAAGTGTTAAAGTAACAAACGAGCAATTTAACGTTAATATAACGCAAACGTAATGCTTACTTAGGCTCTAAAAATGATTTTATACAGAATTTTGCCTGACTTTAAAACAAACATATCATTGATAATGAGAAATTTATTATTTACTCTTTTTGCCCTAATGACCGCAGTAGTTTTTGCGCAGTCTAAGGGAACTGTATCGGGAATGGTACAAGACAAAGAAATGAATTTAGAACCACTTCCTTTTGTAAGTATTTATGTGCAGGGAAACCCTACCATAGGAACCACTACAGATTTTGATGGAGTGTACCAACTAAACTTAAAACCAGGAAACTACACTTTGGTGTACGAGTTTCAGGGGTATAAAAAAGAAACCAAAGCCGTTACCGTAAAAGCCAAAGGTAAACAAACGGTAAATGTAGTAATGCAATCACAGGCTGATGCGTTGGATGCGGTTGTGTTAAACGTGGTAACAAACAAAGAAAGTGAGGCTGCTTTGTTAGCTGTACAAAAAGAGAAAGTTGAAATTATAGAAAGTATTGGAGCGGAACAATTATCTAAAGCAGGTGTTTCTGATGCAGCTTCGGCTACAGCTAAAATTTCAGGAGTACAAAAAAATGAGGCCTCTGGAGATGTATATATAAGAGGATTGGGTGATCGTTATTTATTTACAACCATGAACGGATTGCCAATACCTTCAGACGATATTGAAAAGAAAAATATCAATTTGAATTTGTTTCCTACTTCAATTATTCAAAATGTAGGGATTTCTAAAACTTATAGTACTTCTTCTTATGCAGATCAATCTTCTGGACATGTTGATATCACATCTAAAGAATATTCTAAAAATGCTAAAGGAATAAAAATTGGAGTAGGTACTGGTATCAATTCAAATGTTGTAGGCGTTTTTGGAGAATTCAAAGCAACCCAAAATATTAATAATGTAACATTTGGGTATCATAATTCAGATTTAAACCCTGGTCAAGCTTTATTCAGTCAAAGCTGGAATACGGCTAGTCAGTCTCTTCCTATAGATTATAGCTTATCATTAGCAGGAGGTTACAAATTTGAAGTAAATGATAATCATGATTTGATGGCTATAATTTCATTGTCTCATTCTAGATCTTACGATTACTATGAGGGAATGTTTGCACAGTATAGAGGAAATTCTCTTAATAATGATTTCCCTTTTGTAGAAGAATTTAATACTTCTATAAATACAACAGGCTTGATAGATTTAAAGTATGATTTTGGAAAAGATCATAGTATAAAGTTGACTAATCTATACATAAACAAATTATCTGATAATGTTTATGAGCAAGGTGGTGATGGTTTTGGTTTTGTTTTTGATCAACAACCAGTTGAATATGGAGCATTTGTAAGAGACCAAAATACTAAACAAACACAAATATTGGTAAATCAGTTATTGGGTAGCCATACATTTGATGATAGAAATAAATTTAATTGGGCAGCGGGTATAAACAATGTGCAAGCAGATGAGCCTAATCGTATAAGAAACGAGGTTAATTTCGGGACAGCAGCAAATAATGTGGCTTTTGGAAGTCGTGTGTTGAATGACGGAGTTGTGAAATATGCATATGTTGGAGGATTTCAACAACGTAAATCAAGCCAAGAGATTGAGGATTTTGAATACAATGCTTTGCTAAATTTTGAGCATGTTTTGGTTGAGAAAGAAGGAAAGCGTATTCGTTTTAACATAGGAGGAAACTACAGAAATAGAACCAGAGATTTTAGATCTAAGTTTGATGGATTGATTGTTACGACAGATGGTAATGATAATAACTTTAGTGTTTCTGATATTAATAATTTAACTGAGGGATTAACGCAGGAAAATATTAATAGAGGTTACTTAAGATACAATAATCAGAATCCCGATACTTACAAGGCTGAATTAGATATTATAGCAGGATATTTAAATACAGACATGAAATTTGGTGTGTTAACTGTTGGGCTAGGTGTAAGATATGAGCAAGATGTGATTGATATGGTAGAGTGGAATGTAAATAATTACTTTTTAGAAGATGAAAATGGAGACGAGATTACTAGCTTATCTAATACATATGATAATATTTTACCAAGTTTTAATATGAAATACGAATTAAACGATCAACATTCCTTAAGACTTGCAGGTAGTAAAACGATTACTTTACCAGAATTTAAGGAGTTGGCACCTTTTAACTATGTATCTCCTACAGGTAGGGTAACTAGAGGTAACCCTGAATTGATAGCATCTACTAACTACAATGTAGATTTTAAATGGGAATTTTTCCCAACTAAAGAAGAATTAATTTCTGCAACTGTGTTTTATAAATTGATTCAAGACCCAATCAACCGTTCTTTAACAAGAGGATCTTCAGGATATTTTACTTACAGTAATACGGGAGACAAAGCAAATGTTTATGGTATAGAGCTTGAGGGGAAAAAAGAAGTTTACGAAACAGAAACTTTTGGTAAGCTTGAT
>NZ_AFPK01000046.1 GCF_000220525.1 Ochrovirga pacifica | reverse complement strand
AGTTTGTAAGTGCTCAAAAAAAAGTTGAGTTCAATGCAAGCAAATTTTATCATCCAACATAGTAAAGAACAGATACAGTAGCACTTATTATTAGTCATCATTTAATAATATCTTACCCTTTCATAACATTATGCTATCCTGTTGTAACATGTTGCTATGCCCATTCAATATTATTCTATACTTGCATAACATTATGCTATCCTGTTGTAACATTTTGCTATGCCCATTCAACATTATTCTATACTTGCATAACATTATGCTATCCTGTTGTAACATTTTGCTATGCCCATTCAACATTATTCTATACTTGCATAACATTATGCTATCCTGTTATAACATGTTGCTGTTCCCAATCAAAATCTTCTAACCCTTGTGTAACATTCTGCTGTTCTGTAGCAACATTTTTGTGTTCTTGTAAAACAATAAGCATATCTAGTTGCAAAATACAGTATGCATACCAATAATGTCTGTAATCTATATACACAATACAAAACAAGAACAACCAAACATCCATAAAATACCAGTAAAAACAAGCCAATGTAGTAACAGAGAAAGAACATATATGTCTCATCAAAAAACATTTGTATAAATTAGAGAAAAATCAATCCTATAATTTTAGAGTAAAAATACAAATACATTAAAATGAAAAAATACTACGGATACCTTACGCTACTGTTAGCTTTCTGCTGCACTACTTTACAAGCTCAAAAAAGCAAACAACCCAACATATTAATTATTTTGTCAGACGACCAAGGATGGGGCGATGTAGGCTTTAACGGAGCAACCGATATTCCTACCCCTAACTTAAACGCTTTAGCCAAAGACGGAGTTATTTTTAGCCAAGGATACTCGTCTCATCCATATTGTAGCCCCAGCCGTGCCGGATTGTTAACAGGTAGATACCAACAAAAGTTCGGCCACGAAAACAACCCAGAAAACGAAAAACAAAACGAAGATACCGTTATTGGTTTGCCACTAAACGAACTCATGATTTCCGAAGTTTTACAACAAAACAACTACCACACTTGTGCCATCGGAAAATGGCACCTAGGAAATGCTCACAAGTTTTTACCCAACCAAAGGGGGTTCAAAGATTGGTTTGGCTTTAGCGGTGGTGGTTTCAATTACTGGGGAAAAACCACACCCAAAAACAAAGAATTGGGAGTTATGAAAAACGGAAAACCAGTTCCAGAAAACACATTAACTTACCTTACGGACGATTTTTCTAACCAAGCCATAAACTACATAGACCAATACAGTAAAACAGAACAGCCATTTTTTATGTACTTAGCCTACAACGCACCTCATGCACCCATCCAAGCTACTAAAGAGTACACCAATTTAGTAACACATATAGAAAACGGAGAAAGAGCAGCCTACGCAGCCATGGTTGCAGGGATGGATGCAGGAATCGGAAAGGTCATTCAAAAATTAAAAGAAACAGGAGTATACAACAATACCTTAATTGTATTTTATTCAGACAACGGAGGACATTCTCACGGGGCAAGCAGCGCTCCTTATAGAGGTCACAAAGGAATGCTGTTCGAGGGCGGAATACGCGAACCCTTTGTCATCAGTTGGCCTAACAAAATCAAAGGAAACAGAACCTACAAAGAGCCCATCATTGCCCTAGATATTTTTCCTACAATCCTAGCAGCCACCAACACCCAAGTACCTGCTAGTAAAAACATAGACGGTGTTAATTTACTACCCATACTAACTAAAAAAAGCAAAACCCTAAAAGAAAGACCCATGTACTGGCAATATTCAGGAGGAAAAGGGTTTGCTGTTAGACACAAAGACTTTAAATTGATATACTCTTACTATAAAAAGAAAACCTTTTTGTTCAATATCAAAAAAGACCCATACGAACAAAACAACCTAGCACACAAACATCCAGAAAAAGTAACACAATTGGCCAAAATGTACGATCAATGGGCAAAAAATAATGTAGATCCCCTATGGCAAGATGCCCATTTATTTAACTGCGATAGAGAAGAAAACAAACGTCAAGCATATATAAACAAAGCAACTGCTGGTGATAAAAGCAACTCTAAAAAGAAGTAAAACAAAACCATAAGAACAAGCTAAAAAAACATTTGTTAGAACCACTTAATTGGTAGATTCCTATATTTGTGTGCGTACACGAAAACGAATAAACCAAAAAATCAAATCATGTTAAAAAAATTAATCGCTGTTGTTTTTATTACTTTATCAGTCTCTTGTGGTAAACAAACCAAGTGGAATGTTAACGATTACGGTGCTCTAGCCGATGGAAAAACTGTAAACACCAAAGCCATTCAAAACACTATTGATGCTTGTGCCAAAGCAGGTGGGGGGACTGTAGTTTTAGAAGGAGGAACCTTTGTAAGCGGAACTTTGTTGCTAAAAGATCATGTAACCTTGCATATAAAAGAAAATAGCACCTTGCTGGGTAGCAGCAATCCCAACGATTACCAAAGTATAGATGCTTTTGTCGATGCCACAGGTCAGTTAAGAGGAAAATGCCTTGTAGGTGCCATAGATGCAAAAAACGTAGCCATTACAGGCAAAGGAACTATCGATGGTCAAGGCCACCTGTTTACACGTGCAAAGGTAAAAGAAACATTAAAAAAGTTGGGACAAAAAGAAAAGGTCGATGAGGTAAAAACCAACAATAACAAAGCACTATACGCAGGCGGAAAAGTAGGAAATTTTGACCGTCCTTTTCTACTTCGCTTAGTACGTGTCAATGGCGTACAGTTAAAAGACATTCATTTACGTCAACCTGCAGCATGGACAGTGCACTTTTTTCAATGTACAAACTTTTTGGTAGATGGAATCGACATTCACAGCCATGCCAACAAAAACAACGATGCTATTGATATTGACTCTAGTACACACGGAGAAATAAAAAACTGTACCATCGATTCAGGAGACGATGCCATCTGCTTTAAATCAACAAGTCCAAAGCCTTCTAGCGATGTGGTTGTAAAAAAATGTAAAATTAAAAGCGAATGGGGTGCCATTAAATTCGGAACCGAATCTATGGGAGATTTTACCAACATTACTATAAAAGATTGTTTTATTCACGATACCCGCGGTGGTGGAATTAAAATTCTAAGTGTCGATGGTGCTAACATCAACAATGTATGTATAGAAAACATAGAAATGACAAACGTAGAAATGCCTATTTTTATTCGCCTAGGAGAAAGAAGGTTGGTGTACAGAGATGCAAAAAGACAGCCCGTAGGTACTATTAACAACGTAACCATACGAAACGTAAAAGCCACTACAAGATCTATAGAAAACAGCAGAGTAAACCCTTCTACAGGTTTCTTTTTTACAGGAACACCAAATCATAAAATAGGCAGCATCGAGTTAGAAGACATTCAAATTACCTTATCTGGAAAAGGAACTGCAGAAGATGCTAAAATTGTGGTTCCAGAAAACGAAACCCAATACCCAGAGTTTACCAAGTTAGGAGCTACACCTGCCTACGGAATGTATGCTAGACATATAAAACAACTAAAAACAAAAAACATTCGCTTTCATCTAAAAGCAAAAGACCAAAGGGAAGAGGTTGTTTTAGTAGATGTAAACTAAGTTTTTCGGAAAGGATTCCGAAAAAAAAGTAATTTTTACAAACATAAAAGTTTTCTAAATGCAAAAAGTAAAAAAGGCTAGTTAAATAGGGTAAGTGTTTGGTTTTTAGGTGTTTTTTAAGAGCTGTGGTAGTGTTTTATAAAGGTGATTTTATCTTTTTAAAAAAAGTAACAAATAAGGTTAAAAGTGATAGAATTTTTAATTTAAACGCTGTTTAATTCCACAAGTCTTAAAAACAATTAAAGAATCAACCAAATGAAATCCATACTTACTTTTTTACTTTTTGCATTCAGTCAACTATTTTATGGACAGCAAAAACCTAATGTGATCCTTATCCTTACCGATGATCAAGGAATTGGAGATTTAGGCTGTCATGGCAATCCTTATATCAAAACTCCCCATATAGACAAATTCTACAAAAAGTCAGTTCGTTTTACCGATTTTCATGTAAGTCCACTTTGTGCACCTACGCGTAGTGCCATTGTAACAGGGCAGTATCCCATAAACAATGGAGTTTGGGCAACTTATAAAGGAAGAGATGCATTAGCACAAGCAAGTCAAACAATAGCTGCTGTTTTTCAACAAAACGGATACAGAACCGGAATGTTTGGAAAATGGCATTTAGGAGACAACTATCCTGTACGTCCTACCGATTCTGGTTTTAACCATGTAGTACAACACAAAGCAGGTGGGTTAGGCGAACTTTCTGACTACTGGGGTAATAATTATTTTAACGATGTATATTTTGTCAACAATCAACCCAAACAGTTTCAGGGGTATTGCACAGATGTTTGGTTTCAAGAAAGCATCAAGTTTATTGAGGATACTAAAGATCAGCCCTTTTTTATATACTTACCTACCAACGCACCTCACAGTCCTTTATATGTAGATCAGAAATACAGCAACCCCTACAAACCTATGGAGGGGAAAGAAATTTACAGTGCCGAGTTTTATGGAATGATAACCAATATTGATGAGAATTTTGGAAAGTTAGAAGCTTATTTAAAAAAGAAAAAATTGGCAGACAACACCATTCTTATTTTTATGACTGATAATGGTACTGGAAATGGAGTGAGTGGAGATTTAAAAATAGGCTACAATATGGGCTTTCGTGGCAAAAAGGGATATAAAACAGAAGGCGGACATAGAGTACCGTTTTTTATTAGGTGGAAGGATGGAAAAATTAAAGGAGGGAAAGATCTTTCAATTCCAAGTTCTCACGTAGATATTTTTCCTACATTGATAAGTTTGTGTAATCTAAAAACAGAACAAGATCTAAATTTAGATGGAATAGATTTAACTCCTTATCTCTATAAAAAAAAGCCAGTTGTTAACAATAGAAGTATTTTTATTCATCACAGGCAAGATTGGAGACCACCGCATGATGTAAAACAAACTTGTATTGTAAAAGGCAATTGGAGATTGTTAAATGGAAAAGAGCTGTACAATGTGGCCAAAGATCGAAAACAGTTGCACAATGTTGCCAAAGACCATCCCGAATTGGTAGCGCAAATGCTAAAAGAAAACGCTTTGTTTTTACAACGTAGCAAACAAAATCCAGAATATGCTCAAATGCCTGTAAGTATTGTAGGGACAAAAGAACAAACAACAACCAAGCTAACCATACAACATGCCATTGGAGAAGATAAAGGAATTTGGAAGAGTGAACAAGTAGCTGCTGGGCTAAAAAACACCAACAACACCCATGCTATTGAAATTGCCAAAAATGGAACCTATCAAATTGAATGTAGAAGATGGCCTAAAGAATGTCCAGGACCTATTTTAGGGATTCCTTCAGAAAACCCCAAAAAATGGTTCGATTACAAAACCATTCAACCTGAAAAGGTACGCATACAAATAGCCAATCAAATGTTGGAAAAACAAATCATGCCAGCAGATGAAGCTGTTGTTTTTACAGTCAATTTAGAAAAAGGAAAAACCTTTTTAGTGAATGATTTTATTCAAGGAAAACAAAAATACGGAGTGTATTATACGTACATAACTCCTTTAAAATAATTGCAAAACAAATAAAATGAAAAAAATAAATTCTATTTGCTGTGTAGCATTCGTATGGTTCACTTTTTTTAAAATTAATGCACAACAAAAGCCAAACATTATTTGGATTTTTACAGACGATCATTCGTATCAAACCATTGGGGCTTATGGTGGTAGGTTGCAATCCATCAATCCAACACCCAATTTAGATAAGTTGGCAGCAGAGGGTATGCGTTTTGAAAAAGCATATGTTGAAAACTCTATTTGTGCACCAAGTAGGGCTACTTTGCTAACAGGTAAGATGAGCCATATGCACGGAAAATATAACAACAAAGCCAAAGTAAAATTTGATCATAATCAGCAACAATTTCAAAAAATATTACGAAAAAATGGATACCAAACAGCTATGATTGGTAAAATTCATATCGATGGGAACATGCAGGGTTTTGATTATTGGGAGGTGTTATTGGGACAAGGAGAATACAAAAATCCTGACTTTTTATCTTCAAAAGGGATAAAGAATGAAAAGGGATATGTAACAGATATTGTAACAAACAAAGCTTTAGGATGGTTAGAGAAAGGTAGAAATAAAGAAAAGCCATTTATGTTAATGGTGCATCAAAAAGCACCACACAGACCTTGGGTGCCTAAACGTGAACATATGCAATTGTACAAAGATGTAAATATACCCGAACCAGACAATTTGTTTGACGACTATGCAACTCGCACCACCGCTGCAAGAGAACAGGATTTAAATATGAATACGTCGTTTAGAGACGATTCTGATTTAAAAATAAAACCTTTAACTTTTAGACCTGAACGCTTTATTAAAGTAGGAATAGACGACCGTTTTGCAGACCGAATTGAAAAATATAAACATCTAAAGTTAACAGGTAAAGAGTTAACTAAATTAAAATACCAATTGTACATGAAAGATTATTTACGATGTATCTGGTCTGTTGATGAAAATATTGGTCGTCTAATGGATTATTTAAAAGCTACTGGCTTGGATAAAAATACCATTGTTATGTACTCCTCAGATCAAGGGTTTTACATGGGGGAACACGGTTGGTTTGACAAACGATTTATGTACGAAGAGTCTTTTAGAACTCCGCTAATTGTAAAATGGCCAGGGGTTGTAAAGGCAGGAAGTGTAAACCATGATTTGGTACAGAATATAGATTTTGCAGAGACTTTTTTAGATTTGGCAGGAGCTCCAATCCCAAAAGATATGCAAGGTAAAAGCGTAGTGCCTTTGCTTAAGGGAAAAACACCTAAAGATTGGAGAAGTTCATTGTATTACCATTACTACGAATATCCAGGACCGCATTCTGTTCGTCGACATGAAGGAGTGGCAAACAAACGTTACAAGCTTATCCGATTTTATGGCCAAGATGTACCGAATGGAGAAGAGTGGGAACTGTACGATTTGAAAAAAGATCCTAAAGAAATGCAGAATGTCTACCCCAAAAAACAACATTCATCTCTGGTTAAAAAGTTAAAAAAGGAATTGCAACGATTAAAACAGCAATACAAAGTAGGTAAAGAGCCTGCTTAGAAATGTAAAAAAGTAAAGAGGGAAAGACTAATGTCTTTCCCCTTTTAATACTCCGTATATGTGTAAAACTGCGGGGAATATTGCTTCCATAGACTCTTTAGCTCCGTTGGTAGAGCCCGGTAAAGCCAAAACCAAAGATTTTTTTAAGACACCTGCTACACTTCTAGACAGCATTGCATAAGGGGTTCTTTCTTGTCCGTAGCTTCGGATGGCTTCTTCAATTCCAGGAATTCGTCTTTCAATTATAGGGAGCAATGCTTCTGGAGTTACATCTCTAGGAGACAATCCAGTTCCTCCTGTGTAGATAATAAGATCGATGTTTTTTTCACTGTTCGTAATGGCTTTTTCTTGAATTAAATTAGATTCGTCCGGAATAATGGTGTATTCTGCAATTCCAACTTCACATTCTTTAAGTTTATGAATAATAGCCTTTCCTGCTTTGTCTTCTTTATCACCCGCAGAAATAGTATCAGAACAAACAATAACTGCAGCTTTTAGTCCTGTTCCCGATTTTTTATGATATGTAGATTTTCCACCTCTTTTTTCTAAAAGTTTAATGCTTCCTATTTCCACTTTTTTGTCAATAGGTTTTAGCATGTCGTATAAGTTTAAGGCAACTACACTTGCTCCATGCATGGCTTCAACTTCTACACCTGTTTTGTAGAGTGTTTTTACGGTCATTAAAATGGTAATTTCCAAGCCATTAATCTGATACTCAACTCCAGTAAACTCTATAGGTAATGGATGACAATCAGGTAGCAAGTAGGGGGTTTGTTTAATTCCAAGTAAACCCGCTGCACGACTCATTTCAAAAACATCTCCTTTAGGAACTGTTTTGTTTTTAATAGCCTCTATGGTTTCTTGCTTACTTACTTTTACAATGGCCTGTGCAGTAGCGGTTCTTAAGGTTACGTTTTTGTGGGTAATGTCTACCATTTTACAGAATTTACAAATTATAAAAAAGGAATTAGCTATTTACTTTCCATTGATGAGATGTGTCTTCAAAAATCTCTTTTCCAAAAATTGGACTCTCTGCTTTAATGGTTTCCACCAAATACTCTAAAGCTTTGATGGCTTCTTTTCTTTTGGGAGAGGATACAAAAACAAACAAGCATATTTCCCCTGTTTTTACTGTACCTAAACTATGGTAAATATGCATACAGGTAAGATCAAATTTCTCAAACGTAGTTTCTCTAATTTCGTGAAATTTTTCATTGGCCATCTCTTCATAAGCAGTATAGTCTATAGCGGCAACGGTTTTTCCATCAATTACATCAGCCCTAACCTGACCTAAAAAGATATCGTGAGCACCTATGTTGGTTTTTGTTTGATGTTTTTCTATAGAATTGGCAATAAAACTTGGAGTAATGGCTCCTTGTACAAATACATTTTTCATTTTATGGAAAGTTTAAGAAGTTGTGATACTTCTTGTTTTTAGTGTTGTGTTTTCTAATACACAAATATAATCATCCTCCTGCAAAGGGAGGCAAAAAGGCAAGTTCGTCTCCATCGGTTACAGATTGTTGCTTTTTTTTAAGCGTACGGTTGTGTGCAATATTGTAGCTAAAGTTTTGCAATGAAGGATATTTTTCTAAAACTATTTTTTCAACCGAGGCAATGGTACTTCCTTCAGTACAGTGCAATACTTCCGTTTCGGATTGAGTTTGCTCTAGCAACATGCCAAAATATTTGACTGTAATTTTCATGATGGAATGTGTTTTAAGTCCTCAGGACGGTTAATATTCACTAATTTTGACTGTATTTTTTTAGGAGTTATAATGGTTTTTACCTGCATTTTTTTTGTAACTAAAATTAATCTTCTAGTATTGTTTTTAAAAGCTTTTCTAAAATAGAAGATACTCTTTTTATGGTACATAGCAATTAACGGAGTAGGTTGATGGTGGATAGAGAATTGGACCAAATCGTATTTTTGACGACGTTGTTTAAAAAGATATTCTAAAACCTGAAAATCAACTAGGGGAGCATCACAACTAATAACGATATTAAAGTCCGATTTACTGGCTTTTAGTCCTGAGTATACACCTGCTACAGGTCCAAAATTAACATGGCTATCTAGAACTCTTCTTGCAGCAAACTGATCGTGTTCTGAGTGATTGCTTACCAAAATTATTTCATCAACAAAAGGAAAAAGTTGTAGTATTAAATGATTTACAAAGCTAGTTCCATTAATGGGTAAAAAACTTTTGTCTGTTCCCATTCTTTTGCTGTTTCCACCAGCTAAAATAATTCCGCTAATATTCTTTTTCATAAACTATGCTATGGGGAATACAGTTACTTTGGTTCCTTTATTATAGATTTGTACACCTTCTTCTAAATAAATTAAAGCATTGGCTTTAGCGTAACTATTTAACATGGCAGAACTTTGGTTGGGTAAAATTTCTACCTGATTTTGGTGCAATGTAGCTTTTAGAAATTCTCCTCGGATTCCTTTTTTGTCGTAATCGTTTTTTAAGTTGGCGGTTACCGTTTGTTTTTGGTGGTTGGGGTTTCCGATGTGTTTTTGCAAAGCTGCATCAATATAAATATAAAAACAAGTAAGTGCAGATGCAGGATTTCCAGGCAAAGCAAAAATTAATGTTTGTTGATTGATTCCAAAAAACATTGGTTTTCCTGGTTTTTGTTTTATTTTGTAAAATACCTGTTCTGTATTTAATTCTAACAAAGCCTTGCCTACAAAATCGTAATCTCCAACAGAGATTCCTCCAGAAATCAAAAGAAAATTGCAATTTTCTAAGGCGTTTTTTAAACTGTCTTTGGTAGCGGTGTAATCATCCTTAACTTTTAGAATAGCAACATCTGTAAAACCTTTTTCAGCCAAGGCTGTTTGTAGCATTATGGCATTGCTTTCGTAAATTTGTCCATGTTTTAAAGGAGTTCCAGGGGAAACCAACTCATTTCCTGTAACAACAATGCAGATTTTTGGCATTTTGTAAACAGCTACTTCTGTAATTCCCAAGGTGGCCAAAAAACCAATGGCAGCAGGGTTAAGCAAAGCTCCTTTTTCTAAGGCAGTGGCTCCTTTCTGAATTTGTTCTCCTTGTTTACGAATGTTTTTGTTTGGGGTCAGTTGATCTTCAATGATTAAAATATTGTTTTGTACGTTGCAATTCTCTTGCATAATTACTGCGTTGGTATTGTTGGGTACAGGAGCTCCGGTAAAAATTCTTACAGCCTCACCTGGTTCCAGTGATGGGTTTTTAGCATCTCCTGCTTTTATCTCATCAATCAATACAAAGTTGTTTTGATGGTCTTGATTAAAATGTACAGCATAGCCATCCATTGCAGATTGATGAAAAGGAGGCATGTGTATAGGGGAACTTACGCTGTCAGCTAAATACTGATTGCGGGCTAGTTGTAATGTTGTTATTGTTTTTGTTCCTGTACTAGTATATTCATCTACCAGTTGCATTGCCTGCTCTATACTTACCATAAAATTACGATCCATAGTCTTGTCTAAAAATTACAGACGAAATTAGAAAATTAATCTTGTAATACGATAGATTTAAACTCGCTTTTAGGAGCTTCACATAAATGACAAGTGTAACTTTCAGGCAATTGCTCAAAAGCAGTATTAGGGGCAATATTGGCTGTAACATCACCTAGAGCAGGGTCGTAAATAGTAAAACACTCACTACACTGATATACTTCTTGTGTCGTTTTATTTTTAATGTTGCTACTTGGTTTTGCAATGTTTTCGATGCTGTTGTCTAGCTGAGCAAAGTATTGCTGACTGAGTTCCATCAATAAGCCAGGTAGTTCTATTTGCTCTACATACTGAGCATAGGTAATGTACGATTTGGTGTTGGGATTAAAGTTTTTACCATATAAAAGATTGTAGGTAGGGATGTTTTCAAAATCTTGTACTTGCGTTGGTGCAGGGTTTTTTTCAATAATTAAAGAAGTAAAATAAGAGGTTTCTGATTTTCTTTCATGATATCCTAATGTAAGTCCGTAGGTACTAATATCGTTTTGATCAAAAGATTTAACAATAAAACGTTTAAGTTTTAAGGCTTCTTTGTTAGCAACAGGTAAGTGCCAGTTAAGCTCTAGGGACGAATGTCGGATGTTGATTCCACGTTGCCCTAAAAACTTTTCTAACATAAATTTATATTCTTTATCAATTCCCTTAACAATAAAAGATTTCCAAGGAGTGATACAGATTCTACTAATCTTATAATCCATGCAAAAATCACAAAATTCTTCTAAAAACTTTAAATCGTACTGGTTGTTTCGCCAATATAAGCCAAGCCAGTATTGTTGAATTCCCATTTTATTCATTCCCTCGTAATAGGGAAAGGGTCTGTAAGGAATAGATAAGGGCTCAGTAATGGTTTTGTTGTTGGTGTCTACCAGTTGATTTACACGATTATAAAGTTCGTTAATATTACTAGAATTCTGATATTCTTGTTCAATGGCTTTGGCAATTTTAGCAATGTTCCAAGTATAAACAAGTACTGGATAATCAATATCTTTCTTCCATCCAGGAAGGTTGAGGTTTAAATACCAATAATCTTCAGTTTTAGATGCAATAAAATTCAGTTGTCCATTGTAAATAGGTACCAAATTTTGTTGTGGATCTACTAAATTAATTTTTAAGGTAGGATTGTATTTAAAATCTTCGTGTATATACAGGTATGTAGTGGCACGTAGCCAAGAGGTTTGAGGAAGGATATCTGCAGCAACGTATGACGAAACAATGTTTTGAAATTTATGATTTTCTTCTATATCTTGTTTGTATTCAGGAAAATATGTTTTAAACAAATGTTCTTGCTTGGTTTTTACAGGCAATAAAATGTCTTGTCTAGAGCCAAAGTGAATGCTGTTAAGGTTTAAGGCCTTGGCAAGTTGTATAATGTGTTTTAATTCGTTGGGAGTGGTAACGCCTCCGTGAATAAATATGCGTTTTAATGTTTTCATATGGGTCTAAGCATTAGCTAAAGATAGCGATTCGTTTAAAAGATCTCTTACTTCTGGTTTGCAACTACCACAACCCATTCCTGCTCCTGTTGTTTTGCAAAGCTCTGTAAAGTCGGTGCAGCCGCTGTCAATGGCTTTTTGTAAGTTTCCTTCACCAATTTGGCTACAAGAACAAATCAGTTTTCCTAAAACAGGTTCTCCGCCACCACTACCACGTAAAAGTTCGTTTCTTTTGTCAGATAATTCTACTCGATCTTCAATTAGAGATTTAAATTCAGCAAATTCCTTTTTGTCTCCCATCAATATAGCTCCTACCAATACATCGTCTCTAACAATACATTTTTTGTAATAGCGTTTGCGTTCATCTGTAAGTACAATTTGTTCGTAAGAAGGATTGCCTTTGGGAATTTCTAAGTTTCCAATACTACACAAATCTAAATTTTCAAATTTTAGAATGTTCATTAATACAGAACCATTGTAAATGCTGCCTAAATCACCTAAAATATATTTAGCAGCCACATCGGCTTGTTGTTCTGCTGCAGAAGTAATTCCAAAAAGTTTTCCTTGAAATTGGGCTACCTCACCCAAAGCAAAAATACTAGGATCACTTGTTTGTAAATGTTGGTTTACTTCTATTCCTCTACCACATTTTAAGTGGATAGCTTTGGCTAAATCAATATTTGGTACGGTTCCAATAGCGTACACAATGGCGTTGGTGTTGATGACTTTTCCTGTTTTTAATTGAACTTCTAAATGTGTATCGGTAGAGGTTTCAAAAACAGTATCTACTTGATTGTTAAAGAAAATATCAATATTTCTTTCTAAAACATCTTGTGCCAATAATTTGCTAGAAATTAAATCTAGCTGTCGTTCCATTAAGCGGTTTCCTCTTTGTACAATACTAGATTTTATGTTGATTTTAGAAAGTGAAGCTGCAAGTTCTAACCCTAACAACCCGCCACCAACAATTGTTACGTGTTGCTCGTTTTCTGGAAGCCCTGTTTTGGTAAGATGTTGTTTTAAAGTATCGGCATCTTTTTTAGTTCTCATGGTAAATGCTCCTGCCAAATCCATTCTATAGTCTTTGGGAACAAAAGCACTGCTACCTGTAGCAATTAGTAACAAATCGTACGAGTGTGTGTGTCCTTTGCTGTCTATAATTTGTTTGTGTTCATTGTCTATTTTTTCAATTCCGCAGCTAGCATGTAGTGTAACTTTTAGTTTGTCTAGCTCGCCCTTTTTTATTTTTTGTAATTGCTCCCAAGTCATCTCCTCATTAATATATTCGGGCAACATAACACGGTTGTAAAAAGGGTAAGGTTCTAAAGAAAATACATCAATTTTATCAGTGGTATTAGAATCTCTATAGGTTTGTATAAATCGATAAGCTGCTGAACCAGCACCAATAATGCAAATTTTTTGGTTTAGTTTTACATAGGGAGTAACCTGTGCTACTGCATGTTTAAAATCGGGTTCTTTAGAAGTAGGGTCAATCAACTCATTGGTTAAATTGTTAGCACGCCCAAAGTCATTGTCAGAAATTTTTCCAAAATGCATCGGCATAAAGATGCTTCCTTTTTTGATGTCTTTGTTAATTACTGCTTTTACTCTTGTGTGTCCTCTAGAGTTACTAACAGTTACGATGCTTCCTTCGGTAATGTTTCTTTCTTTTGCATCTTCTTGATGCATTTCTACATAAGGTCCATCAATGTGGGTTAAAAGACGTTTTACCTTTCCTGTTTTGGTTCTTGTATGCCATTGGTCTCTAATTCTTCCAGTGTTTAGTATAAGAGGAAATTCACGAGTAGGCTGTTCGGATTGGTTGTGAATTTGTGTAGCAACAGTAAAGTTTGCTTTTCCGTTTGCAGTGTAGAATTTTTTGTCTGTAAACAATCGTTCGGTTCCTGCTGTATTTTTTTGATAAGGCCATTGCACTGTTCCTTTTTTCTTTAAGGTGTCGTAAGATAATTCTGAAATATCAATCTGAGTACCTTTGGTCATTTGACAGTATTCTGCATATACTTCTTCTGAGTTTTTAAAATCAAATCCTTTGTAGTGCATGGCTTGTCCAAATCTCCAAAGTATCTCTGCATCAGGTAGGGATTCTCCAGGAGGTTCTATTCCTTTTTCTAAATAAGAAATTCTTCTTTCAGAATTGGTCATGGTTCCTTCTTTTTCTAGCCATCCAGCTGCTGGGAGTAATAAGTCTGCGAATTTTGTTGTTTCAGAATTATGAGATATGTCTTGGACTACTACAAATTTGGCTTTTTTTAGAGCACGTTCTACCTTATTAGAATTAGGTAAGCTTACTACAGGATTTGTGCAGATAATCCAAATTGCTTTTAACTCTCCTTTGTCTAAAGCATCAAACATTTGTGTGGCTGTATAACCTGGTTTTGGATTGATGGGCTTGCTGTTCCAAAAATCGGAAACCTCTTTACGATGCTCAGGATTGTTTAAGTCTTTGTGTACGGCAAGCAGATTGGCCATTCCACCAACTTCTCTTCCTCCCATAGCGTTGGGTTGTCCTGTAAGGGAAAAAGGACCTGATCCAGGTTTTCCTATTTGCCCAGTTACTAAAGAGATGTTTAAAAGTGATACGTTTTTGTCTACACCAATAATACTTTGATTCAACCCCATAGTCCACATGCTAATAAAACCTTTGGCATCACCAATGTATTGGGCTGCAAGTTTTAAATCTGCTACATTAATATCACAGATTTTTGCAGCATTTTCTATAGAGGTTTCAAAAACTTGTTGTTTAACGGCTTCAAAATTATTGGTGTGGTTTTCTATGAAATTCCAGTCAACTTTTCCTGTTTCAATTAGCAAACGAACCAAAGCGTTGTTAAGAACTACATCGGTTCCTTGTTGAATTTGCAAATGTAAATCGGCCATCATTGCTGTTTGTGTTTTTCTTGGATCTACAACAATAATTTTTGTTTCAGGATTTTGTTCTTTATGAGCTTCTAGTCGTCTGAATAAAATAGGATGACACCATGCAGGGTTGGCTCCTGTAATTAAAAAAACATCTGCTAGCTCTATGTCTGCGTAGGCAATAGGTACGGCATCATCACCCAAAGCTTTTTTATAGCCCACTACTGCAGAGCTCATACAAAGTCTAGAATTGGTATCTATGTTGTTTGTGCCAATAAATCCTTTGGTAAGCTTGTTAACAAGGTAATATTCTTCTGTTAAGCATTGTCCTGAAACATAAAAACCTATGCTATCAGGGCCGTATTTTTTTATAATAGAGTTAAAGACAGCAGCAGCTCTGTCAAAAGCTGTGTCCCACGAAACCTTTTTTAATGGGTGGTTTTTACTCCATTTCATTTCAGGGTATAGAATTCTGTCTGTAGTGTCTTGGGCTACGTAATGTAGGTTCATCCCTTTGGAGCATAACATTCCTTTGTTTACAGGATGGTCTGGATCTCCTTTTACTTTTAGAGTGCCGTGTGGGTCTTTGTCTACTATTATTCCGCAACCTACTCCGCAATAAGAACAGGTTGATTTGTAGGATTGATACGTTGACATGCGGTAGATTTTTAAGTATTATCTAACGCAAATATACTAAAAATACGTATTTTTTAAGTATTTATACGTAATTTATTTTGAGTTTTATATTAAGAGGTTTTAGTTTTAATAGCTGGATTCTGTAATAATGGAGGCAATTAATCCGTAAGTGTCTTCCCAAGCTTTTTTGGTTTCTTGTGTAAAATCATCCGCAAGGATTAGTGCAAAGGTACTTAATAATGCAATGCCAAAAGTTTCGTAATGCGATTTTTGAACTTTGTAATTTAGATGTTTTTTACCTAAGTCTTGCAGTACGGGTATTAGACTGTCTAGGTTTGTAAGGCTGTTTACAATTGCAGAAAGCATTAGGGTGAATTTAGTTTCTTGTTGTTTTAATTGTTGGTCGTTTTCTGTAGAGAAAAGAGGTCTTGTACTAGGGTCTATTTCAAATAATTGTGCGTAAAATATAGGGCTTATTGTTTTTGTGGTTTGCAAAACCTTTTGTAGTGAAGTCTGTACCTGTAAAATGGTGTTTTTGGGTAGTAGGTTGCTGTGGTTTGGGGTAGCTTCTTTTTTTCTAAGTTTTTTAAAAAATGCCATAGGTCTAGCTCTTTTAAGTAGTGTGAAACAAAATTAGGAGTATGTAGTTTGGTTAGTTGTAGGAGTTAGGCAACAGTAAACTTGTTTTATGTTGGTAGTTCTATTGTGAAAAGGTTGTTTTAAAGGTAAAAGCCCAAACAATATGTTTGGGCTTACGCACTGAATACTAAAGACTAAGGAAGGTCTTTTTTCTTATAAAAATTTAGGAGCAATGATTAACATTAACCAAGCCCAGTTTTGTGTGTCTTTCCCCAATGCATTTCCTGCAGGATTAGGATATTTATCGTCTTCAAAAAATTGAGAGTATCCTCCAACAACTTTAAATCCTTTAAATCCTTTTGCAATCACTAAATCTACTTCTTGACCAAAATCATCGCTAGAAGATTCAGAGGTAAAATGGTGTCCTTTTAAAGATACAGCCGCTCCTGCTATTTTGGTAGAAACACCAACGTTTAGATCTACCAATCCTTGACCTACTGCATGGTTTCCTACATAAAAACGATCCATTAAACCGTTAAATTTATGATTGGTTCCAAACAAAGGGAAGAATGCTTGAGAATCGCTGTTTGCTCCAGAAATTACTTCTCCACCTGCAAGTACAGATACTTTGTCTGATACTTTATAGGTTGCATCTAAGCTAGCTAAAAACGCATTGTTGATTTCTTGATGGTTTCCTCCAAAAATTCTATCTCCATCTTGAATAAATCCATTTGCACTAAGAGATAAAGCTCCTGTTTTGTAGTCTAGGTGTAAACCAGCAGTTAATAAAGAAGAAATGGCATCAGTTCCTGTTCCATTTTCGTCTTGAAAATCATTGTATAATGCTAAGGCACTAATATTTAGCTTTCCGTATTTTTTATTAGCACGGGCAAATGCTATTTTTCTGTAAGAAAAGAATCCTGAAAGATCGTAGGTGTTGTCGCTAGAGCTGTTAGAGTTTGTTTCGGTGTTAAAACCATATCCTAAGTCTAATGAATATCCGTCTTTTTTGTATTTAAAAACTCCCACATCATGAGTTCTTGCTTGTTGTGCCCATCCGAGTCCACCAAGAATTCTTTGATCGTCATAAGACAATGGTTGACGTCCTATTTTTAAGCTTAAAGATTCGCTAAGGTTGATGTCTGCCCAAGCCTCTTGAAATCTAATTTTGTTGTTTCCGGTAGCAATAATTTGTCTTCGTTCTCCGCTAGTAATTACAGATTGAATGCTTGTAAAAACCGTATAGCTATCTGTGGTGTAAGAAGATTTAAGAGCTACCCTTGCATCAGTTAGAACATACCCTTCGGTTCCTTTTCTACCTGCGGTGTTTCCTCCTGCAGCGTTGGGTTGATACCTGTAGTTAAATCCGTCTCTCCATTCTGTTCTAGGTCTAAATTCTCCGCTTAAAGAAAAAGAAGATTTTTCTTGTGCATTTGCAATAGCTGTTGTTGCTAATACGGTGGTTAGTAAGATTTGTTTTAGTTTCATAAGAAGTGATTGTTTTAGGTTTTATTTAGATTGATAATGTGTAATTTTTAGTGTTAGTTTTTGTTTGTAAAATAGTAGGGTTAGTGTTCTAAAAAGTCAATCAAATGCTTTCGGTAGTTGTAGTAATCGTCATGTTCTAAAATAGCTTTTCGTGTTCTGGGTCTTTCAAAATCTATAGAAAGCACATCGCCAATTTTGGCTCTAGGTCCGCTTGTCATCATTACCACTCTATCGGCTAAAAAAATAGCTTCGTCTACGTCGTGTGTAATCATTACAGCGGTAATTTTTTCTTTGTTCCAAACGTCAATCAAAACATCTTGTAGTTGACCTCTGGTTAGGGAGTCTAGCATTCCAAAAGGTTCGTCTAATAATAAAACTTTAGGTTTAATAGCAAACGCTCTGGCAATTCCAACACGTTGTTGTTCTCCTTGAGAAATGTCAGAAGCTCTTTTGTTGATGGCATTGTCCATTCCTACTTTGTGAAGGTAGTATTTGCAAATGTCAAGTTTTTGTTTTTTGGTGGCGTGTGGGTATACTTTTTTTACCCCTAGCATTACGTTTTCTAGTGTGGTTAGCCAAGGCATTAGGCTAGGAGCTTGAAAAATAACTCCTCTGTCTGGGCCTGGTCCTTTAATACTGCTTCCTAGTACTGATATTTTACCACCTGAAATTTCGTTCAAACCAGCAATCATCGATAGCATGGTGGTTTTTCCACATCCGGAGTGTCCAATAATGGTAATAAATTCTTCTTTTTTTATTTGTAGGTTTAGGTTTTCTAATACTACATAATCTCCTTTGGGAGTTGGGTATACTTTTTTTAAGTCTATTAAATCTAGCATCACTTCGTTAGAAGGAAAGCGTTCCATTTCTTTGTGTCCTGTAAACATAATCGTTAGTTTTTTTATTTGCTATGCCATCTAAAATCTTTGGGTTGAATTTCTGGTAGCTCGTATTCTACGGTGCTTTGTGCTGCTTGTTGTTCACCAAGATCCATTAAATACTCCATAATTTGATTACGAGTTTTTTTGTATTCAGGGTTGTCGTTTAAGCTAGTTTTATCTCTGGGTCTTTCAATATTTACTTTAAATTCTGGTCCTAATGTTGCTTTTGGTCCAGGGTTTAAGGGAATAATTCTGTCGGCCATGTAGATTGCTTCATCAACGTCGTTGGTGATAAGTAAAGCTGTTCTTTTGCTAGTTTCCCAAATTCGCAAAATTTCGTCTTGAAGGTTTCCGCGAGTTAAGGCATCCAGAGCACCTAGAGGTTCGTCCATAATAATCATTTCTGGATTCATGCTTAAGGCTCTTGCTACCGATACGCGTTGTCTCATACCACCAGAAAGTTCTTTAGGTCTTTTGTTAGTGGCGTGTGTAAGTCCTACCATTTCGATGTGTTCTTTTACACGAACATCTTTTTCTTGTTTAGAGGCTTTTGGAAAAGCTTGTTGAATGGCTACATCAATATTTTGATATACAGTAAGCCAAGGGAGTAGTGAGTAGTTCTGGAAAATAACTCCCCTTTCGTGGCTTGTTCCTGTAACAGGTTTTTGTTTAAATAGTACTTCTCCTTCGGTGGGTTTTAGCAAACCATTTACCATGTTTACTAAAGTGGTTTTTCCGCTACCCGAGAATCCTACAATTGCTACAAATTCTCCTTCTTCTATACTAAGGTTGATGTTGTCTAAAATTTCACCTTTGTATTCTTTAGTGTGATTGTAGGTTTTGTATATGTTTTTTAGTTCAAGTATTGCCATAGGTTCTAGTTTTTACTTTGTTAAATGGTTTCTTTTTCAAAAGAGATGAGTCCTTGTATAAAAAGCATAATACGATCTAGTGCAAAACCAATCAAACCAATAACAAACATGGCTACGATAATTTTGGAGTTAGAATCATTGGCTCCATTTTGAAATTCTTCCCAAACAAAAGAACCTAAACCTGGCGATTGAGCTAATAGTTCGATTGCAATTAATACCATCCAAGCAACAGAAAGTGTAATTCTTAATCCGGTAAAAATTAGAGGTAAAGAAGCAGGTAGAACTACTTTGGTTATTTTTTGTAAAGGTTTTAGTTTTAAAACTTCTGCTACATTAATGTAATCTGTGTTTACAGAAGCAACTCCCATAGCTGTGTTTACTAAGGTTGCCCACATAGAACATAGTCCAACCGAGATAAAAGAAATGATAAAAGAACTATCACTATCTGAGTTTCTTAATAAAGTAGTAACAATCATAGTAACTAATAATAGCCATACTACGGGGGAAACGGGTTTAAAAATTTGTATAATCCAGCTAATAGAACCTCTTAGTGTTTTACTAAGCCCTACAATAATTCCGATGGGAACAGCAATGAACAACGCAAGTAGAAAACCAGCAAAAACCGTTTTTAAACTTGTTTTAATTTGGTCTACAAAAGAAGGTCTACCTGTGTAGGTAATTGCTTTTTTACCATTAGCAACACGCTTTTTGTTCATTTCAAAAGTTTTTTCTTTAAACGATGCTTTGTTAGCGCGTACAACTTTATAGTCTATTAATAAAGTGTAAAAAGCATTTTTAGTTTGAAAAGGTGAGGGCAACGTAACGGGAACTTCTTTTTTTTCTGCCGGAGTCAATCCGCTTTTAATGTCGTAAGAACCATCTTCTTTGGCAATGGCTACGGCGTAAACATTATTGTTTTCAAGTGCTTTTAAATCAGCAGGATCTTCTGAAATGATAAATTCTCCATTCAGTTTTTCTTTAGCTGATTGAATTAATTTAGCAACGCGTTCGGCTTCTTTGTCTCCTCCAACGTCTCTAGCTTTTTCTATTTTTGATGTTGAAAGACTGTTGAATAATGCATTGGCTCCAGAGTTCCATAAAAAAACAAAAATGATGATAGAGGCAATAGGAGCAATGATTTTTCTAAAAATCTCTCTAATGTTTTTTTGTGGATCTTCTTTATGAATTAGTCTGATAACGGGTTCTAAAAATCCCAAGCCAATCATTTTGGTTATTCTAATAATTGAATCTTTCATTGTATTTTGTTTTTTCCTTTTGTATCCTTAATAAGTTCAGTGCGTTGTAGTAAAAGCAACAGAGTTTTGTTAGCTCTGTTGCTTTTGAATAATGAATCTAAAAGTTAGATTAGTTTTTGTTTCCTATTTCAAAAGAGTTGATGTATCCAATAGGATCTTTACCGTCATACTTGTTTCCGTCAATGAAATCGGTCGTAGCTGGTTTGTATCCATCTGTTTCTGGGATGTCTGATGTTGGAATTTTTCCTTCTTCAGCTAATAACTTTGCAGCTTTTATCCAGATGTCAGGTCTGTAAATTTCTTTAGCTTTGGTATCGTACCAGTCAGCAGGTTTTTCTGTAGGAATTTGTCCCCATCTTCTCATTTGGGTTAAGAACCATACTGCATCAGAATAAAAAGGATATGTTGCGTTGTAGCGGTAGAAAACGTTAAAGTCTGGCATTTCACGTTTGTCTCCTTTTTCAAACTCAAAAGTTCCTGTCATAGAGTTGGCTAGTACGTTTACAGGAGCACCCACATATTCTGGTTTAGATAATATTTCTACAGCTTCTTGTCTGTTTCCTGGAGTATCTAACCATTTACCAGCTCTAATCAATGCTTTGGTAACAGCTACGGCAGTGTTAGGGTTTTCTTCTACAAACTTTTTAGTCATAACAAATACTTTTTCTGGGTTGTTTTTCCAGATATCGTAATTAGTGGTTACGGGCACTCCAATTCCTTTGGCTACTGCTTGTTGGTTCCATGGTTCTCCCACACAGTATCCGTAAATGGTCCCTGCTTCTAAAGTAGCAGGCATTTGTGGTGGTGGCGTTACAGAGAGTAACACTTCAGCATCAATTTGTCCTTGAATGTTGTCTGCTGAATACATACCAGGGTGAATTCCAGAAGCAGCTAACCAGTATCTAATTTCATAGTTGTGTGTTGATACTGGAAATACCATTCCCATTTTAAAAGGTTTACCTTCGTTTTTGTAAGCTGTAATTACAGGTTTCAAGGCATCTGCACTAATTGGATGTACGGGTTTGCCATCACTATCTTTTTTTACGTGGGGTTTCATGCCTTCCCATACTTTGTTAGATACTGTGATTCCGTTTCCGTTTAAGTCCATTGAAAATGGAGTTACCAGTTCTGCCTGACGACCAAATCCAGCGCCAGCAGCAATTGGTTGTCCTGCAAGCATGTGTGATCCGTCTAATTGTCCGTCAATAACTCTGTCTAAGATGTTTTTCCAGTTAGATTGTGCTTCTACAGAAACAAACAAACCTTCTTCTTCAAAAAAACCTTTTTCCTTAGCAATTGCCAATGGTGCCATGTCTGTTAATTTGATAAAACCAAAAGTTAATTGCGGTTTTTCAATTTCTAGACTTGTAGTTGTTGCGGGAGCAGTAGTTTCTGTTGTGGTTTTTTTCTTTTTTCCTCCGCATGAGGTGATAAAAACAGCGGAAGCAAACAGTGTGATGATGTTTAGAGATGTAATTTTCATTTTTTGCTGATTTAGTTTTTAAGTATTGATACTTAGTTTTAGCAAAGTTAAGTACGTAATTTATTTACGTAGTTGTTGTAAAAGCATGTATGATTTAGTTTTTTATCATAAAAAAAACTGCTTAAAAGCAGTTTTTTAATTCGTGTTTTGTATTTGATTTCTTTTTTAGCTGTCTAAGAAGAAGTTGTGTTCTGCAATTTCTTTCTTTAACTTGCTTAAGTCTAGTATTTTAATGAGTTTGGCCTTGGTGTATATAAGTTGTTCTTTTTTTAATGCAGACAAAATACGTATTACTTGTTCGTCGGTGGTACCTGCGTAATCGGCTAATTCTTTTCTTGACAATTCTAAGCCAATAGTGCCATCATCATGATTTCCAAACTTTCTGTATATATAAAGAATCATGTCAATAACTTTTTCTCTTACAGTCATTTGCGACATAGTTTTTACCTTGGTTTCACTTCTGTTGAGTTCGTTTGCGTAAAAGTGCATAAAGTCAAAAGTAACCTTGGGTTCGGATAGTAAAATTTCTTTTAATAAAGAGGAGGAGAAATTACATAATATAGTGTCTTCTATGGCGGTAGCACCAATTTTATAAGTTTCTCCCATACCAAATCCGCGATGGCCTATAACTTCTCCGTCTTTAGATAATCGTAATATTTGTTCTTTACCATTATATCCTGTTTTAATTACTTTTACCTTACCGCTATAAATAAAGTAAAGGCCGTTAACAGGGGCACCCTCCATAATAAACTGTCTTGATTTTTTACACTGAATTGTGTGTTTTTGATCAGTAATATTAGGGTCTAGATTGTTAATGTAGTTTAGGTTTTTTTTGATTAGACAGCTGTCATTTTCGCAACTCGCACAATTGTAACTCATTTTTTCTACGTATTTGGTTCTAAATTACGTATATACTTGTTTGTCTAAGTATAAATACGTATGTTTGCATCGTACTACAAAGTAAAACAAACTTCTTTATATATGAAAACAATTTTAGTAATAGGTAACGGAATGGTTGGATACAAGTTTTGTGAGAAGCTTGTAGCAAAGGCTGGAAATGATGCGTTTAATGTAATTGTGTTTGGTGAAGAGCCAAGGCCTGCATATGATCGTGTGCATCTAAGTGAGTATTTTGCAGATCAAGATGCAGAACGTTTAAGTATGGCTCCAAGATCTTGGTATCAAGAGTATAACATTCAGCTAATCACTAATGAACGTGTAACCGACGTTCATCGAGACTCGAAAACAATTACAACCATAACAGATAAGGAATATACGTATGATTTCTTAGTATTAGCCACAGGTTCGTCTCCTTTTGTGCCTCCTATTCCTGGGGTAGAAAAAAAAGGAGTGTTTGTTTACAGAACAATTGAAGATTTAGATGCAACAATGGCTTATGCAGAAGAAATTAAAGCTAGAAAAGCCAACGGTAAAGCTGCGATCTTAGGAGGTGGTTTGCTAGGGCTAGAGGCAGGTAAAGCTATTTTAGATATGAATTTATCTGCTTCTGTGGTAGAGTTTGCACCGAGATTAATGCCCAGACAGCTAGATAACGACGCTAGTAAAGTATTGCAAGGAAAGTTAGAAGATATTGGAATTGAAATTTTATTAAATAAGGCTACAAAACAGGTTTTGGGTGATGAGTACATCACAGGGATGGATTTTGGAAATAATGATGTTTTGGAAGTAGATATGTTGTTGGTTTCAGCAGGAATTAGACCAAGAGATGAATTGGCAAAAACGTGTGGCCTGGAGGTTGGAACTAGAGGAGGTGTTGTGGTAAACAATTTTATGAAAACTTCTGATGAATCTATTTTTGCTATTGGGGAGTGTGCTTTATTGAATCAGATGATTTATGGCTTGGTGGCTCCTGGTTATGATATGGCAGCAGTAGCTGTTGATCAAATTTTAGGAGAAGTAGAGACTGCAATGCCTAAGCATATCGATATGTCAACAAAGTTAAAGTTATCGGGAATTGATGTGGCGAGTTTTGGAGATGCTTTAAACGAGACAAAAAAATCTGAAACAATTGTTTATGAAAATAAGTTTCAAGGAATTTATAAAAAAATCAATGTGTCTAAAGATGGGAAATCTTTGTTAGGAGGAATTCTAGTAGGAGATGCTTCTGATTACAATATGTTGCATCAAATATTTCTGAACGGAATGGCAATTCCTGAAAATCCCGAAGATTTAATTCTAGGAGCTAGAGGGGGTGAGGAAGCTTCGTTTGGATCGGTGTTAGATTTGCCTGACACTGCTGTAGTTTGTTCTTGTGAGGCTGTTACCAAAGGAGGTATTTGCTGTAAGGTAGAAGAAGGTGTAACTACGGTAAAAGAGATGGCGGCTGCTAACAAAGCAACTACAGGTTGTGGGGGGTGTAAGCCTATGGTTACAGATTTAATTAATGAAACCTTAAAGTCGCAAGGAATCACTGTAAAAGAAACTGTTTGTGAGCATTTTGATTATTCTCGTCAAGAATTGTATGATTTGATCAAGCTAAAACAAATAAAAAGTTATGAAGATTTGCTAGCTACTTATGGTAAAGGTAAGTTGGGTTGTGAAGTTTGTAAACCCGTAGCGGCTTCTTTATTTGCGAGCATTTACAACGATACAGCAAACGAACACAATGTTATTCAAGATTCTAATGATAAATTCTTGGCAAATATTCAGCGTAACGGAACATATTCAGTAGTGCCCAGAGTTGCGGGGGGAGAGATTACTCCTACACAGCTTATTCAGATAGGAGAGATTGCTAAAAAATACGATTTATATACCAAAATAACAGGGGGGCAGCGTATTGATATGTTTGGAGCACAGCTGCACGAATTGCCACTGATTTGGAAAGAATTAATTGATTATGGCTTTGAAAGCGGTCATGCTTATGGAAAATCTTTACGTACCGTAAAGTCTTGTGTTGGATCTACTTGGTGTCGTTACGGAATGGATGAGTCTGTTTCTTTTGCTATTGAAATGGAAAATAGATACAAAGGAATCAGGTCTCCGCATAAATTTAAAGGAGGTGTTTCAGGATGTATTCGCGAATGTGCAGAGGCTAGGTGTAAAGATTTTGGTGTAATAGCTGTTGAAGGAGGTTGGAACTTGTATGTATGTGGAAATGGAGGGGCTAATCCGAGACATGCCGAATTACTAGCAGAAAAGATTGATAATGAAACAGTACTAAAGTACACCGACCGTTTTATTATGTATTATATAAAAACAGCTGGTCCTTTGGTGCGTACTGCGGCTTGGTTAGATAAAATTGAAGGAGGAATTGCACATGTAAAAGATGTAGTTGTAAACGATAGTTTAGGGATTTGCGAAATGTTGGAAAAAGACATGGCTAAGTTGATAGATTCCTACAAATGTGAGTGGAAACAAGCAATTGAAAACATAGATGGACAAAACAATCGCTTTACACATTTTATCAATTCTGAAGAAACAGATAACAACATAGAGTTTGTTTCGTTAAGAGATCAAAAAATGCCAAAACTGTGGGCTTAATTTTTATTAAAATTTTAAAAAAACATCAAAAATGAGTGCGATATTAGAAACCTATAAAACAGTAACAGAGGCTGAAGTAAAGACTTGGTTCAAAGCAGCCCCAGTAGCTAAATTTCCGGAAAACGGCGGAGCTTGTGTTAAAATAGATGATAAGCAAATAGCAGTGTTTAATTTTACTGCTGAAGGTAAGTGGTATGCTTCACAAAACGTTTGCCCTCATAAAATGGAAATGGTTTTGTCTAGAGGGATGATTGGGGAAGATTGTGGAACACCAAAAATTGCTTGTCCATTACATAAAAAAACATTTTCTCTTAAAACAGGAGAGGATTTAAACGGAGAAGATTATGCGATAGCTGTATATCCAGTTAAAGTAAAAGACGGCTTTGTTTATATCGGCATTAGTTAATAAAATAGTTTTTATTAATTAAGTTTGTTTTACAACCAGTAAGCCCAATGTGTAAGCATTGGGTTTTTTGATGAAAAGTATTAGTGTATAGGCAAAATAAAACCCTGTGATTAACAGGGTTTTGCGTTTTATATGGCGGTTGTAATTTTCTGCTGGAGTAATAAAAACTGTTCAGGAACCAAATTTCGTTTGGCTTCATTATAAGTAGCTACGTACAAATCGGGGTTGGTGCTCTTTACTTTTTGAATCATTTGGTAATAATGTGTGTAATTGGTGTTTTTCATATGGCTATGATTTTTAAAGTTAAGAAATACTTTGGGGTATGTTACAAATGTAAGAGCTTAATGTTTTTTTGTGGCTGTTTTTTAGCAGTTTAAGTCCTTTTTTTAATCTGTTTACTTGTGATTGCCTTGCTGTAATTTGACAGATGTTTTTGTTAAGTTTAAAGATTAGAATTCTACTATTTAAGTAGGATGTGTATCTTTGTAGTTATGTTATCCAAAAAAACAAAATACGGAATTAAGGCTTTAACGTATTTGGCAAAGCAAAATAGAGAGTGTCCTGTGCAAATATCAGAAATTTCAGCACAAGAAAATATATCGCTTAAATTTCTAGAAAGAATCTTGTTAGAGCTCAGAAAATCAGGAGTGTTAGATTCAAAAAAGGGAAAAGGAGGAGGATATTTTTTGGCCAAAACACCACAGGATATTGCTATGACAGATGTGATTAGAACTTTAGAAGGGCCAATTGCTATGGTTCCGTGTGTTTCATTAAATTTTTACGAAAAGTGTGATGATTGTGTAGATGAAAAAACGTGTGCGGTAAGCAAGTTAATGATACAAGTAAGAGACAAGACTTTAGAGGTTTTTCGTAACACTTCTTTGCAAGATTTAATTTCTTTTACTTAGTGTATTTGATGGATTTTTACGAACTTATAAATGTTGAATTTTTGTTAAGATAAAATTGTTTATGAGTTATGTGAAAATTTTTTCGGGAAGTATAGTAGATACTTTGCATCGCAAACAGCTTTTACAAGAACATGGTATAGAGCCGATACTTAAAGATAGAACTCAATCTTCTTTACTAGCTGGTTTTGGTGATCTTACGCCAGACTACAGAGAATTGTACGTACATCAAGACGAATTGATGAAGGCAAATGAACTCCTAAGGCTATAATTAGTTCCGTTTTATTGTTGATTTTTATCACGCAAATTTATAATCCTACTTTTTTGGTAGGATTTTTTTTGGTCAGTTGTAATAAAGCATTTATCTTTGCGACCTATCTTGTAATAATTTCCTACTTGTTAAGTAGGGTAATTAATCAGGGAAAAGAAAAGTAATGATAACGGAAAGAATCATAGGAAACAAATCAGAACAAAGTTTTAGCAAGTCTGCAGCAACGGAAAAACCCGTTCGTAGTGTTGTTAAAGCAGTTAGTTGGAGAATTGTAGGAACTTTAGATACCTTATTAGTTTCTTGGTTTGCTACAGGAGATTTAAACACGGCATCTTCAATTGCATCCATAGATTTTGTAACCAAAATGATATTGTACTTTTTTCACGAGCGTATTTGGAACGCTGTAAAATGGGGAAAAAAATGAGTAAATATACAGAACAAGAAATTGCAGCATTCAATGCTGAGTTAGCGGGTAAATCACCTGAAGAAATTGTAACATGGGCAATCATAAAAGCGAAAAAGCCAGTAGTTACTACTAATTTTAGACCTTACGAAGGGGCAATATTACATTTGGTAACCAAAGTAAAGTCTGATATTGATGTAATTTGGTGTGACACAGGATACAATACTCGCAATACTTACAAGCATGCCGAGGAATTGATAGCTTTACTTGGCTTAAACATCGATTTGTATGTGCCAAAGCAAACTTCTGCTCATAGAGATGCAGTGATGGGAATTCCTCAGATTGAAGATCCAATGCACAAGGTGTTTACAGAGCAAGTAAAGTTAGAGCCTTTTAGAAGAGCCATGGCTGCACATCAACCAGATGTATGGTTTACGAATTTAAGAAAAGGACAAACAGCTTTTAGAGATTCAATTGAGGTCGTTTCTCAAGATGCGAACGGAGTGTTAAAAGTAAGTCCGTTTTACGATTTTTCTGATGAGGATTTAGATCAATACTTAGAAAAAAATAACATCCCAAACGAACATAAATACTTTGATCCTACAAAAGTGTTAGGAAACAGAGAGTGTGGATTGCATAATTAATTTAGTACTAAGCACAGAGTACAAAGTATTGAGTTTTGAGAAGATAAAACAAAATATAAAATGTAGTTGATAAGTACTTTGTACTTAATACTAACTACTTTATACTAAATAAAAAAATGAACGATTTAAGAGTAAATACATTAGAGAGTGAAGCAATCTACATCATGAGAGAGGTAGCAGCACAGTTTGAGAAACCAGTTTTATTGTTCTCTGGAGGAAAAGACTCTATTACGTTGGTAAGATTGGCTCAAAAAGCATTCTGGCCTGCCAAAATTCCCTTTCCATTTTTACATGTAGATACAGGACATAACTTTCCAGAAACAATTGAATTTAGAGATCGATTGGCAGAAGAGTTAGGGATTGAATTGATAGTGCGTAACGTACAAGACAATATCGATGCAGGAAAGGTAATAGAAGAAACAGGAAAGTATGCATCTCGTAACATGTTACAAACAGAAACATTGTTAGATGCTATAGAAGAATTTGGTTTTGATGCTTGTATTGGTGGTGCTCGTAGAGATGAAGAAAAAGCAAGAGCTAAAGAACGTATTTTCTCTGTAAGAAGTGATTTTGGAGAATGGGATGAGAAAAACCAACGTCCAGAGTTGTTTGACTTGTTAAACGGAAAAATAGAATTAGGACAAAACGTACGTGTATTTCCAATTTCTAACTGGACAGAATTAGATGTATGGTCATACATAGAAAAAGAAGATATCGAAATCCCTTCGATTTACTTTGCTCACAAAAGAAATGTATTTTTACGTGACGGAATGATTTGGTCAGCACAAGATGATATCGTGTATCGCGAAGAAGATGAAGAAGTAGTAGAGATGGAGGTGCGTTTTAGAACTGTAGGAGACATGAGCTGTACAGCAGCTGTCCCTTCGGATGCAGCAACAATCACCAAAGTAGTAGATGAAATAAGAAAATCTACCATTTCTGAAAGGGGAGCTCGAATAGACGACAAACGTTCTGAAGCTGCTATGGAAAAACGTAAGCAACAAGGGTATTTTTAATAGTACAGAGTAGTTAGTACGAAGTACATAGATTAAAAAATACATAAAAGTATATGCAGTACTGAAACTAAAGACTTAGTACCCTATACTTAAACACTATTAATAAAAACACATAAAGTACGCGTAGCCACTGAATCTAAATACTCAGTACTCAGTACTTAATACTATAACAAAACATGGAAGTTTTAAAAATAGCAACTGCAGGAAGTGTTGACGACGGAAAGAGTACATTAATCGGTCGTATATTATATGATACACGTTCATTAACCGACGATAAATTAGAAGCCATAGAGCGAACCAGTAAACAAAAAGGATTTGATTACTTAGATTTCTCTTTAGCAACAGATGGTTTGGTAGCGGAAAGAGAACAAGGAATTACCATTGATGTAGCACATATTTACTTTTCAACAGCTAAAAAAAGTTACATTATTGCCGATACTCCAGGTCACGTAGAATATACTCGTAACATGGTTACAGGAGCTTCAACATCTCAAGCAGCTATTATTTTGGTAGATGCACGTAATGGTGTAATAGAACAAACATATAGACACTTTTTTATCAACAATTTGCTAAAAGTAAAAGATATCATTGTTGCCGTAAATAAAATGGACTTGGTAGATTTTGCTCAAGAAAAATTCGATGCCATCAAAACAGAAATTTCTGAATTGGCAACCAGAGCAGGATCTAAACAAAACATTACCTACATTCCTGTAAGTGCACTAAATGGAGATAATGTAGTAGATGCTTCTAGCAACACACCATGGTATAACGGTCAAACCTTGTTAGCACACTTAGAAGGTTTAGAGGCACAAGATGTTTATGAAGAATCTGTAGCACGTTTGCCAGTGCAAACAGTTATTCGTCCAAAAACAGATGAATTTCACGATTTTAGAGGTTATGCTGGTAAATTATACGGAGGTTCTTTGGCTGTAGGAGATGAAGTAACCGTGTTGCCATCAAAAACAGCATCTAAAGTAAAGGATATTTACTTTTTTGATAAAAAATACCAAGAGGCTGCAAGAGGAACTTCTATCAATGTGACTTTAGAGAATGATATTAATATTTCACGTGGAGATATCATTGTAAAGTCATCAGAATTACCAAAAGAAGCAAAGCAAATCGATACAAAGATTTGTTGGATGGATGCAAACAACTTAGTAGTTGGTAAAAAATATTTAATTCAGCAAGGAGCAAATGTAATCGCTGCAAAAGTAGCGGGTATTGACTCTGTAATTGCTACAGATTTCTCAGGAGAAACTCCAGCAACAGAATTAAAACTAAACGAAATTGGAAATGTATCGTTAAAATTGGCTAAGACTTTATTCTACGATACTTTTGAAGAAAATAAAACAACTGGGTCTTTTATTTTAATCGATCCACAAACTAACAATACATCCGGAGTAGGGTTTATTCAGTAAACGAGTTCATAAAGTTGAAGGTTGTAAAGTTTAAAAGTTAGTTTTAGAATTTATAACCCTTATAGATAAAAAGTATTATAAAGCAAAGTTCAAAAGTTAACTTGACAAACTTGTAACTTTCAAACCTTAAAACTTAAAATAAAATGCAAAGTTTTAGATCAGAAATAGAAAATCCAATTGTTCAAAAGGACATTATTGAATTGGCAGATAAAATTCAACAATTTCATGAAGGTAAAATTGATGAAGAAAAATTTAGAAGTTTACGTTTGGCTCGTGGAGTGTACGGTCAACGTCAGTTTGGAGTACAAATGATCCGTATCAAATTGCCATACGGAAAAGTAACTTCTGATCAATTATTAAGAATTTGTGATGTTTCTGAAGAATATTCTAGAGGACGTTTGCATATTACTACTCGTCAAGATATTCAAATTCACTACGTAAGTTTAGACAGAACACCAGAGTTGTGGGCAGAATTAGAAAAAAGTGATGTAACTATTCGTGAAGCTTGTGGAAACGCAGTGCGTAACGTAACAGCATCACCTGATGCAGGAATCAACCCAGAAGAACCCTTTGATGTCTCTCCGTATGCACATGCTGTTTTTCAATTCTTTTTAAGAAACCCAATTTGTCAAGAATTAGGTCGTAAATTTAAAGTTTCTTTTTCTTCTGCAGACGATGATTCAGCCTTGTCTTACATGCATGATATAGGTTTTATAGCGAAAATAAAAGTTGTAGAAGGAAAACCCGTTTTAGGGTTTAAGGTGATGTTGGCAGGAGGATTGGGTTCTCAACCTCGCTTAGCAGATGTAGCTCATGAGTTTTTAGAAGCAGACAAAATTATTCCTTATATGGAATCGATTTTACGTATTTTTGATCGTTATGGAGAACGATCTAAAAGAGCCAAAGCAAGATTAAAATTCTTAGTAAAAGATTTAGGTCTAGAAGCTTTTAATGAATTGGTAGCAAATGAGCAAAAAGCTTTGGCATATCAAACATTTCCTATCAGTACAGAAGGGTTTGATAACGAACCAGATTTGTCAGCAATCGTAGCACCAGAAGTAACTATAGAGGATACAGAAGCTTATGAAGCATGGAAAACTAACAATGTGTTTGCTCAAAAACAAGAAGGCTTATATGCTATTGGTATTAAAATAAATATTGGTGATTTCTACTTGCCAGAAGCAAGAGCTTTGGCAGCTTTGATTAGAGATTATGCAGCAGATGAGTTGAGGTTTACACTACGTCAAAACATATTAGTACGTCATGTACGCGAAGACTTGTTACCATTCTTTTATACACAACTAAAAGCATTAGGATTTACTGATTTAGGATATGAGTCTGTGGTAGATATTACAGCTTGTCCTGGAACAGATACTTGTAACTTAGGAATTGCTTCATCTACAGGAGCAGCCCAAGAAATGGGTAGAGTGTTAAGAGAGGAATACCCTGAGTTTGCCAACGATTCTGACTTAGTGATTAAAATTTCTGGTTGTATGAATGCTTGTGGACAGCATAACCTATGTAACATTGGTTTCCAAGGAATGTCTGTAAAAGCAGGTCAATACGTAGCTCCAGCATTGCAAGTATTGTTAGGAGGTGGAACTTTAGGAAATGGTGAAGCTAGAATTGCTGATAAAGTAATTAAAGTACCATCTAAGAGAGGGCCAGAAGCATTAAGATTGATTTTAAATGATTATATAGAAAACTCTGGAGGTGTAGATTTTATCGAGTACTACGAATCCAAAGGAGGACAAAAATATTTTTATGATTTCTTAAAACCTTTGTCTAGTACTGACGATTTAGTAGAGTCAGATTTTATTGACTGGGGTAACGAAGAAAAGTACGAAAAAGCAGTAGGAGTTGGAGAGTGTGCTGGTGTTGTGATTGATTTGGTAGCGACTTTGTTGTACGATTCTAAAGAGAAGTTAGATAGTGCAAAAGTAGCTTTGTCTGAAGGAAAATTAAACGATGCAATTTATTTTGCATACAGTTCTATGGTGCATACGGCAAAAGCATTGTTAACATCAGAAGGAACTAAGACCAATACACACAACAAAATTATTACTGATTTCAATGATATTTTTGTCAAGGCAGGAAAAATTGAATTAGGAACTGATTTTGAGGATTTTGTATATCAAATCAATAAAAACGAACAATCAGAAGAATTTGCAAACGCATACATTGCAGATGCTGACAAGTTTTATAATTTGGTAGATGCATATAGAGCTGCTGAGTTGGCTTAAGCGTAGTTACGTATAAGAATTTAAGTAGTTGAGAAGTTATAGCTTGCTTTGCAAGCAGAAGTTAAGAAGTTTATTGTGGACTTCTTAACTCCTAAAACAGCTTTGCTGTTTGCTAGCTCCTTAACTCCTTAACTACCTAAAAAGTATGAGTGGTAAATTAACAATAGTAGGAGCAGGTCCAGGAGATCCAGAGCTAATTACACTAAAAGGTGTAAGAGCATTGAAAGAGGCAGATGTAGTATTGTACGATGCATTGGCGAACCCTGAATTGTTACAATACGCAGTTAAAGCAGAGAAAATATTTGTAGGAAAGCGTAAAGGAATGCACAAATTCATTCAAGAGAAAATTCATCAATTGATTTTGGAGCATGCACAACAAGGAAAACACGTTGTTCGTTTAAAAGGAGGAGATCCGTTTGTGTTTGGTCGTGGAGCAGAAGAACTAAAGTATGTGCTAGAGCACGGAGTGGAAATTGATATTGTGTCTGGAGTTACCTCAGCAATTGCCGCACCTGCAAGCTTTGGAATATCGTTAACACAAAGAGGAGTTAATGAAAGTTTTAGAGTCATTACAGGGACTACTTCGGATGAAGAGTTGAGTGAAGATGTAGAAGCTGCTGCGAATTCTAACGTAACGATTGTGGTGCTGATGGGGATGAGTAAGCTAGAAAAAATTATCAATACTTTTATTGAAAAAGGAAAAAATACCATTCCTGTAGCGGTGATTGAAAATGGAACCAAACAGCAAGAGCGTTTAGCTGTCGGACAAATAGATACCATATTGGCTGTCATCAATAAAAAAGAGATGAGCAATCCATCCATTATTGTGATAGGAGAAACAGTAAAACAAAGCCAAGTGTTGTATCAACAATTTTTAACTCAAAAAGGAAAAACAATCTAAGATGGAGAAAAATCAATTGTATCCGGTTTTTTTAAAAGTTACAGCTTTAAATACGTTAATCGTAGGAGGAGGGAATGTGGCATTGGAGAAGTTGACTTTTTTGTTAAAATCGAGTCCTGATGCAAAAGTAACCATGATTTCTCCTTTTTATAGAGAAGAAACTATTGCTAAAGCAAATCAGCACAATGTACGAATGGTAGTAGGGAAGTACGATGCAAGTATGTTAGAAGGAAAACATATTGTAATAGCTACTACGGATGTTCCTAGTGTAAACTTAAAGGTTTACAACGATTGTAAAGAACGATCTATTTTAGTGAATTTGGCAGACAATCCTACATATTGTGATTTTTATATGGGCGGAATTGTGACTAAAGGGAATGTTAAAATAGGAATTTCTACCAACGGAAAATCACCTACAATGGCCAAACGTTTACGTCAGTTTTTTGAAACAGTATTGCCAGAAAACATAGATGATTTAGCAGATTATTTAAATGAATATCGAGATACCATTAAAGGTGATTTTGAAGAAAAAGTAGAAAAAATGAATGAATTTACCAAAGGCTTAGTTAAGGACATTCAGAACAAGATAAAAGAATAACAAAAGATAACGGGAACTTAGTTTTTTGTATTAAATTTACAAACCGTTATTTAAAACGATAATAAATAAAAATAGTAGATAATGATTAAAACAGATATCTTAATCATCGGAGCAGGACCTGTAGGTATGTTTGCGGTATTCGAAGCAGGGTTGTTAAAGTTACGTTGTCACTTAATTGATGCGTTGCCTCAGCCAGGAGGACAGTGTTCAGAAATTTATCCTAAAAAACCTATATATGATATTCCCGCGTACCCAGAAGTATTAGCAGGAGATTTAATTGATAATTTGGCAGAGCAAATTGCTCCTTTTGAACCAGGTTATACTTTAGGAGAAAGAGCTGAAACTATTGAAAAATTAGAAGACGGTACTTTTAAAGTAGTAACCAATAAAGGAACAGAGCACTTTGCACCTACAGTATTTATTGCAGGAGGATTAGGGTCTTTTGAGCCACGTAAGCCACCAATCAAAGAATTATCAGAATACGAAGACAAAGGAGTAGAATATATTATCCGTGACCCAGAATTTTACCGCAACAAACGTGTGGTTATTTCAGGAGGAGGAGACTCAGCCTTAGACTGGTCTATTTTCTTGTCAGATGTAGCTAGCGAAGTATCTTTGGTACACCGTAGAAACGAATTCCGTGGAGCTTTAGATTCTGTAGAAAAAGTAGCAGAGCTTTCTAAAGCAGGGAAAATAAACCTGATTACTGATGCTGAGGTAAAAGGAATTCAAGGGGATGGAAAGGTAGAGTCTGTTACCATTAAACACAAAAAAGACGGTGAATTTACCAAAGAAACCGACCATTTTATTCCATTATTTGGATTGTCTCCAAAATTAGGTCCTATAGCCAACTGGGGGTTAGAGATTGAAAAAAATGCCATTGTAGTAAACAATGCTTTGGATTACCAAACCAACATTCCAGGAATTTTTGCTATTGGTGATGTAAATACTTATCCAGGTAAATTAAAGTTAATTTTGTGTGGTTTCCACGAAGCTACCATTGCTGTGCAATACGCATACAATATCATCAATCCAGGAAAACGTTATGTGATGAAATATACCACGGTAAACGGAGTAGAAGGATTTGATGGAGAGAAGAAAGAAGCAAAAAAAGCGACTGTAACTAGTATTTAATACAGAAATAGTTAGCAATAGATTTGCATTAAAATTCGTATTAAAAACCTCAAGAATTCTCTTGAGGTTTTTTTATTTTTACCAAAACCATCCATATGACATTACTTATTATTTACGCACTTTTGTCCGTTTTTTTTTCCTTTTTATGTTCAATTTTAGAAGCCGTATTGTTAAGTGTTACTCCAACATTCATCAACGTTCAAAAAAGTGAAAATAAATCTTATGCACAAGATTTAGAAGTACTAAAAAATGATGTAGACAAACCGTTAATAGCCATTCTGACCATTAACACCATTGCACATACTGTAGGTGCAATTTTGGTAGGAGCACAAGCCAAAAAAATATTTAATGACCAAGGAAATGGTGTGTTTGTTGTTTCTGCAATTATGACAATTTTAATTTTGGTAGCTTCAGAAATTATACCCAAAACAATTGGAGCGACTTATTGGAAATCTTTAGCAGGATTTACTACCAAAGCTTTAAATCTATTAATTTTTATTTGTAAATACACAGGAATTATTTGGATGCTACAACTGTTTACCAAAATGTTTGGAAAAGGAGCACACGGAGAAAGTGTGTTAAGCCGAGAAGATTTTTCGGCAATGACAGATATTGCAGAACAAGAAGGTGTTTTTTTAGAAAATGAAAGCAGAGTTATACGCAATCTTTTAGGGTTTAAAGAAGTAAAAGCAAGGCATATTATGACTCCCAGAATTGTAATAAAAACGGCAGATGCATCGCAAACAATTCAGTCTTTTTTTGATGAGAATAAGAACATCATATTTTCTAGAATTCCTATTTATACAGATCACCCAGACAACATTACTGGATATTTTTTAAAGGATCAATTACTAAGAGCCATTATTGATGGAAAAGGAGAAGAAACCATAGCTAGTATTCAGAGAAGTATTATGATAACCAATAGAGATTTGCCAATTCCTAACCTGTTTGAAAAACTAATTGAACAAAGAGAGCACATTGCTTTGGTAGTAGATGAATACGGTACGGTAAGTGGTTTAGTAACACAAGAGGATGTGATAGAAACTTTGTTAGGTTTAGAAATTATGGACGAGAGCGATCAAATAGCAGACTTGCAAAGTCTAGCCAGAAAAAGCTGGGAGAAAAGAGCCGAAAGAATGGGGATTTTTACAAAATAAATACTAACATTAGCGGGCGATATTTCTAGTTAGATTCACTTTGGTTTTCTTTTTCCTAAATTTTCCATTGATAATAAATACTGCAAAAATCCCCAGAATTCCACCTACAATTGTATTCCATAAAATAGTTTCACCAGTAAAAAACCAAGAAGTTAATACAGCAGTACTTGGTACAATAAAAATATATGTACTAGCTTTTTCGGCACCAATTCTAGCAGATACAAATAGAAAACAAGTAGTAGCTATTGCAGAGTTTACAACTCCAAAATAGATAACATTGAACCAGAAAATGTTATCAGCATTATTTAAATCACGAAATAATACTTTAAAATCAATAATAAAACAAAGTACAAATAGGGTAAATAAATGCACCCAAAAACTGAAACCAACAGCATTCCCAAATTTATTGGCATGCGAACTAATTTTGCTCATTAATGCCCATACTAAAGCTGCAAGTAAAAAAAATACATTGCCTAAATCAAAAATTTGCTGGGTATTAGACCAAATTTTAAGTAAAACCAAACCAGCAATAAATCCTAGACCTAATCCCAAATATTCTTGCTTTTTGGGAAATACTTTACTTAAAAATAAGCCAATTATATAAGCAAAAATTGGATTGATAGTGGTTACTAGTACTCCACCAGCTCCTGGAAAACCTACATGAACACCTTTAAAGAAAAACAAGGTATATAGGAGAATAAATAGAGAAGCTCCAATAACATGAAACCATCCTTTTTGTTTTACTTTTAAAGGAGTGTTGGTGAAAAAAGCAATGGGTAGTAATGACAGGGGAACTAATAAAAAACGTAAGAAAGATAGGTTGATAGAGGAAGTATAGTTTCCTAAAATTTTAGCGCTTGTCCAGCTAGTTCCCCAAGTACACATACTCAAAATCATTGCAATTAAAAGCCATTTTTCTTTCTGTGATGTTGTTTTGGTTTTCATGTTAACAATTTGAAACTTACAATAGAATAGCAATCTTGCTATTTACTACACAAATTAAGGCATTCCAGTTTAATAAAAGCTGTTAAAAAAGGGAACCTATGTTTAGGAATACTACTAATTGATAATAATCAAAAAAAATGTAGCTATAAGGTCTATCGTAAGCTTTCAATAGCGGCTTCAGCACAACGTTCACCATCCATGGCTGCAGAAATAATTCCTCCTGCATATCCCCCTCCTTCACCACAAGGAAACAAACCTTGTATTTCGGGATGTTCTAAGTTGCATTTTCTAGGAATGTTTACAGGAGATGACGTTCTTGATTCTACTCCCACAATATTCGCGAAATTGGTGTTGTATCCATGCATTTTTGCTCCAATTTGTGCAAATCCTTTTCTTAATTTCCCACCAATTCCTTTAGGCAATAAAGAGTGTAAAGGTGCAGAGTTTAGTCCAGGTTGATACGATGTTGGATTCAATTCAGGAGACAATTTACCATCAATAAAATCTGTCAATCTCTGTGCAGGTGCTGTTTGGGTTCTTCCTCCAGATGTAAAAGCCAAACGCTCTAAATCTCTTTGATATTGCAATCCTTTTAGAGGTCCATACTTTTCGTACTTAAGCAAATCTTTCTCTGCATTAATTTCTACTACTATACCAGAATTAGCATAAATATTATTTCGTTTAGAAGGAGACATACCATTTACAACCACCTCTCCATTGGCGGTAGCGGCAGGAACTATAAAACCACCAGGGCACATACAAAAAGAATATACACCACGTTCACGTACTTGTTCTACCCAACTATATGCAGCAGCAGGTAGTAGTTCATGCCTTTGTCCGTTACAATGGTATTGTATGGTATCAATAATTTCTTGTGGATGTTCTACACGAACTCCCATTGCAAAAGATTTAGCTTGCAAAGCAATTTCTTTTTGATGTAGTAATTCATAAATATCTCTGGCAGAATGACCTGTAGCTAAAATCAACGCTCGACAACTCATTTCTTTACCATTTTGTAAGCGAATTGCTTGTACTTTATCATTTTTGGTTACGATGTCAATAACACGGCTTTCAAAGTGGACTTCACCACCATAGTGTATAATATTTTCTCTAATTTGTGCTATAATTTTAGGCAACTTATTAGTTCCTATATGCGGATGTGCATCGATTAGAATTTGCGCTGTAGCACCGTGATACACTAAGTTTTCAAAAATTCTACGAACATCACCACGTTTTAAGCTTCGGGTGTATAGTTTCCCATCAGAATAGGTTCCAGCACCTCCTTCACCAAAACAGTAATTAGAATCTTCATTAACTTGATGAAACTGATTGATTTGACGTAAATCTCTACGTCTATCTTGAACGTTTTTTCCTCTTTCTAGTACTATGGGTTTGTATCCTAACTCAATACATCTAAGAGCTGCATACATACCCGCTGGACCAAAGCCTACAATATGTACTTTGGGCTTGTTAGATACGTCTTGGTAATTGAATTTGTATTCAGACTGCTTAGGAGCTGGTTCTTTTATATATACAGATACTTTATAGTTAAAATAGATTTGTGGCTTACGAGCATCTATAGACTTTCGTAAAACTTTAACAGCAGTAATATCTTTTACTGCAATGCTTAGCCACTGTGCTGCTTTTATTTCTAAAATATTAGATTTGTTTTCTTCTTGCAGCTTAACACGTAGTTGAATTTCTTTTACCATACAACAAAAATACTGTATTTGTATAAGCAAAAGGTAAAAAAGGGTAGGTTAAGTTAATTTACTCGTCTTCGTTTTTTCTAAATCTTGCAGAAACATTAATGGCAAGAAAAACCAGTAATGCACCTAAAAAAGAAAAAACAAAATCGCCAAAATAACCGTTTAAAAAAGGGATGTCGAATAATTTAAAAATAGAGCTAAGAACAACCCCCCCGATTATACCTATAAAAAAATAGACAATAGGAGATAATTCTATATCTGTATATAGTAAATTAGCCAGCCATCCTGCTAGCCCTGCTAGTAAGATTGTAATAAAAAAGTCCATAACATTTAATTTTTTATGCTAATTTAAGGATAATGATAAATATCATCAAGATAATTCTTGGTTTTTACTTTAGGAATGTTATTTTTTGCTTTTGCCCCTAAACAAGCTCATTACAAATAGTAGTAGCAAAGCCCCTGCCAAAGCATATAAAAATTGCCCAAAAAAACCTCCAATAATGTTAATTCTAAAGTACTTAAAAGTAAACTGACCTATAAAACCTCCAATAATTCCTATGGCTAAATAACCTAAAAAGCCAAATTGATCTTTCTTAAATAAAAAACTAGCGGCCCATCCTGCAGCTGCTGCTATAGCCAAATCAATTAAAAAATCCATAAGTGTGTAATTTAGTTAGTAGTTACACAAATATAATTATATTTTACCCATTAAGTTGTTGAAAAACAGGTAGAATAGAAAATCCCTATTTTTGAGTTTCTCAAAAATAGGGATTTGTATAATGGGGTTAAAAATTGAACTAGTTTTTTACGTGCAAAGCTTCGTTCAACTCAATTGTTTTTGGGTTGGGACGGCATTCTAAGTGTCCGTTGGTTGAGTTTAATAAGAATAATAATTTTTCTTTACCGTTTAACTCTGCTCCCTTAACAATGTTTTCACCTTCTTCAACAATGTTTCCATCAATATCTATGGGTAATTTATCAGCATTGTACATCCATACTTTTGCAGCGGCAGTTACATAAACCCCTGCAGCAATTGTACATCCAAAACCTAATGAAATACCAGTACCAGAGTTAGCTCCTAACAAACATTTATCTCCAATAGAAATTACATTTTTATTACCACCAGACAAAGTTCCCATAATAGAAACTCCTCCTCCTAAATCAGAATCATGACCTACTACGACTCCAGCAGAAACACGACCTTCAATCATGGCATTTCCTTTGGTACCTGCGTTAAAATTAATATATCCTGCTGGCATTACTGTAGTTCCTACGGCACAGTGAGCTCCTAATCTTACTTGAGATCCGCTAGCAATACGAACTCCGTTAGGTACGTGGTAGTTTACCATGTAAGGGAATTTATCTACATGAGAAACAACAATGTTTTCTCCTTTAAAAGTTGCTTTTATTCTTTCTGCACTAATATCCTCTGGCAAAATAGGTCCATGGTTGGTCCAGGCAATGTTGTTTAGTTTTCCAAACACACCCTCTAAAGACAATCCATGAGGTTGCACGTGTAATTGCGACAAACATTGCAATTTAAAATAACCTTCTACAGCATCGGCTACAGGCTGATCTTTGTCAAACAAAAAGTAAGCTACTACATCAATTTCCTGATACGTAGTAGTAGGTTGATTGTAGTTTTCTAGCAGTTGCTGAATTAAGATAATGTTTGGATGTTTTTCTATTTCCCCATGAAACGCTGCAAAATTATCAAACGCTTTTTGTAGTTGTTCTTTAGATACGGTTACATATCCGTTATCGCTTCCTTTATAATTTACTACATCTTGTAACAAGGCAGCAGTTCCAAAAGCAGTATTCCAGTTAATTCCAGGAAAGTTAACATCCAATACCTTGTCTCCTTTAGAGCGGCGAATTCCCAACCCAAATGCCAATGGTTTTGTATACCCTTCTGTTGCTTCTACTTGCGCAACGTATGCTTTAAAATTTTCTATAGTGTTCATAATTATCTGTTTTCTAAAAAGTAATCGGGCAAATATAAAGCATTACATTTAGCTATAAAAACAGATTGCAGAAACTCTTTTTTAGTGGTAGTCTACATTTTCTTTTAATACAATTTCTATAGGAAGGAAGTAATTTTTTAAAGGTTCTTTTTTATGAATTAAGTAATTGAATAATAACTTAATTCCTTCGTAGCCTTGTTGATAGGGTTTTTGACTGATTAGAAAATCGATATGTTCGTTTTTTAAAAAATCTATATTTTGGGGCGTAGTATCAAAGCCTCCAATTTCTATATCCTTACGTTTTAAAATTTGAATACTTTTAGCAATATGATGCGCTTTACTAGAAGGAACAAAAATACCTTTTGTTTGCGGATACTCTTCTAAAAAAGTAGCTAAAGATTGATTTACGAAATTCTCATTGTCTAGCTGGTCTATGGTAATATGTTGAATGCTTTTCTTTTTTTTATGTTCATCAAAATAGGCTTTAAATCCTTTAATTCTATTGGTGATAGCCTTGTGGTTGTCTATGTTTTTTCTTATTTCCACAATCAAAATAGTAGCGTTTGGTGGCAGTACCCAATTCATTAACTTACCAGCAAGGTAGCCACCTTTGTAAGAGTTTTGTCCTATATACGATAGGTTATTAAGACCCTCAGTTTCGGCATTAATGGTAACGTACGGAATCTTTTTTTGGTCTAATAAGTGTATAATTTCTATGGTTTCTTTGTGTAAAACAGGAGCAAGTAGAACTGCACTGGGGTCGCTTTCTAACAATTTGTAAAATGCTTCTATATAACTTTCAGGACGAAACTGATCAAATTCAAAATGAAGAACGTCTATTCCCAAACTATGAATTTCATCAGCAGAAGCTATAACGCCTTCTTTAGGACTCTGCCAAAAATCGTTATTGGATGTAGCTCTTGGAAGCAAAGTTGCAATGGTAAACTTTTTTTTAGAAGCTAAAATACTTGCTATTGGGTTAACAGTATAATTATTTTCTTCAATTATTTTTAAAATTTTAACACGTGTTTTTTCAGAAACTCCTCCTCGATTATGGATTACTCTATCTACAGTTCCTGCCGATACGTTTGCTTTTTTTGCAATGTCTTTAATTCTATTCAAAAGCTTATTATTAAAGGTTTATTAGCGCAACATAAACTACAAAAGTAATTTAAAAAAAACACGAAATTTGTAATTTATTTAAATAAATGATTAATTTCGTGTACGTACACGAAAAAAACAAAACAAAAAATGACAGAATTATTTAATATCCAACATCAGGTAATTGTTGTTACTGGTGGTGCAGGAGTACTAGGGGGGAGTATTGCAGCACACTTGTTAAAAGAAAACGCTAAAGTGGTAATTATTAGTAGAAGTGAACAAACCGTTGCTGATAAGTTGTTAGAACTTAGGCAAATAAGTGATCAGGTAATTGGTTTTGCTTGCGATGTGTTAAATGAAGAAGCTTTGGTTACAGTCAAAAATAAAATCATAAAACAATGGGGGAAAATAGATAGTTTGATTAATGCAGCAGGAGGGAATATGCCTGGAGCAACTATTGGTCCAGACAAATCTATCTTTGATTTGCAAATGAAAGATTTTAGAAAAGTTTCTGAACTGAATTTGGACGGAACTGTTTTGCCTTGTATGGTTTTTGGAAAGGAAATTGTTGCAGGGGGAAAAGGGAGCATTATCAATGTATCCTCTATGGCAGCTGCTCAAGCTTTAACCCGAGTTGTAGGATATTCTGCTTCTAAAGCGGCAATAGACAATTTTACCAAATGGTTGGCAACCGAATTTGCTTTAAGACACGGAGACCAAATTCGTGTAAATGCCATTGCTCCTGGATTTTTTATAGGGAAACAAAACTTACGTTTGCTAACAAATGAAGATGGTTCTTATACCGATAGAGGAAATACCATTATACAAAACACACCTATGAAACGTTTTGGAAAATCGGAAGAACTTAATGGAACCGTACAGTGGTTGTTAAGCGATGCAGCAAGTTTTGTAACTGGAATTGTGGTGCCTATAGATGGTGGTTTTAGTGCGTTTAGCGGTGTATAAAGATGAGACTTAAAACGAATAAAATAGTTATTGCTATTGTAACAATCTTATCTTTTTCGTCTATATCCGGACAGCAAAAAAAGAATGTGTTGTTAATTTGTGTGGATGATTTACGCCCTGAGCTTAAATCGTTTGGAGCAGATTATATAGTTTCTCCAAATATGGATGCTTTGGCTAAAAATGGAAGAGCTTTTTACAATCATTATGTAAATGCTCCAAGTTGCGGACCGTCCCGTTATACCATGCTTACAGGCTTGTACGAAACTACTGGAACTTTTAAAAATGCAAATGCAGCGTTGTTTAGAAGACAGAAAAAGATGAAAGAAAATCCGAATACTGTTTTACCAAGTATGCCAGATTGGTTTAAACAACACGGATATACAACGCTAGCTCTCGGAAAAGTGTCTCACCATCCTGGAGGAAGAGGTGGAAAAGGCTGGAACGATCCTAATGAGATTGAAATGCCAGGTGCTTGGGATAAAAGTTGGATTCCTTACGCACAATGGAAGAGTCCACAAGGAGCAATGCATGGACTTGCAAACGGAGAAACAAGAAAAAATGCAAGCAATATGGCTGTATTTCAATCCAAAGAAGGGGACGATACGACCTATCCTGATGGTCATATTGCCAATGCAGCTATCCAAACACTAGAAAAACTAAGAGAAAATAAGCAGCCATTCTTTTTTGCTGTGGGTTTTATCAGACCTCATTTACCTTTTGGTGCTCCCAAAAAATATTACGATATTTACAACGGAGTTCAGATTCCCGATGCTCCGTTTCCTGAAAAACCAGTTTGGAATTCTACATGGCATGCCTCAGGTGAATTCATGAAATACAATCGATTGGATAAAGACCCAAGAGATGATAAGAATTTTGCCAACGAGGTTAAAAAGCATTACGCTGCTTGCGTTACCTATACAGATGCACAGGTAGGTAAAGTATTAGATAAACTAAAGGAAACAGGACTAGATAAGAACACAGTTATTGTATTGTGGGGAGATCATGGTTGGAGTTTAGGGGATCATGCCATATGGGGAAAACATAGCTTGTTTGATGAAGCTTTGCATTCACCATTAATTATTGTCGATAAATCAGTACGTAAAAAAGGAAAAGGAACAAAAGCTATTGTTGAAACGGTAGATATTTTTCCAACGCTATGTGACTTGACAGATTTGCCAATACCTGCTTTTGCAGACGGAGTATCTTTGAAACCCTTGTTGAGAAATCCAAAAGAAAAAGGTCACGTGGCTTTTGCTTATAGAAATGATGCCTGTAGTATTCGAAATCATACGTACCGGTTAACGCTTAAAGCCAATAAGCCCATAGAGTTATTTAATCATAAAAAAGACCCTTTTGAAACAAATAATGTGATTGCTCAACACCCAAAGGTTGTCAAAGAATTGTTGCAATTGGTTAAATTAAAAGATTTAAAAAGAAATTAAAATGAAACAAACATTTAGATGGTTTGGAGAAACTGACTCTGTTCAGTTAGCTCATATTAAACAAGCAGGTGCTACAGGAGTAGTAACAGCATTGCATCATATTAAAAATGGAGAAGTATGGGGAATTGAAGAAATTCAGAAAGTTAAAAATACCATAGAAGCAGCAGGTCTTACATGGGATTTTATTGAAAGTATTCCCATTCATGAAAATATAAAGTTGCAAAAGGGAGACTATTTGCAACGCATAGAAAATTACAAACAAAGCATAAAAAATGTAGCGGCTTGTGGTGTAAAAAACATTTGCTACAATTTTATGCCAGTGTTAGACTGGACACGTACACAATTGTTTTGGACATTGCCAAATGGGGCTACAGCTTTACGTTTTGACAAAGTAGAAATGGCCGTTTTTGAGATGTATTTGATGGAGCGCAAAGGAGCAGAGAATGATTATACTGCTGAGGTTTTAGCAAAGGCAGAAACTTATTTTAAACAGATGTCATCAGAAGAAAAAAAACGTTTGTCGGATTGTATATTAAAGGGATTGCCAGGTACAGTAGATGACTTGTCAATGGACGAATTTAAAGCCATGATTGCTCAGTACGATGGTTACTCTCATCAAGATTTAAAAAACAATTTGTCTTTTTTCTTGAATGAAGTAATTCCTGTAGCCGAAGAAAATGGTGTTGTTATGGCTATCCATCCAGACGACCCACCAATGGATATATTAGGTTTGCCAAGAATTATTAAATCTGAAGCAGATTTGGATGATTTGGTAGGGTTTGTTAATAGCCCTTCTAATGGAATTACTTTTTGTACAGGTTCTTTAGGAGCAAATCCGAACAACGATTTGCCTAAAATGATAGAGAAGTTTGGAGACAGAATTCACTTTTTACATTTAAGAAATGTGCGTAGAGAAGCAGATGGAAGCTTTTTTGAAGATGAGCATTTGGGCGGATCTAGTGATATGTATCAGGTGGTAAAAGCAGTGGCTAAAATAGAAGCCAAAAGAGGGATTGAGTTGCCGATGAGACCCGATCATGGACACCAAATAATTGATGATCTTATCAATAACAAAGCGTATTGTGGTTATACAGCTTTGGGTAGAATGAAAGGGTTGGCAGAATTAAGAGGTTTGGAATTAGGAATCAAAAGAAGTTTGTAAGATGAGCAGTATAAAGAACGATCCAAATTTTATGAACGACGATTTTTTGCTGCATAATGAACCCGCAAAAATATTATATCATAACCACGCAGCCCAAATGCCTATTGTTGATTATCACAATCACCTTTCGGCAGAAATGATTGCCAAAAATCAACCTTTTACCAATATAACAGAAGCCTGGTTGGCAGAAGATCATTACAAATGGAGAGGTATGCGTGCCAATGGAGTAGAAGAAAAATACATTACTGGAAATGCTAGTGCATATGAGAAGTTTGAAAAATGGGCAGAAACCGTACCTTATACCTTACGAAACCCTTTGTTTCATTGGACACACTTAGAGTTGAAAAAGTATTTTGGTATTACCGATATTTTGCAACCCTCTACTTGTAAAGCTATTTATGAACAAACCAGCAAAAAACTTCAAAGCACAACTCCGCAAGACTTGTTAAATCAAGCGGATGTAAAAGTGGTTTGTACTACAGATGATCCTACAGATGATTTAAAATGGCATATCTACATTGCAGAAAATGATTTTGACACCAAGGTATTGCCAACCTTTAGAGCAGACAATATCGTAAATATTGAAGGAGATGGATTTGTTGCTTACATTCAGAAATTAGCGAAAATATCAGGAGTTGAGATTAATGATTTGGTTTCTTTAAAAGAAGCATTACAACAAAGAGTAGACTTTTTTGCTGAGGTAGGATGTCGTTTGTCAGATTTTGGACTAACAGGCCCTTTGATCTTTGATGATTTTGATGAAGCTATTGTAAATGATGCTATTTTAAAAAGAATCAAAGGAGAAAACTTATCAACAGAAGAAAACAACCAGTATCGTTCTTGTATCTTATACAGCTTGTCTGTAATGTATGCTGATAAAGATTGGACACAACAATTTCATTTGGGGCCTATCAGAAATAACAACTCTAGATTGATAGCTTCTTTTGGAGCCGATGCTGGATGTGATTCTATAGGAGATTACAATTTTGCCAGTCAATTATCTAAATTTTTTAATCGGTTGGATAGTGAAAATCAATTGGCTAAAACTATTACTTACAATCTAAACCCAGCACATAACGAGGTTTTTGCAACCATGATGGGGAATTTTCAAAGCAGTGATGTGCCGGGTAAAATGCAATGGGGAGCAGCTTGGTGGTTTTTAGATCAGAAAAACGGAATGGAAAAACAATTACAAGTTTTATCAGATATTGGTTTGTTAAGTCGCTTTGTTGGGATGTTGACCGATAGTAGAAGTTTTTTATCTTTTCCTAGGCACGAATATTTTAGAAGAATTTTATGTCAACTAATAGGCCAAGATGTTATCAATGGAGAATTGCCAAATGACATGGAGTTTTTAGGAAAAATGGTTGAAGATATTTGCTTTAACAACGCTGTAAATTATTTTAAATTTTAAGAGTATAAATATTCAAAAAAGTTGCCCATGCAGCTACTTAAAACATAGTTATGAGAGTATATTTTTATTTGATTTGTGTGTTTTTTTTGGTCTCCTGTTCGGAGCTAAAAGATACCAAAACGCTGACCTTAGCTCACAGTTTACCGATTTCGCACCCTGTACACAAAGGAATTGTGGTTTTTCAACAAGAATTAGCCAAAGCTTCAAAGGGTAAGTTAACGGTAAAAATTTATCCTGATGGACAATTAGGAGGAGAACGAGAAGCGTTAGAGTTACTTCAAATAGGAAGTATTGCCATGACTAAAGTAAGTGCTGCTACCATGGCCAACTTTGTGCCAGAATACGGAGCTGTAAGTATTCCCTACATTTTTAGAGACAAAGAACATTGCTTTAAAGTATTAGAAGGTGATATAGGCAAAACACTTTTAGCTAAAGGTGATGATAGATGGTTAAGAGGTTTGTGTTTTTACGATGCTGGAGCTCGAAGTTTTTATACGGTAAACAAACCTTTAAACTCGGCAGAAGATGTAAAAGGGTTAAAAATTAGAGTAATGAATGACCCTACAGCGGTAAAAATGGTAAGTGCATTAAATGCTTCGCCTACCCCAATGGCTTATGGAGAGCTTTATACGGCTTTGCAACAAGGGGTGGTAGATGGTGCAGAGAACAATATTCCTTCCTTCGTTACGTCTCGTCATTTTGAGGTGTGTAAGCATTACAGTTATGATGAGCACACTTACATACCCGATGTGTTAATTATAGGAACTAAAACCTTAGAAAGATTGTCTGAGCAAGAAAAACGATGGGTGTATAAAGCAGCAAATACATCAGCTCAAGCGCAAAAGAAATTTTGGGAAGCATCCGTAAACCAAGGGCTAAGCATCATAGAAAAAGCCGGGGTGCATATTTATCGACCAGACAAAGCACCGTTTAGAGAAAAAACTCAATTAATTATTGAAGAGTTTAAAAAGAAATCTTTTGGAAACCTGGTAGAAGCAATTCAAAACACAAAGTAAAATGGAAAAGTTATTTAACGGAATAAAAAGAGTATTGGAACTGCTATTGGTAGCTATATTCATTGTTTTGGTTATAGATGTGGTATGGCAAGTTATTGCTCGTTATGCAAAAATTAGCTCTGGATTTACAGAAGAGCTATCTCGTTTTTTACTTATTTGGTTGGCAGTTATTGCTACGGCCTATTCTAGAAGTTACAAAGGACAAATGGCGATAGATTTTTTTTATGAAAAGTTTAGTGTTAAAGGCAAATATGTGTTGAGTTTGTTTATTGAGTTTAGCATTATGTTTTTTGCTTTGTTTGTAATGGTGATAGGAGGGGTCAATTTGGTAAACATTACACTTAAATTAGGTCAGTTATCACCATCGTTAGGTTTACCAGTAGGTTATGTGTATAGCATAGTGCCTATTTGTGGCTTCGTAATATTATTCTTTAGTAGTTTCCATATTATTCATTATACAAGAAATCATAAGAAAGAGATTTCTAACCCAAAAAATAGATCATTATGAGTATTGCCGTTGTAGGAGTTATCACTTTATTTGTGATATTGTTTGCCTTATTGATGTTAAAAGTACCTGTTTCTTATAGTGTAGGTATTGCCACCACCATTACTTTGTTAATTAGTTTGCCTTGGTTGCCTGCTGTTACTACTATTATGCAACAAATGACTACAGGTATTGATAGTTTTGCTTTGTTAGCTATTCCTTTTTTTATATTGGCAGGGGATATAATGAATAGTGGAGGTATTGCCAATCGTTTGGTGAATTTTTCCAAATCTTTGGTAGGAAGTTTTCCCGGAGGATTGCTGTATGTAAATATTATTTCGGCCATGTTCTTTGGTGCTGTTTCAGGTTCAGCAGCAGCATCGGCTTCGGCTATTGGAGGTATTTTGTCTAAACGAATGGAAAAAGAAAACTATCCAAAGCCTTTTAGTGCTTCGTTAAATATTACTTCTTCTACGGTAGGACTGATTATTCCACCAAGTAATGTGTTGATTGTTTTTGCTTTGGCAAGTGCAGGAACAGCCTCTGTAGAAGCCCTGTTTTTAGCAGGATATTTGCCAGGGATTTTATTAGGGTTGGCTTTTATTGTTTGGGCTGCTATGGTAGCTGTAAAAAACAAATTTCCTAAAGAAGATCGTGTACCTTTTTCTCAATTATGGGAAGATTTTAGAAAAGCTATTTTAAGTATTTTAATGATTATTGTGGTAGTTGGCGGAATTGTATTTGGTGTGTTTACAGCTACAGAAGGTGCAGTAATTGCCGTAGTTTATGCTTTGGTGTTGAGTTTTGCTTACAAAGAAATGAAAATAAAGGATTTGGGAACTGTTATTGTAAAAAGTTCTAAAACCGTAGCTGTTGTCATGTTTTTAATTAGTACTTCTATGGCTTTGTCTTGGCTATTTGCTTATAATGAAATTCCGCAAATGATATCAAGATTTATGCTTTCTAGTTTTGACAATCCTGTTATGATGCTGGTGGCCATTAATATTACTTTGCTAATTGTAGGAACTTTTATGGACATGACTCCAGCGGTGTTAATTTTTACACCTATCTTTTTGCCAATTGTTACAGAAATAGGGATGGATCCTGTACATTTTGGTATTGTAATGGTACTTAATTTATGTATTGGCCTATGTACTCCTCCAGTGGGAACCCTGCTGTTTATTGGTAGTGGAGTTGCTGGTGTAGAAGTGAGTAAAGTTATTAAGCCCTTATTGCCTTTTTTAGCGGTTATGGTTATTGTTTTACTCTTAGTTACTTTTATTCCACAAATAAGCATGTTTTTACCCGGTTTGATGGGGAAATAGTACAGAGGGCTTTTATTGTGAATAAAAAGAGGACTAAAGTTCAGCCTCATAATGTCTAGTCCTAAAATATGGCTACAGGTTAAAATTGAATTTAGGCTGTTTTTAAACACATCCTATTTGGTGTTTTATAATCTAAAAATGCGTGTAATATTATTTGGTTGTATAGATTAATAGCACTTTTTGTTGCTTTTTTGGCGTGTTGTATGCTATCAAA
>NZ_AFPK01000047.1 GCF_000220525.1 Ochrovirga pacifica | reverse complement strand
ANCTTTTTTTTATGAAAAACAGTAACTTACAAGCAAAAAATGAAAAATTTGCTAATCGTGTGCTTATCCTTAGTAGCACTGCAAATCAACGCCCAAAAAAACACGTGCCATATACCTATCTGGAGGTTTGGAAATGGGAAATTACCTAGGTATGTTTTGGGATGTTAATTACATTTATAAAGACAAATATTCTTTTACAATAGCGCAACAACTCCAGCTAAATTATGCAAACCAAAGGCCTGATGACATGGTGTCTTCTGAGGATTGGTTTAATTTTGATTTGGATGTTGTTTTATCGCACCGTTTGTTAGTGGGTAGAATCTATAATTTTGATAAAAACAGAAGAAGCAGGTTAAATCTTCAGGTAGGATTGGCATATAACCTTGTAGAAGAACCAAAAAACTACAGAAAAACACGTTACGATGAAGTAAGATAGGGGTATGAATATGACTATGATGATAACAGCTATTCTGCTTTTGGAATTGTTATTGCCCCAGCTATTGAGTTTCCATTATACAATGTGGTTGGGATTAAAGTAACTCCATCACTTCACTTTACCCAGCCAGAAACTTACTATGGTGTAGGTGTAGCATTGCTTTTAGGAGATTTAAAATAACCACAAATATTTAAGACAGATGTCTGTTAGCGTACGTAAAGACAAAATATGTACGCAGAAAAACATAAGATTTTTAGATGAGTTATAGATTTGAGAATTAGAGAATCTTTATTTTTTATAAAGTGAATCTGTCAAAAACCTAACTTAAACCAAATATTTTATGAAAAATCTAAAAAAACTATCATTAGTGTTTTATGTGTTGTTACTTCATGTAAGTACCAAAGCTCAAGTAGCTAATCCTTGTGGAATGAATGCTAGTAATGAAAGTGAATTTTACAACGGTGCCAGCCCTAGCGGTTCTGTAACATTAAAACCAAGCGGTCTAGAGAACAACACAGATTCTGATGCTTTGCAGACATTGATTGACAACAATCCAGGTAAAAAAATAAAATTATTAGCCGATGGATCTAAAAACACTTTTTACTTTAAAGATGTAAAAATCAAAAGCAATACACATATTCGTGTAGGAGCCAATGTGGTTTTAAAAACCAATAGAAATGGATTGAACACCCAAAAAAATGCAAGTATGTTTTCAGTAGGGAAAACAGGGGCAAGGGTAAGTAATTTTACCTTTACTTCTAATGGCGATGAAGACGACATAACCAAAAGATTTACCGTACAATTAAGGCAGCTTACTCCACTACAAAAAACAGGAACAATTACAAAAACAGATGCATTGTCAGGAGAAAGTTTTATAACAGTGGCCAATGCAGAGAATTTTAAAATTGCGAATTTTAATATTGTGGACAACTATTCTAGAATTTCTACACTAACGTTTAGCTTTAACGATGCTGGAGAAAAAAATCATTTTAAATCTATATTGTCTACTTCTGTTTACCCAGAAAAAGACAGAACACCAGAACAAGGATTGATTAAAAATATTTCGGCAAACAATGGTCATGGAGGTTACGGAATTGTGCAAATACAAGCAGGTGTTGGTTTGTTATTTAAAAATTTAGAAGGAACGGGAGGAGTTCCTTTAAGAATAGAAACTGGATTAAACAAAGCTATTATTACAAAAGATAAAACTGTAGACGGTATATATGGTAGAGGAATTAAAGCAATTAACGGTCTGTCTTGTGTGGATGTTTCTCCGCACAATGTAGAACAAGGGTGTGTAGATATTTCGGATGCATCTTCAGAAGGAACAGTATTTACAGTAAGGTTAGATAAAGGATTTGAAGATGATAAGGATATTAAAGTAAGCGATATTAACAGTGCTTTGATGAGCAAAAACAGTTTTAATAATCTGGTTACCAATAAGCAGTTTGAAAAGTTTGGTAATAACGGAAACTCGCTAGGTTTTTTTGTAAAAATAGCAGATATCAATACCTATAAAGGAACTTTTGCTAATGTTAAGTTAAAACAAATACAAGGAAAAGGAGGAAATGATGCTCAGGTAAAAAGCAAGTTCTACAAGTTTTACGACCAGGCAACCAAAACTATCTTAGCAGCCAAGCAAACAGATGGAACTATAAATGATGACATGGAGACAGTTTCGGGAAAAACACTTGCGGTCATAAAATATTCTGCAGACCCTTCTATAGATGGATGTAATTGCGGAGGTAAAAGTCCATCAGAAAATGGATGTTTTGGAGTTAAAATAGCTAAAACAAATAATTCATACGTCAACCTAAGAAGAGGAGGAAATGGAATTAGTACTTCGGGAATTGCAAAAATACTAATTGATTCTCCAAATGCATTCTATAAATTATCAGACCATACACCTACTAGTGCTCCTGGATGGACTAACGCTAAAAGGCCATCATTGATAAGTGAAAAAAGTTTGGATGGTCTTTTTGGAGCTACTGTAAGCCCTTGCGATACAGCTTCACCTCAAATTGAGCAGCACAAAGAATTCTTGTCAAATAATCCTGTAAAAATAACTCATACAGTTACGCCAAACCCAACTTCTGGAATTGTTAATGTTGTGACCAGTATAGGAGCTAAAATAGAGGTTTATAACAGTTCGGGAAGTTTGTTGTTAACCATTCCAAGTACAGAATTACCAAGTACTTCTATTCCGTTAAATAGACATGTCTCTGGTATGTATTTTATAAAAATTTATCAAGCAGATAAAGTAATAGTAAAGAAAGTGCTTAAGAAATAGCAAGTTTAAAAAAATAAGAAGAAATCCTCTAGCAGCTAGTGCATAGTTGTTAGAGGATTTTTTTTTGGAAGTACATTTTTATGTACTATTAAAACATTAAGGTTTGTTAATTTTTGATGCTTTTTGGGAGTTTAGAAAAAAAACGGAATTTGTTGATGAATTTTAAAGACTTTTTGGTTTCGTTCAAAATTTTATAAAACGCTTTTTTTATATTTGCCCACCGTGTTTTTAGAAATCGATTTTTTACAAAAAACTGATTGTAAATCAGTAGTTAAATTATGAAATTTCTAAAAATAAGACCAAGAAAGATATGAGTACGAAGAAAATAGAGATCATGGATACCACTCTCCGAGATGGAGAGCAAACTTCTGGTGTATCCTTTGCTGCTAATGAAAAACTTACCATAGCACAGTTGTTGTTAGAAGAGCTAAAGGTTGATCGAATTGAAATCGCTTCTGCTCGTGTATCTCAAGGAGAATTCAATGCAGTAAAAAATATAACCAATTGGGCTACAAGTCAACAACATTTAGATAAAATAGAAGTATTGACCTTTGTTGATGGAGGAACTTCTATACAATGGATGGAAGATGCAGGAGCCAAAGTGCAAAATTTACTAACCAAAGGTTCTCTTAACCATTTAACTTATCAACTAAGAAAAACACCAGAAGAACATTTTTCTGAAATTGCAGAAACCATTCAACTAGCCCAAGCAAAAGGTATTGCTACCAATGTGTATTTAGAAGATTGGTCTAATGGAATGAGAGACTCTAGAAATTACGTGTATCAATATCTAGATTTTATAGCGCAGCAACCCGTAAAACGAGTAATGTTACCAGATACTTTGGGAATTTTAACACCTAAAGAGTCTTTTGAATATTTGCAAGAAATCAAACAAAAATATCCCAATTTGCATTTAGATTTTCACTGTCATAACGACTATGATTTAAGTGTAGCCAATGCCATGGAAGCCATTAAAGGTGGTGCAGATGGGTTGCATTTAACACTAAATGGTATGGGAGAACGTGCAGGGAATGCTCCGTTAGCTAGTGTGGTAGCTTGTGTAAACGATTTTATGCCTGCTTACAAAATAGAAGTTAACGAAACGGCATTGTACAAAGTGTCTAAATTGGTAGAGGCATTTACTGGGTTTAAAATTCCAGAAAGTAAACCTATCGTTGGAGAGAATGTATTTACCCAAACAGCAGGAATTCACGCTGATGGAGATAACAAAAAGAATTTGTATTTCAACGACTTGTTACCAGAACGTTTTGGACGAAAAAGAAAGTACGCCCTAGGAAAAACCTCTGGGAAAGCCAATATTCAAAAAAATTTAAGTGAATTAGGAATTCAATTGACCGATGCAGAGTTGAAAAAAGTGACTGCTAGAGTAATTGAATTAGGAGACAAAAAAGAATTGGTAACCCAGCACGATTTGCCTTATATCATTTCAGATGTGTTGAACTCGGATACCATTGATGATAAAAAAGTAAACATCGTTTCGTATGTGTTAACGCATGCCAAAGGATTAAGACCTTCAACTACCGTAGCTTTGTCTTTTGACGGTGAAGTGGTTGAAGAAACAGCAAGTGGTGATGGACAGTACGATGCTTTTATAAAAGCCTTAAAAAAAATCTATCAGAAAAAAAAGTTAGACTTGCCAAGGTTAACCGATTACGCAGTGCGTATTCCTCCGGGGTCGCATTCGGATGCCTTGTGTGAAACTGTAATTACTTGGAACTTAAACGGAAAAGAATACAAAACACGTGGATTGGATTCTGATCAAACAGTATCGGCAATTATGGCCACAGAAAAAATGTTGAATATAATTTGAGTTTAAAAGTTAAAGGTTAGAAAGTTGAAAGTTAATTTTTGTTAGTAGGCTTGCAACTTTAGAACTATATAAACTTTAAAACTTTATAAACTATAATAAAAATGAAATTAAACATTGCATTATTAGCTGGTGACGGAATTGGACCAGAAGTAATTGATCAGGCAGTAAAAGTTTCTGATGCAATTGCTACAAAATTTGGACATGAAATAACTTGGAAACCAGCCTTAACAGGTGCAGCTGCTATCGATGCGGTTGGAGAGCCTTACCCAGATGAAACACATGAAATTTGTAAATCTTCTGATGCAGTTTTGTTTGGGGCTATTGGAGATCCAAAATACGACAACGATCCAACAGCTAAAGTTCGTCCAGAGCAAGGTTTATTAAAAATGCGTAAAGCTTTAGGGTTGTTTGCCAATGTACGTCCTACATTTGTATTCCCTTCTTTATTAGATAAATCTCCGTTAAAACAAGAGCGTATTGAAGGTACTGACTTGGTTTTTTTACGTGAGTTAACAGGAGGTATTTACTTTGGAGAAAAAGGAAGAAAAGATAACGGAGATACAGCTTTTGATAACTGTTTGTATACTAAAGAAGAGGTAACTCGTTTGGCTCGTAAAGGATTTGAGTTGGCTATGACTCGTTCTAAAAAACTATGTTGTGTTGATAAAGCAAACGTATTAGAAACTTCTCGTTTATGGAGAGAAACAGTACAAGGGTTAGAAGCTGATTACCCAGAGGTTGAGGTTTCTTATGAGTTTGTAGATGCGGTAGCGATGCGTTTGGTACAATGGCCATCTTCTTACGATGTATTAATTACAGAAAACTTATTTGGAGATATTTTAACAGACGAGGCTTCTGTAATCTCTGGTTCTATGGGATTAATGCCATCTGCATCTATGGGAGCAGATATTGCCTTATTCGAACCTATTCATGGATCGTACCCACAAGCAGCAGGTAAGAACATTGCCAACCCAATGGCAACTGTATTGTCTGCAGCAATGATGTTCGAAAACTTTGGGCTGCAAGAAGAAGGAAAAGCGATCAGAGAAGTAGTAAATAAAGCCTTAGCACAAGGATTTGTAACCGAAGATTTAGCCGACGGAGGTAAGTCTTATGGAACTTCTGAAGTAGGAGATTGGTTGGCTGCGAATATTTAATTCATAACCAATAATCAT
>NZ_AFPK01000048.1 GCF_000220525.1 Ochrovirga pacifica | reverse complement strand
GATTTAGACAGCTCTTTAAATGCCTCTATTGTGTTGAATTTTATAATTTGATCTGTCAATCCTTCAGACAATATTTTTTGTGCATCTCTTTCTCCTTTCGCATTGATAATTTTTCGATCTGCTTCTAGTTTTTCTTGTTGCAGCACAAACTCCATACGCATTGCATCTTGTTCTGCTTGTAATTTACGTTCTATAGAGTTTGCCAATCCTTTAGGAAGCTGAATACTTTTCATCAGCACGGCAATCAATTCTATTCCATCAGCTTGTTTTTGTAAGTTTGTTTTCATCTTTTCCATAATTTCAGCTTCTATAGAAGCTCGCATACCAGAGTGCATGTCTTTGGCAAAAAATTGAGCACAAACATCAGAAGCAGCAGATCGGAATACGCTGGTAATTACAGATTCGTAATTCTGTCCTAAATTTTCTAATACTGAAGTTAGTTTGTTAGTTTCTAGTCGGTAAAGTATAGAAATTTCTGATTGTACGCTTAGTCCTTCCTTGCTAGGAAGACTTAGCAATAGTTTGATGTTGTTGGTTTGTGTAGATTCTTTAATCACTTTACTAACCAACGGATTGTAAAAAACAATTCCCTGTGTTTCTACCTTTCCTTTAAATTTACCTAAAGTTTGCTTAATTCCTGCTTGTCCTGGCTTTATTACGGCACAGCTACTAAAAAGCAACGAAGAAAGTATAAAATAACCAAGTTTTCTCATGACGTATATTTTTAAGTGAGTAACTTTTTAAAGATACGACAAGATTTATATAAATTTTTATTTATAATTTTTATGGATAGTATATTTTTTTATTTATGTATTCTATTTTTCAAAAAAACTAAACACACAGCTACCATAACGTTTAGATTGGGTAAAGTAAGTATTGTTAGATAAATCGGTTTGTAAAGAGTGTTCTAACACTAAGGTTCCTTGTTCGTCCAATAAATTATTTTCAAACACCAAATCTGCAATACGGTTAAATTGTTCGTCCGAAAAATCATAAGGAGCATCCGCAAAAATTACATCGTATTGGGCTTTGTGATTTTCTAAAAAAGGATATACATCTGCTTTTAAAGTCTGAATATCAAAATCGAGTTCTTTGGCTGTTTTGTTGATAAAATGGATGCATCCCGAATGCTGATCTACAGCTAAAATATTCTCTGTTCCTCTAGATGCAAATTCGTAACTAATATTTCCTGTTCCAGCAAAAAGATCTAAAACGTTAAGTTGATGAAAATGGTACCAGTTGTTTAAAATATTAAACAATCCTTCTTTGGCCATATCGGTTGTAGGTCTAACAGGTAGGTTTTTAGGAGCTACCAATCTTCTTGATTTATATTTTCCAGAGATAATTCTCATAAGTAAAATTGAATTAAGTTCAGGTGTGTGCGTTCAGTACTAGCTGTAAATGGCAAGTGTACGTTTCTTACATATTTGTACAACAATTGGTAACTTGCCTCGTCTTTATGGATGTTTCCCATTAAATGCAAGTCAAATTCATTCGGGTTTATTTTTAGCTGTTCGGCTACAAACAGAATATAATACACAAAGTCTTCCGAACAAGAAAATGTAAAATGATTGTACAAAATAAGCTCTTTATTCTGAACAACACATAATTGAAAATCGTTTTGATACACATTTACAAACATGCTTTTATCCGTAGGGGCATACTGCTTCAATATATTTTGTAAAAAAACAGTAGATGAGTGTAAGTAGGTAAAAGAACCAAACGCATCAAACAAGTAATTGTTTACGTTTACAAAAGGAATGTAAACATTGCAAAGTGCAGCATCTACATTTTCTAAATCATCGTAGCTTACAAAGTCATTTTCAAAGGTTTTAACACTATATTGTAAGTACTGGTGTAGTAAGTCTTCGTTAAAATGTGTTTTGGGAACAAAGGTGTTTAAATTGTTATGGTGTATTAGATAAATAGCATCGTAATGACTTTGCAGTAACTCATCTTTTTCAAAAATAGTTTGAACTTGATGCAATAAATCGGTTGGTGTTACAATGGCAGTTTCAAAAGTATAATGACCAAAGTGTTGGGGCTCTTTACTGGTTGCATTGTAGATACAAAAAGAAAATCCATCCGAACTGAGTTGGATGGATAAACTTATATTGTTTAAAGAGTTGTTTACGTCTCTATTCATTTTTATTTTTAATCATGGCATCGTACAATGGTGGCCAGTTTCCGTTTACGGTAACTTCGTCCAAAGACCCAATGGCAATGTATCCTCCAGGAATGTCATCACCTCCTAAAGCTTCTTTTTCTTGTTTAATTAAAGACTTGCTCATTCCTTCTAAAACTTCAGCTTTGTCAATTTTTACTTCAAACACAGAAGCCAAAACTTGGTTTGCTCTTAAAATAGCAGAAGTCTCTATATTAAATTGCTTGTCAGTACCAGGAATGTTTAACATGTTTTTGTAGTCACGTCCTTTAAATACTTTTTCTCTTACAGGTTCCCAACCTACAGTATCTGTTACTTTCTTTTCTACCTCTACCATCAAAGGAGACCAAGAAGTTCCTCTGTTTTCTTCAACAATTTCTATACGAGTATTGGTAATTGGAAATTTAGCAGTATCTATAAATTCTATCAATCCTTCTCCGTTGCTTGTAAATTTTCCTAATATCGTGTTGTGAGCATCTTGAGCATCAGCAATTAACTTTAATTGTTTAATTACTTTTGCATAACGTACTTTTTTCTCTTTGTGGAACTTAATTGGTTCCATAATTCCAGAGTATATTAAGTATGATAAGTAACCAGCTGCACCTAAGAGTACAATTGAGATAACAGGAGTTAATTTTACAGGTACAAATTTTACAACTATTAAGGCAATAGCAATTGCAACTACAACACCTAAAAGAATAAATAATATCATTTTTATAGATTAATTTTATATGAACGTTGACAAATCTACAATTTTTTTTGATTGATAAAAACTTTTATCACATTTTCAATCTTTATATTTGTGTAAACAATTTTTATGATAAAATCAGCTAGTGAGTTTTACAAAAAATTAAACCAAAAGTTCCCTTTTCAACCTACCCAAATCCAACAAGAATTACTTCACCAATTGGCCGATTTTTCTTTTGACAAAAACAAGGATGCCATTTTTGTATTAAAAGGATATGCAGGAACTGGAAAAACTACGGTGATGAGTACTTTTGTAAATCACTTATGGGAAGTAGGAAAAAAAGCAGTGCTATTGGCACCTACAGGACGAGCAGCTAAAGTCATTTCTAACTACTCTAAAAAAAAGGCATATACCATTCACAAAAAAATATACCATCCCAAAAAACAAGCAAACGGGAATGTGGCTTTTGTAAAACAACCCAACAAACACACCAATACTTTTTTTATTGTTGATGAGTCCTCTATGATTGCAGACGGTTCGGGAGAAGTAGCTTTGTTTGATAAAAGCTCTTTATTAGATGATTTAATGGAATACGTGTACAATGGACAAAATTGTAAATTGATTTTTATAGGAGATACCGCTCAGTTGCCCCCTGTAAAATCTGAATTAAGTCCTGCTCTTTCTACAGAAACACTAGAAAACCATTATGATAAAACTCCATATTTATTAGAACTCGATCAAGTAATGCGACAGCATCAAGATTCAGGAATATTAAACAACGCTACGCAATTACGTGCACAGTTAGAAACCGAAGATTTTTTCGATTTTCAGTTCAATATACAATTTCCAGATATAGTTCGTTTGCAAGACGGTTACGACATAGAAGAAGCCATTCATACAGCTTATGACAAAGACGGTATAGAAGACACGGCCTTTATTGTACGATCTAATAAAAGAGCCAATCAATACAATCAACAAATAAGAACCAAAATTAGAGGTCAGGAAAGTGAAATTTCTGCAGGAGATTATGTAATGATTGTTAAAAACAATTATTTCTGGTTAAAAGACACAACCGAAGCCGATTTTATTGCCAATGGAGATATTGCCGAGGTTCAAGAGATTTACGCAATTAAGGAGTTATATGGTTTCCGTTTTGCCGAAGTTAGATTGAGGTTGATTGATTATATAGACCTAAAACCTATAGATACCGTTTTGTTATTAGATACCTTAACAAGCGAAACCCCTTCGTTATCTTACGAAGAATCCAATCGCTTATATCAAGAAGTGTTAAAGGATTACGCAGAAGAGAAATCAAAATACAGGCAAATGTTGTGCGTAAAAAACAATCATTATTTTAACGCCTTACAAATAAAATTTGCCTATGCAATGACTTGTCACAAATCGCAAGGAGGACAGTGGAATACCATTTTTATAGAACAACCTTACCTGCCCGATGGAATGAATAAAGAGACCATGAGGTGGTTATATACTGCACTAACCCGTGCCAAAGAAAAGGTATATTTAATAGGTTTTGCTAACGAATATTTTGAAGAAATATATGAATATTAAAAAAATAGATATCAATGCAGATTTAGGCGAAGGTTTTTTGTTTGATGAAGAGTTGATGCAACAAATATCTTCTTGCAATATCGCCTGTGGCGGACATGCAGGTACGGAAAATTCTATCAGAGCCACGGTTAGGCTTGCTAAAAAATATGGAGTTACTATTGGGGCTCATCCATCGTACCCTGATCCTGACAATTTTGGAAGAAAAGAAATGGAGATTACACCTTCACAACTGCAAAAATCCATAAGAGAGCAAATTACAAGCTTCATAAATATTGCTAAACAAGAAGGAGCAATTGTACGGTATGTAAAGCCGCATGGAGCCTTATATAACAAAGCAGCTAAAGATCCCATTACAGCACAGTTATTGGTAGATGTTATAAAGGAAATAGAACCTAGTGTAGCATTGTTAGGATTGTCTAATTCTTTGCTTGAAGATGTGGCAAAAAAGAACTACCTTTTGTTCTTAAAAGAAAGTTTCGCAGATAGAAGGTATCATGCAAAAGGTACCTTGGTTTCTAGGGCAAACCCCAAGGGAGTCATTCATCAAAAAGAAGTTGTATGGAAGCAAGTAAAGTCTATTGTATTGGATAAGGAGCTAGAAACGATTGAAGGTGAAAAAATTAAAATAGAAGTAGATAGTATTTGTTTTCATGGGGATACCCCCGAAGCTTTGGAACTGTTGAGTTATGTCTGTGAGCAATTAACAGAAAACCAAATAACCATACAAAATGCAATATGAAGTAAGGGAATACGGTGAAACTGCTTTGCTGATTCAATTCAAACACGAAATATCGTTAGAGGTACATTTGCAAGTAAAAGCCTTGTATCATCAACTAAAAAAAATACAGTTAACAGGCGTACTGTCTTTAATACCTGCATACAATTCACTGACTCTTGTGTTTGATCCAGAACAAGTTGATCGAGATTTTTTAAGTCTTTTTCTAAATAAATCCTTATTTAAGAAAGAAGTAGAAACCCAACCTCAAAAAACAGTAGAAATTCCAGTCTGTTACCAAGAGCCTTATGCCTTGGATCTTTTAGAGGTGTCTCAAAAAACAGGACTGTCTCCTCAAGAAATTATAGACAAACATACCCAAAAAAAATATTTGGTAAACTTTATAGGTTTTGCCCCTGGTTTTATGTATTTAAGTGGCTTAGACTCTAGTTTATTTGTGGCAAGGAAAGAAAATCCTAGAGCAAAAATAGAAGCAGGGTCCGTGGGTTTAGCAGATCAACAAACGGGTGTGTATCCTTTAGAAACTCCTGGAGGATGGCAAATTATTGGACAAACACCATGGACCTTATTTTCTAAAGATGAAACCCCATTGGTTCAGATGGGCGATTATGTGCAGTTTGTACCCATCAGTACTCAAGAATTTATAAACATCAAAGCACAATGAGTATTCAAGTTTTGACATCGGGAGCAGCAACTACCTTACAAGATCAAGGACGTTACGGATATCAAGATCAAGGAGTTCCAGTTAGCGGATATATGGATGCAAATGCTGCAAATTTAGCCAATTTGTTAGTCAACAATCCCAAAGGAGAGGTGTTGATAGAAATGTCTCTAATGGGAATAAAGTTTAAAACTACCGAAGCCATAACCATTGCTATTACAGGAGCAGATATGCAACCTACTTTAAACGGAATCCCTATTCCTATGTACAAAGCCATACAAATTCCTAAAGATGGAATCGTAAAATTAGGAGGAGCAAAAACAGGGGTGTATAGTTATTTGGCCATTGCTGGTGGATTGAAAATACCTAAGGAAATGGGGAGCAAGTCAACTTATATGCCTGCTGCTTTAGGTGGTTTGCATGGGGGAATGTTACAAAAAGGAAACGAAATAGAATTGCAAAACCAACAGATTGTTCAAAACGTATCTAAAGTAAAATCGGTCATATATCCAAAGGAAGTAGATTTAATGTGTTTGCCAGGGCCAGAATGGAACTTGTTTTCTGAAAAGAGTAAAACACAATTTTTAAATCAAACATACAAAGTAACAGCAGATAGCAATCGTATCGGAATTCGTTTGCAAGGAGCCACACTAAAACTCCCTGTAGTAGATGAAATTATCTCTTCGGGAATTGTAAAAGGAACCATACAAGTTACCAAAGCTGGTACCCCCATTGTAATGATGGCCGATGCACCTACGACGGGAGGATATTTAAGAATAGCAAATTTAACCCAACAAGCATGCAATAGGTTGGCACAGGTTGTCGTAGGTGGTAGTGTTAGGTTTGTAATGAAATAGATAAAAATAGCAGTAACTTTTTAAAAACGCTATTTTTGAGGAAGTGAAAAATCAAACTATGGAGGTAAAATTACATGCTAGTTGGAAAGAGCAGCTAGCAAAAGAATTTAAAAAAGAGTACTTTAAGGAGCTTATTCAATTTGTAAAAAAAGAATACACTGCTACGACCTGTTATCCAAAAGGGAAAGATATTTTTGCAGCTTTTGATGCTTGTTCTTTTCAAGATGTAAAGGTGGTAATTATAGGGCAAGATCCTTATCACGGAGTTGGTCAAGCCAATGGTTTGTGTTTTTCTGTTCATGACGGAATTGCACATCCTCCTTCCTTAATCAATATTTATAAAGAGTTAGAGTCCGATTTGGGACTGCCTTATCCTGTCTCAGGAGATTTATCTGCTTGGGCTCAGCAAGGGGTTTTGTTATTAAACGCAACATTAACGGTAAGAGCTCATCAGGCAGGATCGCATCAAAAAAAAGGATGGGAACAATTTACCGATGCTGTTATTGATGTTTTGTCTAGAGAAAGAGAAGGAATTGTTTTTTTGTTATGGGGAGGCTATGCCAAAAAGAAAGGAGCTAAAATAGATGTTAACAAGCACGGTGTTTTTACAAGTGGACATCCATCACCTCTAAGTGCTAATAGAGGGTATTGGTTTGGAAATAAGCACTTTAGTAAAGTCAATGATTTTCTAAAGGCACATGGAAAACAAACAATAGATTGGTCTATTAAATAGAATTTAAGATGTGTGTGCACAGCATCCTGTATCACACTGACAATATTTTCTATTATATATGTGTAAAAAAACTAAGGCAAGCGTAGGAAAATAAATATAAAACTCTGCCAAAGCAAACCAGTGGAATTTTTCATTTAGAACAACAAAAGCCAAGGTAGACCAAGAAAACCATAAAGATAATTGCATCCAATTTTTAGAACTGTTTTTGCTAGACCAGAATACGGCAATAAAAGAAAGTACTAAAAAAATACTGTCAAAAAATTTCCACCAATTTGGAGCTCCAATGCAGTGACTATCTGAACAGGTTTTGGCCAAAAAAAGGAGAGGAGTTGCCAAACAGTGAACCAAACACAAACCACTAACCAAAGCCCCTATAAGATCCGATCTTTTACCTATTAATTTTATGACCATTTTTTGATGTTTTTATAAACGGTCACAAAAATAGTAAAAGAAACATTAAATGCAACTATGTTGCGATTGTTTGTTTTAACAAATTAAACGTGTTGATCGATTAAAATTTGGTTTCCATCTGGGTCGGTAAGCATAATGCTTTCAGGGCCTTTAGAGTCTGGGTGGCTTGTTTGTCTAAAGCAATTCCATTGTTTAGCAAAGCTGCTTGGATACTTCTTACGTCATCAAAATCTTTTAAGGCAGTTGCCTCTTGGTTCCATCCAGGGTTAAAGGTCAGTAAGTTTTTATCAAACATTCCTTGAAACAAACCAAGTAGCGTGTTTTCATTTTTTAGAATTAAATAATGCATTTCTAGACTTCCTGCAAATACAGAGAATCCTAATTTTTCATAAAATGCTTTGGATTTTTGTAAATCTTTAACATGCAAGCTTACAGAAAAGGCTCCTAATTTCATGGTTCATTTTATTTAGTTAACAACAAAAAAAGAGTCAACATCAACCGCCAACTCTCTTTACTTTGTAGCCATCTTTTTGTAAGATGTCCATTATTTTATCTCTGTGTTTTCCTTGTATTATAATTTCACCATCCTTTATGCTTCCACCCACACCACATTTATTTTTTAATAGTTTTCCTAAAGCTTTTAAATCTTCTTCAGCTCCTACAAAACCACGGATAATAGTTACAGTTTTTCCTCCACGACCTTTGTTAGAAAAAACTGCTTCTAAATGTTGCTGATGGTTGGGGAGTGTTTCTTGCTCGTCTGTAGTTCCGTCATCAAATTCATAATTTTCGTTGGTAGAATATGCAAATGCTCCCAATGCAGATAAGTCGTTTAATTTTTTTGCCATAATTTATGATGCTTTTATCAGTCCTAGTTCAATCAATCTTTCTGTTAAATATGCTCCGGCTGTTATGTCTTCAAATTGTTTTGGGTGTTTAGGGCTTACACAGTTGTCCAAACAGGTCAAATCCATCGTTGGGATTGGGTGCATAAAAAAAGGAATGGAGTAACGAGAAGTTCCCCATAGTTCTTTGGGCGGATTTACTACTTGGTGAATGGTAGACTTTAACTTATTATTGGTTAGTCTAGATAGCATATCTCCTACGTTAATCATCAATTCATCAGGAGCTGCAATTGCATCAATCCATGTTCCTTCTAAGTTTTGTACCTGCAATCCTTTTCCTTGTGCTCCCATTAACAAAGTAATAAGGTTGATGTCTCCATGAGCTGCAGCTCTAACAGCTCCTTTGGGTTCTGTTGCAATAGGAGGATAGTGTATAGGTCTTAGAATGCTATTTCCATTGTAAATAAATTTATCAAAATAAAATTCATCAATTTCTAAGTACAAAGCCAAGGCACGCAAAACGTATTTGGCTGTTTTTTCTAGTTGTTGATATACTTCTTTTCCTACACGGTTAAAATTGGGAAGTTCTTGGACTAAAATATTGGGAAGGAGTACTTTTTTTAATTCATCAGAAAGTTCCTCATCTGCATTTACGTATTGTCCAAAATGCCAAAATTCCTTTAAATCTCCTTCTTTTTTTCCTTTGGCACTTTCTTTTCCAAAAGACGTATAGCCTCTTTGTCCTGCCAACCCTTCAATTTCGTATTGATTTTTAATGTCTTGGGGCAAGCTAAAAAAGTTTTTAATTTCTTGATACAAATCCGCAACCAAAGCATCGGATAAAAAATGTCCTTTTAAAGCAACAAACCCAATGGTACTAAAAGCAGTACCAATTTGATTTACAAAGGTCTTTTTGTCTGTTTCGTTAGTAGATAAAAACAGATTTAGGTCTACAGAAGGAATTTTTTGCATACTTATTTTTTATAAAGTGGTATCCTATAGGACAGAGTATAATTAATGTTTGCACCAGAACCGTTTTTAGAAATACCTCCCATTCCAGGAGCGTAGGTATTGTCAAAATTAGTTCCAGTTTTTGTGCTGATTAATTTACTAACACTAGCCATAAAACCCAAATAGAAGTTAGAGAAAATTTCAACTTTTATTCCAGCAACAAATTCAACCCAATGTGCATTTAGGTTCTTGTATGCTATAGGGGTACGAACTTCTTTAGGTTCAAAAAAATCACCGTATTGATAGATGGTATAACTTTCTAAAGTATTGGTAAAGGTTGCAAAACCATAACGTGCACCCAAATACAATTCGTTGTCCATGTCTAACCAATTGGTAAATAAGTTGTAGTTAATTCCCGCTTTTAAATAAGAACCTTCTACCGTATGGTCAAACTGATCTTGACTTATTTCTTTTTGGGTATACCCTAGTTCTCCTGCAACAAAAAGATTGGTTTTTAAACGATAGTCTGCAACAATTTCAAAGGCTTTTATATAATCTTTGGTAAAAGTATATACTGGTTTTATAACGTCAAATCCTATTCGAAGTCCATAGGTTTTTGGGTTGTAAAAAGGACTCAAACTATCAGTTTCTATTACTGATTTTTCTGCTACTTTTGATAATGTTTCCGAGGTTGTAAGTGCTTTGGTTGGTGTATTATTCTGAGCCGTAAGCGTTAAAGAAAAGAAAACACAAAAAAGGCTAGTGATATATTTGAACATGAGCTTGGTTTTCGTTACTAATTTCTGAGGTGATGAGCTTGCTGCTAGATAGCCAGTTGTCTGAACTATGTGTAATAGATACATTGGTAAAAACACTTTTGTAACCACAAGCTTTAGAAACATACACGTCTTCTACGGTGTAGTTTAAAGTAAAAGTTTCTAAGCTTGGCACACTATCAAAAATAGAAAACTGATAGGTTACCGAATTGGCTTGGGTATTTATAGGCAAGGCTATAGAGTCTGAAGCATTTCCAATAACTGTAGGAATGGTGTCATTACCAACCCAAGCAACCAAACTAATTGCTTTGTTGTTTTCAAGAGTGTCTTTATCGTAAAAACGCAAGACCAATTGCGGAGTGGTAGGTTCTAAGCAAAACTCATCCTGACAGCTAAAAAATGTCAAAATAAGTCCCAAACTAAAAAAAATAAGAAAGTTTTTTTTCATGGATTCAAAGATAAAATATTCTTTTAGGTCTATAGATGGGTTTCATGCAAAAAAGAGACCTATTTTTCAATAAGTCTCTTTGATGTTTAAAATGGTGTATTATTTATCAGAGGTTAATCTCTTTTACGTCCCCAAGATTTGTTTTGTACTCGGTTCGATCTATTTCTAGACGGATCGTTATTAGCAGCACCATTATCTCTTCTACGTCCTCTAAAGTCTCCATCTCTACGGTTGTTTCTATCGTTTCTGCCTCCACGAGGAGTAGTGTCTCTTCTTCCACCTCTGCGGTCACCACCACGACCACCACCGCTACGACGTTTTTTGGTAATTTCAACATTTACGTTTCTACCTTCAAACTCTGGTGCGTTATTTAGGAAAGCATCAATGGTTTCTGTTTCAAAATTTTTGTCCAATTCAAAGAAAGAAAAGGTGTCTAAAATTTCAATTTGACCAATTTCTACATTGTTGGTGATGTTTTGATCGTTGATCAATCCCATCAATCTAGGAGGTGTTAGATTGTCTTTTCTACCAATGTTGATAAAGAAACGAGTCATGTTTTCGTCATTTCTTCGTTTTCCTCTATCGTCACGTTCTCTTGGGCTGCGCGTGTCATTAATATCAGCAGCATTTTCGTAGTATTCTAAGAAAGAGTTGAATTCCATCGAAATAAATTTCTGAATCAATTCTTCTCTAGATAGACCTTCAAACTGCTCGTAGATGTTGTCTAAGTAGCCAGAAATTCCATCGGCATTAATTTCAGTTTCTTTTACTTTTTCTACCAATTTAAACAGTTGAACTTTGCAAATTTCTTCTCCAGAAGGGATGTCTTTTTTGATAAACTTCTTTTTGATCTTACGCTCAATAGGTCTTAATTTCCCTACTTCTCTAGAAGTAACCAAAACAATAGAAACCCCTTTGTTACCCGCTCTACCTGTACGTCCACTACGGTGTGTATAAGCTTCGTTTTGGTCTGGTAATTTGTGGTTAATTACGTGTGTTAAATTGTTAACATCCAGTCCACGTGCTGCTACATCCGTTGCAACCAACATCTGTATGTTTTTGTTACGGAATTTTTGCATAACACTATCTCTTTGTGCCTGAGATAGGTCTCCGTGTAGAGAATCTGCGTTGTAACCATCGGCTATTAATTTTTCGGACACTTCTTGACATTCTCTACGCGTTCTACAGAAAATAATTCCATAAATATCTGGATTAATGTCTGCAATACGCTTTATAGCAGCATAACGATTACGTTCCGTAACTACGTAATATTCGTTGCTAACATTGTCAGAACCTGTGTTTTTAGTACCTGCTTCTACTTCTGCAGGGTTGTACATATAGTTTCTGGCAATGGCTTCTACTTCTTTAGGAAAAGTTGCAGAGAACAATAAGGTTTGTTTGGTTTCTGGTGTTGCTTCTAAAACGGCATCTAAATCGTCTTTAAATCCCATGTTTAACATTTCATCAGCTTCGTCCAAAACCAACCACTGAATGTTTTCTAGTTTTAGTTTTCTTCGGCTAATTAAATCTACCGTTCTACCAGGAGTACCCACTACAATTTGTGCTCCTTTTTTTAATTTCCTAAATTGGTCTTCGATACTAGCTCCTCCGTAAACAGTTACTGTTTTAAGACCTTTAATATTTTTAGAAAATTTTTGAATTTGATCTCCAATTTGTACAGCCAATTCACGCGTTGGTGATAAAATAATTGCTTGTACATTATTGTTCTCTGGATCGATTTGTTGGATGATAGGCAAACTAAATGCTGCAGTTTTTCCTGTACCTGTTTGTGCAAATGCCTTTAAGTCGTCTGTAGAATTAATAACTTGAGGGATTGCTTTTTGCTGAATTTCAGAAGGAGTTTCGTACCCCATATCAGCTAGGGCAGAAAGAATTTCTTCTCTCAACCCTAATTCGCTAAATGTCGACATATGGTTTGTTTAGTGACTCACAAACCTTTACGACGAGTTTGCAAATCGGATTATAAAAATGCAAAGGTACGCTATTTATTTTACATGATTGTTTTTTTAGATAAATTATGTATTTTAGAATCCAAAGCGCTCATTAATAAAAAAGAATATCGACCAAAAACTTTTACAATGTTTTAGGGTCAAAGCATATAAGTAACCCCCGTAAAACAAAAGGCATTTGAAAAACGAAGCAGAATTTATAAAAAAATTATTGAGTCCTAAACACAGAGAAAAAGCCTTTTTAAAACTTTTAGATGCTTATCAAGAACGTTTGTATTGGCATATAAGAAAGCTAGTTGGTAGTCATGAAAATGCAGACGATGTGTTGCAAAATACGTTTGTAAGAGTGTACAACAACTTGCCTAGTTTTAAGCAACAAAGCTCTTTACATACGTGGATGTATAGAATTGCATACAATGAATCTATTCGCTTTTTAGAAAAAAACAAAAACAGATATAGTGCACATTCAGAAGAAATTCACCAAAAACATTTAGACAATTTGGTAGGTGATTCTTACTTTGATGGCAAAGAAGCTAGTCAACGATTACAAAAAAATCTATTACGTTTGTCTAATAAGCAACGCAAAGTGTTTCAGATGAAATACTATGATGATTTAAAGTTTAGAGAAATTTCTGAAGTGATGGAGCTAAATGAAAACACTGTAAAAACCATTTATTACACTGCTGCAAAATTGATAGAAAGTTATATGCTAGAGGTTGCAGCTCCTGAAGTAGCTACAAAAAAATAAAGACATGAAAACAAACAAACCAGAACATTCCACTCAAAACTCAGTTTCTTTCAATCAAAAAAGAACAGAGTTGCATCAAAAGGAACTAGGACTAGAAATACCTAATGATTATTTTAAAACATCCAAAGAAGCGATTCTCTCCAAAACCACACGCAAAACTCAAAGAACTAGAGTTTTAACTTTTGTTGTGTCTGCTGCAGCTATGGTCTTATTGGCATGGGGATTAAATAGCGTAACAACGGAAAGTAGTGTGCCAACATTTGCAATGAATGACGAAGAAAGTAAAATGTTAGTCAACTCATTATTTATGAATGAAAACAAATTAGAAGAGTTGTCTGATTCGTATATGTTAGAGGACTTGTATGAAGAAAATGAAGTTTTAAACTAAAAAAAAATACTAAAAAAAGAACTTTTTGTGTTTTTAGAGTTCTAAGGTTTAGAACGTTCAGGAAAAATACAAATAACAAATTAAAAATTTACATCATGAAAAAATTATCAAAATTAACCATAGCATTTTTTGCAATGCTATTTAGTATAGCTACTTTACAAGCACAGGAGGATATCAAACCTGAAAGCATTTTAACCGATGCACAAAAGGAAATGATTCAGGCACAAAGAGAACAAATCAAAGCTCAGAAAGAAGCTTTTAAAGCAACATTGTCTGAAGAGCAATTGGCTATTTTGGAAAACAAAGAGCTAACAAGAAGAGAAAGAAGACATGCTTTGGCAGAAACTTTTACAGAAGCACAAAAAGAAATGCTAGCAGCTAACAGAGAAAGTATGAAAGAAGCAAAAGATGCTTTTAGAAGTACTTTAACCGAAGAACAAAAAGAACAAATGAAAAGCAGGAGAGCTGCCAGGGCTGAAGGAGGAGATAGAGCATTACATAAGGCTAGAGCAAAGAGGTTGTTTCGTGAGGGAGCTAAGCATAGAAGAGAGAATAAGGATACAGAATAGATTTTATTTTATCAATGCTAGAAAAAGACTAAAAAAATAAGTTTAGAATTCGAAAGAGTTGCCAAAAAAGCAACTCTTTTTTTGGTTTTCTGTTGATTTTAGAGTTGCGAATAGTTTAAAATAAAATAATATTATTGTTAATTATGGGGTTAAAAGGTGTTTTTTTTGTGATTTTTATAGGGGTGAGTGTGTTGAGTTTAAGAGCACAGGAACTAACAGAAGAACGTTCGGATGAAGATTTAATTATAGATTCTTTTTTTGAAACGGACGAAGAACAGGAGGTAGAAAACTTATTGCAAACTTTGTTTAAAGAACAAAAAGATTTGAATGATTTGATAGAAAATTTCTCAGATTTCAGATTTCTATACCTCTCTTTTAATTACAACAGTGATACTTACTTTGCAGGAAGAGACATTGGGATTAATGATTACAATGTTAGGCCTCAGATTACCTATTTAAATTCACATGGTTTTTTTGCAGGAATTTCAGGAGCTTATTACAAACAGCTTGAACCGAAATGGGATTTTACTTCACTTTCTGTAGGATATGGTAAAAGTTTTGGAAAAAACAATGCTTTCAGGTTTTCTGGGAGCTACACTCGCTTTATTTATTCCCTAACGGACTCCAATCCCTATACCAATTCTGTTTCTATAGGACTGAATTTACGAAACAAAAAAAGAACATTAGGAACACGAGTTTCCCTAACAGAATCTTTTGGAAGTGATGCAAATTTTCAAATAACAACAAGTCTGTACGGAATGATTTCTTTGTTAGATAAAGACCGATATCGTTTGCAACTAAGACCAAGAGCCTATGTTTTTATGGGGCAACAGTTAGCTTATTACGAAACGGACGAAACAGAAATTTTACCAGATGAAAATGGTGAAGATCAAGAATACATTGTGTTTAAAGAAAAACAAATTTTTGATTTGATGAACTTTCAAATCAATATTCCTATTCTTTTTACCACAGAAAAATGGGATGTAGAACTAGGATTCAATAGAAATTTTCCTTTCGAAGTAGGAGATGAATCTGACCAACGCAATACCAATTTTATCAACATCTCTATAGGGTATTTGTTGGAGTTATAGCTGATGTATCCTTTTATACTCTAACCAATCCAAATACAAATCTTCTGTTTTTTTTCTAGCCCAAGGAGTTGTTCTTAAAAATTTAAGACTGCTTTTAAAGGTAGGATTGTTCCCAAAACAACGGATACCTGTCTCTTTTTCCATTTCTTCCCAACCTATATTTTCTATTAATTCAGTTAACAAATCGGCAAGCTTTATACCGTGCATTGGGTTGTTGGGCTGTTGGTTTTGTGGCATATATATATAGATGTTTATTGCAAAAATAGTTGCAAATAGGGTATAAAAACAAATAAAAAGAAATGAGAATAGTTATTTTAAGATGTTTTAAACAAAATATAAATGCTTTATAGTCTTTAGAAGTCCATTTTGTGTCTGCCTACATCAAAAACAAAAGCAAGAGTTAAACAATACCCGTAAAAAACTGTCCTAACAATCAGAAACCAAAAATAAATAGAACATGAACAACTTTAAAAAGCACTTGTTAGTGGCATTGCTAGCTTGTTTTAGCCTATGCGTAAAAGGACAGAATTTTAAAAAGCCAAATTTATTGTATATCATAACTGATGAACATAATTTTAGAACTATTGGTGCATACAGAGAATTGCTTTCTAAGGAGCAAGCATTTATGTGGGGAAATATGGTGGTAGAGACTCCAAACTTAGACTATCTAGCACATCATGGAGCCATTCTTACAAGCATGTATGCTGCTTCTCCTTCTTGCACTCCTTCCAGAGCAGCTATGTTTACAGGATGCTATCCAAATACGGTAAATATGCCAAAAAACGGCCATGTACTATCCCATCACATTCCAACCTTGGCAGATGTACTTGCTACAAACGGTTATTGTACAGGGTACACAGGAAAGTTACATTTGATAGGAAACCCTAAACCCAATTGGAATCCAACGTATGGTTATGGTTTTCAATACAAAAAATACATGTTTAATGGAGGACATTGGAAAAAAATTGTATTTGATGAAGAAGGCAACCCAAAAGTAGGTAGCACCAATTCTAAAGGAAAACCGAATACAAAATTGAACGGAGCCGATGAAAAAACATTTGCTACCGATTGGTTAACAGACAGGGCTATAGAGTTTTTTGATGCGCAAAAAAGCAATAATCAACCTTTTTTTCAGGTTGTAAGTTATCCAGATCCACATACCAATAATACCGTAAGGGCTCCATACGATACTCTATATAACATAAAAAACGTAAAACTGCCTAAAACATTTAATCTAGAGTACCACAAAGACTTACCTGCTTGGAAAAACCCAGAATTAGATTTTGCGGTAGATAAAAATACAAAAGAGAAAAAGCTGAAAAAAGAATATACTCCAGAGAAGACCAAAAGAAAATTAAAAAAAGACATTACACAATACTTTGGAATGGTAAAGTGTATTGATGATAACATTGGGAAAATGATACAAGCGTTAAAAAAGAACGGACAGTTAAACAATACCATCATTATTTTTACATCAGATCACGGGGATTTGTTGGGGGAGTATGGTAGAGACAATAAAGGAGTACCGCAAGAAGGGTCTGCCAAAATTCCTTTTATAGTATACTACCCAAAAGCAATTAAAGCAGGAACAGTAATAAATAAAGCAGCAAATAATACAGATTTTATGGATACCGCTTTAAGTTTGATGGGAATTACAAATTTTGACCCTAATACAACTGAAGGGAGAGATATTAGCGATTGGTTGCTAGAAAAAGAAAACAAAAACTTAAAAGATATAACTTTTGTAACCTATCAATGGTGGACAGCTGTTATAACGGATAGATATAAGCTAGTTTTAGACAAAAGTCAAACGAAACCTTGGTTGGTTGACTTGGATAAAGATCCTACGGAAATGATGAACTTTATTGAAGATAAAACCTATCGCTCTGTGGTGGTGCAATTGGTAAATGAATTACTAGCTTATGGTAAAAAACACAAAGATCCTGTGGTGTTAGATAAGAGAATTCAAAGTCAATTAAGCTTTTTATTAAAATAATAACAAACGGTTTGCAAATTTTTGTAAACCGTTTTATTTTAATGAGATAGAAGGAGGTTTAAGTCCAAATGTTCTTTAGGAACTAGCCCTTTCATCAACATTATCAAGCCAAAAACAAACAAAAGCCATCCCATAGTTTTTTTAATTCGTACAATGTTTTTTGGGGTTAATTGATTCCTGAGTTGTTTGGCCAATAGTATTTTTAGCACATCAGTACCAAAGTATGCACAGATGATAGTGGTAAAATATAAGAATACACCACAAGAATCCAAAGCCAACCCAGGTACCACTACCACCACCAATCCCAACCAAAAGGCCAGCACACCAATGTTAATACAGTTTAGAAAAAAACCGTGTACCAACCATTGTAGGTAATTTGTTTTTTGTGGAATTTGAAGACTAGGATTGTCTAGGCTTTCTTGTTGTTTAACTCTACTTTTTATGGTAACAAGTCCATAAATCATTAAAATAATTCCTCCCAACACAAACAATATCGGATTGTCTTTTAAACGGTTTAACACGGGTCTACTTCCATGGTAAGAAATCACAATAAAAAGAACATCACCCAAAACAACTCCCAAATTAAAGACCAAGGCTACTTTTGCTCCTTTAAGGAGGCTGGTTTTAATCAACATAAAAAAAACTGGGCCTATCATAAAGGACAGAAAGATACCCAAAAGAGCTGCATTTTTTAGTTCCATAAAATTCATGCAAGTAAAGATAGAATTTGTTCGCAAAGCAATAGGCAAACAGCTTCATTTTCTTAATCAATTTTGTACTTTTGCAGCAAAATAAAAACACACCTTATGTTAACAGTTTCAAATTTATCGGTACAGTTTGGAAAAAGAGTATTGTTCGATGAAGTAAATACCAAATTTACCCAAGGGAATTGCTACGGAATCATCGGAGCAAATGGTGCAGGAAAATCTACTTTTTTAAAGATTTTATCGGGGAAAATGGAACCCACATCAGGACATGTAAGTTTAGATCCAGGAAAACGTATGTCTGTATTAACTCAAGACCACTACGCTTTTGATGAATATACTGTGTTAGAAGCAGTATTGATGGGAAATAAAGAACTGCATAAAATTAAGTCGGAAATTGATGCTTTATATGCTGATTATACTGACGAAAATGCCGAAAAGATAGGGGAGCTACAGGTAAGGTTTGAAGAAATGGATGGATGGAATGCTGATGCTGCAGCAGCTGCACTTTTGTCTAACTTGGGAATTAAGGAAGAGGAACACTATACTTTGTTGGCAGATTTAGACAACAAGAAAAAAGTACGAGTGCTATTAGCACAGTGTTTGTTTGGGAATCCTGATGTGTTGATTATGGATGAGCCTACCAACGATTTGGATTTTGAAACGATTGCTTGGTTAGAAAATTTCTTAGCAAACTATGAAAACACAGTGATTGTTGTATCTCACGACCGTCACTTTTTAGATGCAGTTTGTACCCATATTTCCGATATCGATTTTGGTAAAATCAATCACTTTTCTGGAAACTATTCGTTTTGGTACGAGTCTTCTCAATTAGCAGCCAAACAACGTCAACAAGCCAACAAAAAAGCCGAAGATAAAAAGAAAGAATTGGAGGAATTTATCCGTCGTTTTTCTGCCAACGTTGCCAAGTCTAAGCAGGCAACTTCTCGTAAAAAAATGATAGATAAGTTAAATGTAGATGAAATAAAACCATCAAGTAGAAGATATCCAGCAATCATTTTTGAAAGAGAAAGAGAGGCAGGAGATCAAATTTTAAATATTGAAAATTTATCCAAAACTTTTGAAGGAGAAACTTTATTTAATGGTGTAGATATCAACTTGGCTAAAGGAGATAAAGTTTTAGTAGTGTCTAAAAACTCTAAGGCAGTTACAGCTTTTTATCAAATTATAACAGGCAACGAAGCTGCTGATACGGGAGAGTACAAGTGGGGAGTTACAACAACGCAATCGTACTTACCATCAGACAATTCGGAATTCTTTACCAATGAGAATTTAAATTTAGTAGATTGGTTACGCCAGTATGCAAAAACAGAAGAGGAGCGAGAAGAAGTTTTCTTAAGAGGGTTTTTAGGAAAAATGATTTTTAGTGGAGAAGAAGCTTTAAAGAAATGTAATGTATTGTCTGGAGGAGAAAAAGTACGCTGTATGTTGTCTAGAATGATGATGACTAGGGCTAATGTGTTGGTGTTAGATGAGCCTACCAATCACTTAGACTTAGAGTCGATTCAGGCACTAAATAACTCGTTAAAAAACTTTAAAGGTACTGTATTATTCTCTACGCATGACCACGAGTTTGCACAAACTGTTGCTAACAGAATTATAGAAATTACGCCTAAAGGAATCATAGATAAGTATGCTACTTTTGATGAGTATTTAGAAGATCCTAAGATTAAAGAATTAAGAGCAAAAATGTACGAATAGGAGCTAAGTTCCTACAATAATAAAAAA
>NZ_AFPK01000049.1 GCF_000220525.1 Ochrovirga pacifica | reverse complement strand
AAAGCGGATTTTAATTCGTGAATTTTAGGTACTTATTTCGCTACATTTACAGCTCTCGTTTCTCTAATTACTGTAATTTTCACCTGCCCTGGATAAGTCATCTCTGTCTGAATTTTTTGGGAAATGTTAAACGATAAGTCAGCTGCTTGTTCGTCTGAAACTTTTTCGCTTTCTACCAAAACTCTAAGCTCTCTACCTGCTTGAATGGCATAGGCCTTTTGTACACCCTTAAATCCAAAAGCAAGATCTTCTAAATCTTTTAATCGTTGAATGTACGAATCTAACACCTGACGTCTTGCTCCAGGTCTTGCTCCAGAAATTGCATCACAAACTTGCACAATCGGAGCAATCATACTTTTCATTTCAATTTCATCGTGGTGGGCACCAATTGCGTTGCAAACATCTGGTTTTTCACCAAATTTTTCAGCCCATTGCATTCCTAAAATAGCGTGTGGTAATTCACTTTCTGCATCTGGAACTTTTCCAATATCATGTAGCAACCCTGCTCTTTTTGCTGCTTTCGCATTTAAACCAAGTTCTGCAGCCATAATACCACACAAGTTTGCAACTTCTCTAGAGTGCTGTAATAGGTTTTGTCCGTAAGAAGAACGGAATTTCATACGCCCTACGGTTTTAATCAACTCTGGGTGTAAACCATGTATTCCTAAATCGATTACGGTACGCTTACCTACCTCAATAATTTCTTGGTTGATTTGACGTTCTGTTTTCTCTACAATTTCTTCAATTCTAGCTGGGTGAATACGTCCATCAGTAACCAATTTATGCAAAGACAATCTTGCAATTTCTCTACGTACAGGATCAAAACAAGAAAGAATAATTGCCTCTGGAGTATCGTCTACAATAATCTCTACTCCTGTAGCTGCTTCTAAAGCTCTAATATTTCTACCTTCTCTACCAATAATTCGCCCTTTTACGTCATCAGACTCTATATTAAAAACAGACACACAGTTTTCTATAGATTGCTCTACTCCTACTCTTTGTATTGTGTTTAATATTACTTTTCTAGCATCTTGTTCAGCAGTTAGTTTTGCCTCTTCTATGGTGTCTCTAATAAAAGACATGGCATCTGTTTTGGCTTCAGCTTTTAAAGAATCAATCAACTGTACTTTAGCATCATCAGCTGACAAACCAGAGATAGATTCTAAAATTTCTACTTGTCTTTTGTGCATTTTGTCTAATTCTGACTCTTTTTTCTCAAGAATTTCAATACGGTGTCCGTAATCAGCTTCTTTAGACTCTAAAGATTTGATGAGTTTTTTCTCTTTTTCAAACTCTTTATTTAGCTGACTTTCTTTGTCTTTAACTCTTTTTTCTGCATCAGAAATCTTTTTGTCTCTGGCTAAAATTACTTTTTCGTGTTCTGCTTTTAGTTCTATAAACTTTTCTTTTGCCTGAAGAATTTTATCTTTTTTTAAGGCATCCGCAGTTATTTTTGCTTCTTTAATAATGGAGTTTGATTCTTTTTCAGCATCTGAAAGAATTTTGGAAGCTCTTAATTTCTCTAGCAACTTGGCTAGTCCGTACCCCAAAAGCAATGCTGCAACTGCAATCAGTATAAAGGTTGTGTTTGTCATTATAGTTAATAAAATTTGATATATAAAAAAACCTACAGAGGTTAGTTTTATAAACTCCAATTAGACATTTCTTAGGACTAACTATGTGGTCAAGGATCTGTTCTAAGACAGCTTGCTTTTGCACAAAAGACTCATCCTTTTTAAAGTTATAGTGTTGAGTTTATCAAACGAAAACCTATGTAGGCAGTGTTTTTATTTCTATGTAAAGAACTTTATTTATCTAAATACGATTGTAATTTACTATTTATTTTTGATAATTTAACATTCACAGCGTTATTTTCTTCTTTTTTGATGACATCATTTACTTCTATAATAGAGGCAAATTGCAATGCACACATGGCCAATACGTCTTGTTTATCGTTAACAGCATAATTACTTTCGTAATCTGATATCAACTTATTTATGTTGTTTGCTGCTTTTCTCACCCCCTGCTCTTCTTCCTCAGATTTTACAGAAATTGGATAGTTTCTTCCACCTATAACAACATTTATTTTATACGTATCAGTCATAAAAAAAATAACTTTATGTACTTAATTCTTTAATACAATATTCTATTTCTGCTATTAAAAAATCAATCTTTTCTTTCGTATCCTTCTTATATCCTTCACTGCCTTCTAATGTTTTAGCTATTTTTAACGTTTGAAGTTGTTCTTTATAAAACAAAATCTCATCTCTTTGAGCTTTGTTTTCTTGTTGCAACAAAAAATTGCGATTGGACAAAATTTCATTCTCTTTACTCAAAAACTCATAACGTTCCAGAAGTTTTTCAATATTGGCCTCTAATTCGGCTATCAATTTTTGCTGACTCCCCATAGTTATCAATCGCTAAAACAATACTTACAAAAATAGCATTGTTATTTTTAATTCCAATTTTTTAAGGCTATAATTCTAAAAATATTGATTGCTTTTGTTTATCAGCTATTTATAGATATTTTCTCTATAGAATGTCTATTTTTGTAAGTCTAAAAATTAAATTTCCTTGAAAAAAATAATCATTACCCTACTTTTCTACAACGTTTTTTTAGCACATGCGCAACACAAATATCCTCAAAATGAATTTAGAAATCCCTTAAATATCCCTATGGTTCTTGCAGGAACTTTTGGAGAATTAAGAACCAATCATTTCCATGCGGGAATTGATATTAAAACTCAGGGAGTAGAAGGAAAAGAAGTACATGCTGCCAAAGAAGGTTTTGTTTCTAGAATTAAAGTTTCTACCAGTGGCTATGGCAAAGCGCTTTACATTACCCATCCCAACGGATATACCACAGTGTATGGACATCTAAAAAAATTTAACGATCGTATAGAGGCTTATATTAAAAAAAGGCAGTATCAGGATAAAAAATTTGAAATACAAGTTTTTCCCCTTAAAAACGAATTGCCAATTGCTACAAATGAAGTAATTGCCTTTTCTGGAAATACAGGAGGTTCTGGTGGTCCGCATTTGCATTTTGAAATTCGTGATAGCAAAACTGAGCACATTATTAATCCGCTACTTTTTGGATACGATGTACCAGACACTAGACATCCAAAAGTTTTGGGAATACGAATGCATCCTATAGGAGCAACTTCTGGGGTAAATAAGCTTTCCGTTTCTCAAGAAATTCCACTTCATAAAATTAACAACAATACTTATGTTGCCAAATCAGTAAAAGCAGTGGGTAAAATAGGAATTTCGGTAAGAACTTACGATCTTCTAAACGGAGCTTTTAATAAAAATGGAGTGTATAGCATTGCTACTTACGTCAACGATTCGCTAATATACCATCATCGTTTAGAGACATTTTCTTTTAGCGAAAGTAAATACATTAATTTATTGATAGATTACCCTTATTATGCAGAAAAAAAACGCAAATATCAAAAAACGTATGTAGATCCTGCCAATAAGCTTTCTATTTACAAAACAGCTATTAACAAAGGCTTTTTAACTGTTAAACCTTTGCAAAAATACAATTTAAAAATAGCTATTAAAGATGTTGCCAACAATACAACAACCATTAAAATACCTGTAATTGGAGATCCGGAAATTGTTCCTGTTTTTAAAGATGAAAAACAAACGCCTTATTTTATCAATCATCAAACTACAACTATTTTTAAAGAAAAAAATGTAGAAATTACATTTCCTAAACATGCTTTGTTTCATAGTACTTATATAGATTTTAAGGTAAGTAACAACGGTTTTCGTGTGCACAAACCTACCTTGCCTTTTAACCATAGTTACACCATTTCTTATGCAATGGATTCTGTACCTAAAACTCAAAAAAAATATGCTTATTTGGCAAGTATCAATTCATCTGGAACACCCTATTACCTGTCTAGTTACAAAAAAGGGAACCAACTGATTACAAAAACAAAAACTTTGGGCGATTTTACCATTGCTTATGATAGTATTGCCCCTAAAATTTATCAGCTAAACTTTTACGAGAATCAAAACTTGGCAAATCACAAGCATATTAGTGTTAAAATAAAGGACGATGAAACGGGAATTAAAAGTTACTATACTACAGTAGATAATCGTTGGATTTTAATGGAATACGAACCTAAAAAAAATGAATTATTTTTTGATTTAAACGATTTAGAAACCACAAATAAAAAGCATATATTTCAGCTAAAAATCGAAGACTTGTTAGGAAACACCAAAACGTTACAAATTAACTTTATCAAATAATTCCCTCCTTTTGAAAAATTACATTTTATTTTTTTGCCTATTGCACAGTGTTTTTTTGTTTTCTCAAAATGGCTTGCTAAAAGGAAAAGTAACCACCAAAGATAAAACCCCCTTAGTTGGGGTTCATATTTCTTATGCTAAAAAAAGTACGATAAGTTTAGAGGATGGTACTTATGAAATTGAAATTCCTGCAAATGTAAAAGTGGTCGTTAAGTTTTCTTATTTAGGATACGGTTCCGTGTTTAGAACATTCAAAGGACGAAAAAACAGAACAATCAACTTTTCTCCTTCGTTGAAAGTACAAACCGAAGAAATGGAAGCCGTGACCTTAAAAAGCTTTCAATCGGCACAGAAAGGTTTGGTGAAAATAGATGCTGAAAAGTTTAAAAAAATACCTGGAGCCAACGCAGGTATCGAAAACTTGTTAATGACTCAGCCAGGTGTAAACAACAGCAATGAACTAAGTACTCAGTACAGCGTTCGTGGAGGTAATTTTGATGAAAACTTAGTTTATGTAAACGGAATTGAAGTTTATCGCCCTTTTTTAATCCGTTCTGGACAGCAAGAAGGACTGAGTTTTTTGAATATAGACATGACCGAAAACATCAATTTTTCGGCAGGAGGATTTGAAGCTCAATACGGAGACCGTTTATCTTCGGTATTAAACATTCACTATAAAAAACCAAAAGAAGAAAATTCTATACTTAACGCAAGTTTGCTAGGTGCTAGTTATACCTACGAAAACCTATTGGCCAAAAACAAACTAAGTACATTAATTGGTGCTCGTTATAGAAACAACCAATTACTGGTAAACTCTAAAGATACCGAAACTAACTTTAGACCTGTATTTGCAGATGTACAAACCTATCTATCTTACCAAATAAACCCCAAACATAATATTGATTTTTTAGGGAATATTGCACTAAATAATTACAATTTTAAACCTATTTCAAGAGTTACTCGTTTCGGAGGATTGATTCAGCCAAGGGAACTGACCGTGTTTTACCAAGGGAATGAACAAGATGATTTCCATACATTTTTTGCAGCGTTGAGTTATCAATACAAACCCCATAAAAACACTTCTTTTCAGATAACAACTTCGGTATACAATACTCAAGAACAAGAATACTACGACATTTACGGAGCCTATAGCATTGCCGAAGTAGACCCTGTATCAGGAAATACCTTGTACGTTTCAGGTGTTGGTAGCCAGCTAGATCATGCTAGAAATGATTTGGATGTTCTGATTGAAAACATCAAGTTTACTGCCAAGCATCAAATTAACCAACACAAATTAGAAGTTGGAATTAAATTTCAAAAAGAAAACATTCGTGATAGAATGAATGAATGGACCATGGTTGATGATAATGGTATTAGTCTTAGAAATCCAAATAATGGAATTGAAAACAACCAACCACAAACACCATTTACAGCTCCTATTATTCCTTTTTATAGTTTAAAAAGCAACAACAACGCAGATATTTATCGCTTGTCTGGATACGCACAATGGAACAAAAAATGGTTTGTTGGCAACCATACACTTTGGCATCATTTAGGAATTCGTTCTCAATTTTGGTGGGTAAAGGATGCTGTGCAGTCCATTTCATCCAAAGTAAAAAATACCCTAAGCCCAAGATTTAGAATTTCCCTTAAACCAGATTGGCAGCACACAGACATGGTTTTTAGATTGGCTACAGGATTTTATCATCAGCCTCCTTCTTATAAAGAACTAAGAACTCCTACTGGTGATTTAAATTTACAAGTAAATGCACAAGAAGCCATTCATTTTGTATTTTCTAACGAATATAGTTTTGACTTGTGGAAACGACCATTTAAAATGATCTCTGAAGTGTACTACAAGCAACTGAACCATGCAAATGCTTATACGCTAGATAATGTAAGAATACGATACGATGCCAACAACTTAACACAAGCCTATGCAGCTGGACTAGATTTAAGGTTAAGCGGTGAATTTGTACCAGGAAAAGAAAGTTGGATTAGTTTAGGTTTTCTAAAAACAGAAGAAAACACCAACAACAGAGGGTATATTGCTAGACCTACAGACCAAAGATTTAAATTTGCCATGTTATTTCAAGATTATGTTCCTAGCAATCCTAACTTTAAAGTATACTTAAATTTGGTAGTAAACGCCTCACTACCTGGCGGTTCTCCTATCAACGCTAGCGCACAAAAAAATGCCATGGTAGATCGATACAATTTTCAGACAAGATTACGCCCATACCGCAGGGCAGACATTGGTTTTTCGTACATTTTGGTAGATCGTAATAAGCAGTACAACCAAGGTCTTTTTAGTCATTTTAAAGCTTTAGACCTAGGCATAGAACTCTTTAATGTTTTTGACATTAGCAACACAACCACTAACACTTGGATTTACGATGTAGATAACCAACGCTACAACAGTGTTCCCAATACCTTAACAGGACGAATTTTAAACTTTAAGTTAGGAATGGAGTTTTAAGCAAAACTTTTAATTATCTCTGTGCTCAAAATTTTCTTTGCCTTTGGTTTTAATTCTCTGAATTATCAAATGTACCAAAACCCCCAGAGTCAGTAAAACTCCAAAAACATACAACACAATTACACCTACAATCATCCTTTTAGTTTTACAGCAGTTCCATAGGCCAATATTTCTGAGGCCCCTTGGGTAATTGTTGATGTTGTTAATCTTACATTTACAATAGCATCAGCTCCTAACTTTTTTCCATCGTCTATCATTCTTTGCAAAGCTTGCTCTCTAGAATGACCTTGCAATTTGGTATATTCATTCAGTTCTCCTCCTACTATATTTTTTAGACCTGCAACAAAATCGCTAGCTACACTTTTTGCACGTACAGTGCTTCCTCTTGCAATTCCTAAAATTGTTTCAATTTCTTGGTTAGGAATCTGCTCTGTGGTAGTAATAATCATCGAGTTTCTTTTTTGATTTGAATTTAGTGATTTTTTTCAATTTTAATCTTTCTTTGTTTTTCAATTTATAGTGCAATTACATGTAAGTAAACGAACTGTTTTACGTCCAAAAAAATGATACCTTTGTACAAATTTACTTTATGAAACTTTTTATTATATCTTTTGCATTATTAGCCTTAGCCTTTGCCGGAATTGCCATTAAAATCTGGGGAAAAAAAGACGGAAAATTTTCAGGAACCTGTGCTAGTCAAAATCCACTAGTGGGAGGAAACAATGATGAGCCATGCAGCTTTTGCGGAAAAATGCCTGAAGATTGCGAAAACAAGTAATGATATACTTTTTACACTCAAAAAACGTTAAGGGATTACAACCATCATAAAACGCAATTTATTTTGACCCAATTGCAACAACCTACACAACAAATAAAAGCCGCACAAAAAGGAGATCAAACTGCCTACCGATGTTTGTTAAACCTATACTGGGCTGATGTGTATCGCTTTCTGCTGTCTAAAATAAATGACGATAATATTGATGCCGAAGATTTGACCATTGTTACGTTCTCTAAAGCTTTTGATAAAATAGATACTTTTGATGAGCAATACGACTTTAAAAACTGGTTATTTTCTATTGCAAAAAACCTGTGGGTAGATGAACTTAGAAAACAAAAAAATCAAACCGTTTCTATAGAACAAGAAAATAAAAGTGTTTTTTATCTCTGTGATCAAAACCCAACCCCTGAAGACAAAATTATAATTGAGCAAAATTTAGCACAATTAAAGAAAAACATCAAACGGTTAAAACCCAAATATCAAAAAGTCATTAATTTGCGATATTTTCAAGAATTGTCTTATCAAGAAATTGCAGAAGTGTTGGGCGAACCGTTAAATAACGTAAAAGTAAAATTACTAAGAGCCAAAAAATTATTGGCCGAAATCATTGTTCAATACCAACACGAAGATTAACTATTTTAAGGAATTTACACAGAGATTTAAATTCTGTGAACTCTTGTTAAAATACCCAGTACCTTTTTACAAGCAGTGTCAGATTTTGTATCTTTGTACGTCTAAGACAAATGCACATGAGTACGGAAACAACAACTTTTAAGTCTGTATTACCTTCAAAAAAAAACAATCCAGGAACACTGCCTGTAGGAACCAAAAAACCAGACTGGTTACGTGTAAAATTACCTGTAGGAAAAAAATACACAGAACTACGTGGCTTGGTAGATAAGTACAAACTAAACACAATTTGTACCAGTGGTAGTTGTCCTAATATGGGAGAGTGCTGGGGAGATGGAACAGCCACCTTTATGATTTTAGGGAACATTTGTACCCGATCTTGTGGTTTTTGTGGTGTAAAAACAGGAAAACCTGAAACTGTTGAATGGGACGAACCTGAAAAAGTAGCACGTTCAATTAAGATTATGAAAATAGAACATGCCGTTTTAACTTCAGTAGATAGAGACGATTTAAAAGATGGAGGTTCTATTATATGGGCAGAAACTATTGCAGCTGTACGAAGAGCAAACCCCAATACGACAATGGAAACGTTAATTCCAGATTTTCAAGGAAACACAACCAATATAGACCGTTTGATAAAAGCTGCTCCTGAAGTAATTTCTCACAATCTAGAAACCGTAAGACGACTTACCCGTGAAGTTCGTATACAAGCACAATACGATCGTAGTTTGGAGGTCTTAAGATATATTAAAGCACAAGGACAAAGAAGGACCAAATCTGGAATTATGCTAGGCTTAGGAGAAACCAAAGAAGAAGTTTTTGAAAGCTTAAGAGATTTGGCCAATGCCAATGTAGATGTGGTTACATTAGGACAGTACTTGCAGCCTAGTAAAAAGCATTTACCTGTTAAAGAATACATCACTCCTGATTTATTTAAAGAATATGAAATATATGCTAAAGAACTAGGTTTTAAACATGTAGAAAGTTCTGCCTTGGTACGTTCTTCTTACCACGCAAAAAAGCACGTTAACTAAACTATTTTTGGCACAGAAATTGATTACTAATATTATGAAATAGTTTTAGATTTCATATAGTTTAGTTTAAGTTAGTTTAGAAACCTTCAGTACATACTACTGAAGGTTTTTTTATGCAAATTTTACAGATTTTGCTGGACTAATTTTAGTGATGATAATTGACGGAATTAACATCATACATATACACAACAATAAAGTTCCTAGATTTAAAAATGCTACTTGCCAAATTGTAATAGCCACAGGAGCTACATGTACATAATAGCTTTTTGGATCTAGGGTAATTAAATGAAACTTGTACTGTAGAAACAACAACAACAAACCTATTAAATTTCCCAAAAACAAACCTCGGCCAACAATATAAGCTGCATTGTATAAAAAAATTTTTCGGACACTCCAACTGGTTGCTCCAAGTGTTTTTAACACTCCAATTAACTGGGTTCTTTCTAAAATTAAAACCAACAAAGCAGTAATCATATTAATTCCTGCCACAACTATCATAATTACAATAATAACAGCAATATTGCCATCAAAAAGCTTAAGCCATTCAAAAATTTGTGGAAACTGTTCAAACAAACTCCTACTGTCTAATGTCGCATCAATAGATTGGTAAACTTCTAAAGCTATGGCTGATAAAGCATCAAAATCTTTTACAAAAACCTCAAAACCTCCTACTTGATTTGCTTCCCATTTGTTTAGACTTCGTATTTGGTTTAGATCTCCCAGCATTAAATTCTGGTCAAATTCTTCGAAACCTGTATTAAAAATTCCCACCACTTGAAAGACTCTTCTACTAGGCAAGTTATTAGAGTTTTCTTTTACAAAAAAAGTATCAAATTGATCTCCTACTTTTAACTGCATTCTGTTAGCAATAGTTTGCGACAGAAGGACTTCTTTAGATATTTTAGTTTGAAAGGAAGGCAAATTTCCAGACACTAAATACTCTTTAAAAAAACTCCAATCGTAATCTTTACCAACTCCTTTTAACAACACCCCTTCAAAATCTGATTCCGTACGGATTACTCCTGGTCTTGTGGCAAAAACCTGAACGTGTTTTACACCCTTAACTTGTTTAAAATCGGGATAAAATTCTTGCTCTATAGAAATTGGTACTTGGCTGGTTTTAGATTGGTTATTGTCAAAATTACTAATAACAAGATGCCCGTTAAAACCTGCAACTTTTTCACGGATTTTTTGTTGCAAACCCAAACCAGTAGCAAGCGAAATTAACATCATTACCATTCCTATAGAAATAGCTCCTATTGCTATTTTTATTATTGGTGATGAAACACTACTTTTATATTCTTTTGATTTGGTTAATCTATTGGCTATAAATAATTCGTAATTCAACCGCGTATGATCTTTAAATTGAAGTTCAAAAATACATTTTTAATCTCTGTATTTTTCCTAATTCTAATTTTATCCTCTTGTAAAGCACAAAATAAAACTTCAAAAAACAGTATTATAGAGGCAGCCAATAGAACTGAATTGTACTTGCCAATCATCCAAAACAAAAAAGTGGGAATTGTAGCAAATCAAACCTCTGTTATTTACAAAATCAATGGACATATCCATTTGGTAGATTCTCTTTTAAATCTTGGAGTTGCTATTTCAAAAGTCTTTTCTCCAGAGCATGGTTTTAGAGGAAAGGCAGATGCGTCTGAAAAAATTAATAATAGTAAAGATGTAAAAACCGGACTGCCTATTATTTCTTTGTACGGCAAACACAAAAAACCACAACCAAAGGACTTAAACGGTTTGGATTATCTGTTGTTTGACATACAAGATGTTGGTGTACGGTTTTACACCTACATTTCTACTTTACATTATGTTATGGAAGCTTGTGCAGAATATCAAATTCCTTTAATTGTTTTGGATCGCCCCAACCCAAATGGTCACTATATTGATGGACCTACATTAAAACCTGCCTATAGTTCTTTTGTTGGTAAACATCCTGTACCCTTGGTTTACGGAATGACTATTGGTGAATATGCACAAATGATTAATGGAGAAAAGTGGTTAAAAAATGGTATTCAATGCACACTAACTGTTATTCCACTTGCTAATTACCAACACCAAAATAGTTATTCTTTAAAAATTAAGCCCTCTCCAAACTTACCAAACGATCAAGCTATTAACTTATATCCTAGCTTAGGTTTTTTTGAAGGTACTCCCATCAATGCTGGCAGAGGCACACATTTGCAATTTCAACAATACGGAAGCGCTAAATTTCCAGAAAGTAACTATCATTACGTTCCTAAATCAAATGAAGGAAGTAAGCACCCTAAAGATCAAAATAAATTGTGTTACGGTGTAAACTTACAATCAGTAGCAAGGCAATCAAAAGTAAATCTAAAATGGTTAAAAGATGCTTTTGAAAAATTCCCCGATAAAAAAGCTTTTTTTGGCACTACTTTTACAATACATGCAGGAGATACATTGCTAGAATACCAACTAAAAAACAACCATAGCATTCAACAAATAGAAGAAAGTTGGACTAGTGATATAAATCAATTTAAAGAGCTACGAAAAAGATATCTCCTTTATAACTAGACACAAACCTCAGGCTATTTAATTGACGAGCATCAATAAATAAAATTAATTAAGGAAAATAAATTGAACACCTATTTCCTATATTTGTGCTTTATCTTTTTGCCACAACATGTATAGATAAAAAAGACAGAAGAAAAAATTTGTATATGGATACTACCCTAATCACCATACATTATTGCGACAATATACTAGATGCCTTGTATATAAAAAACGAGATACAACGTGTTACCTCTATTTCTGTAATACTTAATAAAGAACAGGGAAATGTTAAAGTACAGGTTTGCAAAAGCAACCAGTATAGAGCTAATGTTATTATACAAAACAAACTACAAAGACTCCCTAGTTTAAGTTACTAAATAGTTCGCATAACAAAACCTTTAAGTTTCAATTTTAGTTGTTTTAAATAAAAGGTTTGATGATTTACAACAAGACTTATTTTTTTAATTTGATAAGCTTCTTTTAGCAAAGCTGTTATTTTTTTCTGAATAAACAAATCTTCTATTTCAAAAAAAGTACATGTGGCTAAGTTTTTTTCTACCAATTCCTTATCCAATCCTTTCATCAAAACAAAAGAAAAAACTAATTGATTTCCCTGTACGTTTGCACAAAACTCTCTAGCAAAAAACTGCATTTCTTCCATTTCGTCTGCATAACATATTCCAAAGAATTTTGTTTTTTTTAGCAACATTTATATATTATTTCTTTGTTTTTCCTACCAGAGGAAGTTGGGTTTTTAGTGTCTCTATAATATTATAGGTAGCCGGACAGATTTCGGAATTCTTCATTGCCAAATCTGTTAGCTGTATAAACTTTTTTCTGTTAGTATGAGGGTATTCTGAACAAGCTTTAGGTCTTACATCGTAAATAGTACAAGTATTATCCTCTAGATCCAGAAAAGTACAAGGTGCCGACTTTAATACATAACAATCATCTTCGTCCATTTCTAGATAAGCATCCATAAACTGATGTTCTTTCATCCTTAGAAATTTAGAAATTCGTTGAATGTCTTTTGGAAAAAACATAGGACTTGTTGTTTTACAACAATTGGCACAAGTAAGACAGTCTGTTTTTTGAAATTCATTGTCGTGAATTTCTTGCATTACATAATCTAAATTCTTAGGAACTCTTTTTTTAAGTCTTTTAAAATATGCGATGTTTTCCTTTTTTACTTCAGCTGTTTTTTTTGCCAAAGAATCTATCAGTTCTTGCATTTGATTTTTCATAGGACAAAAATAAACTTAAAATACCAAGTAAACACACCTAAAGTACAGGCTTTTTTTGTAAAACAAACTGGTTGTGATAATTATCATTTTTACCATAAAACCTATCTAATACTTTTGTTTTTAATAATTATGATATTTATGACAAGGCACAATTTTCATATTCCAGTAATGGGAACAGGTTACACAGCAGACTCCCCAATAAAAGTAGCTCTATACGGAATAAACTCTGTTGTTTCTTTGGTAGATGATTTGCTATTAGAAAAATTACGAAAATACTACAGTGAACTCTACAAAATTGACTATAAAGAAATAACCCAAAACACTATAGATGGAAGATGCGAACGCATAACAGCTTATTTAGACACCGTTAAATACATCGTAGACCAACAAGTAATTGCATTAAAAAACATCAAATCACTTAGCGATTCACTGTTAACTAATTACATCAATCATTTACCTAGTTCTTCTGCCTTAAAGCAAAAAATAGCACAATGTAACGAGTTAGAAACCGTAAAAAAACTATTAGCTAAACACGTAATTCCTGGGGCTATCGATGTAAATATAATGACCAAGCTAGATAAGGTAAACTACAACAAACAAGGTGCACTGCCTGTAAAGTATAATGATGCCCTTACAGCCCTTAGAGGATATGCCAATTCGGATCTAAGCTCCTCAGTTGTTTTTTCTGCAGGAATGAACCCTAAACTGTATACTTACTTAAGCACCTTTAGTGATTTTTTTCCTGATGCAAACGGACACATCAAAAAGAAAATTATTTTAAAAGTAAGTGATTATAGATCTGCTTTAATTCAAGGAAAATTTTTAGCTCAAAAAGGACTTTGGGTATCTGAATATAGAGTAGAATCTGGCCTAAATTGTGGTGGACATGCTTTTGCAACTGATGGTGTGCTATTAGGCCCAGTTTTAGAAGATTTTTTTCAACACAAAAAAGAACTTTACAATACCAATTTTCAATTATTTTCCGAAGCTCTTAGAAAACAAGGTAAAGACAAATTGGTTTGTAAACCTTCACTTAAACTATCTGTTCAGGGAGGTGTAGGAACGGCAGAAGAACATCAGTTTTTAATAGAACGCTACCAATTAGACTCTGTTGGATGGGGATCTCCTTTTCTATTGGTTCCTGAAGCAACTAGTGTAGATTCTACAACACTAAAACAACTAGAACAAGCTGATACTAAAGACATTTATCTTAGTCATATTTCTCCTTTGGGTGTACGCTTTAACAATTTAAGAGGAAACACCAAAGATGTTGAAAAAGAAATAAACATACTAAAAAATAGACCTGGAAGTGCTTGTAAAAACAAATTTGTAGCTCTGGATTATGAGTTTAAAAAAGAAGGATTGTGTTTGGCTTCTAGAGAATATCAATATAAAAAAATACAGCAGGTAAAACTAAATCAAGAATTGTCTGATAGACAAAAGAAACAACATATTAGCAGCATTACAGAAAAAGCCTGTATTTGTTCTGGTTTAGGAAATTCTATTTTGCTTAAATACGGCTTGTTAGAACAACCCAAATCGGATGGAGTTTCTATATGCCCTGGACCTAACCTAGCTTATTTTGATAAAACGGTAAGTCTGGCAGACATGATTGCACATATTTATGGCAAAAAACAACTTATTCACAAAAGGAGACCCCATGTGTTTGTAAAAGAGTTTACACTTTATTTAGAATATTTAGAAGAGTTATTAGTTGATTACTCAGAAAACCCTAATCAATCTAAACAAAAACGTTTGTATCGTTTTACAGAAAATTTAACTAAGGGGTTTCATTATTACCAGTACTTATTTCAGCAAGACTTTTACCTTATTTTTCCTGTAGACTTACAAAACAAATTAAAGCAGAAAAAAAAGCAACTACCAATCATCACATCTAATATTACTCAAAATCATAACTAATATGGACAGCAATCTTATCAATAAATACAATGTCCCTGGTCCAAGATATACCAGCTACCCTACTGTTCCACATTGGGATATTCAGGGCTTTAGACTAGACACATGGAAACAAAGATTAATACAAACCTATAAATCATCTAACAAAGAACAAGGAATAAGCATCTATATACACCTGCCTTTTTGCGAAAGTATGTGTACCTTTTGTGGCTGTAACAAACGTATTACTAAAAGACATGATGTAGAGTCTCCATATATTAATGCGCTTTTAAAAGAATGGACCCTATACCTAAACTTATTAGACGAGAAACCGATTATTAAAGAACTTCATTTAGGAGGAGGAACTCCCACTTTTTTTGAACCAGAAAATTTAAAAAGTCTTTTAGAGTGTATAACCAACACTTCTTCCCTAGCAACCAACTTCGATTTTAGTTTTGAAGGACACCCTAACAACACAACCAAAGAACACCTACAAACCCTTTATGATTTAGGTTTTAGAAGAGTTTCTTTTGGAGTACAAGATTACAATAAAAAAATACAGCAGGCTATTAACAGAATTCAACCTTTTGAAAAAGTAAAACAAGTGACTCAGTGGGCTAGAGAAATAGGATATACTAGTATAGGTCATGATATTATATATGGTCTCCCATTTCAATCACAACATGAAATTGAACACACTATCTCAAAAACAAAAGAGTTAATGCCCGACAGAATTGCGTTTTACAGTTATGCACATGTTCCTTGGTTAAAAGGAAATGGTCAAAGGGGTTTTTCGGAAGAGAATTTGCCTCAAGGTGCAGAAAAACTAAAGATGTACACCCTCGGAAAAGAATTACTAGCCGATATTGGATATGTAAATATTGGCATGGATCATTTTGCTTTACCAACTGATCCTTTATACAAAGCAATGTTTCATAAAAAATTACATAGAAATTTTATGGGATACTCTCACGCAAAAACAGATGTAATGATTGGATTGGGAGTTTCTGCTATTGGAGATAGCTGGAGCTCTTACTACCAAAACGTAAAAAACATTGAAGAATATCAAGATTTGGTAACAAACAATATCTTTCCTATTGCTAAAGGACACTTGTTATCTGAAGAGGATTTAGTCATCAGGCAGCATATTCTTAATCTTATGTGTCAATATGAAACCAAATGGGATTATAGTACTCATAAAATTAAATCTCTTGAAAAAGTTCCTATCAAAATGTTTCCCTTAGTAAGCGATGGTTTGTTGTCCATTTCCGAGTCACAAATTAAGGTAACCACCAAAGGAAGACCCTTTATAAGAAACATTTGTATGTCTATAGACCCTTATTTACAAAATCAAAATTTTCAACAGTTTTCCAAAACTGTCTAAAAACACCCTTTTTATAAAACTCTCAACGTCTTTTTACATAAATAAAAAGACGTTTTTTTGTTAAAAAAACATTAAGCATTAGAGCAAATCTGACGTTCCTTAAAATTTATTTACCACAATCCTACCAGTATGTAAATTATTTAAACTATAAAAACATAGTATAAACATAATACTATGATAAACAGCTTAATAAAACATAAGTAATTAGTTTTAATGTAAAAAAACTATCTTTTTTAAAAAAACAATAGACAAAACAAATACACGAGTTAATTTAGGTTAAAAAAAACTGCCAAAAACCAACACTTTTAGTGTAAAATAAGCCCAATTTTATGCCTACTTTGAACCTAACTTTAACTTAAGTTCTGCTGATCAATTGATTATTCTCTAAAAAACACTTGTTTTTAATCAAAACCATTACCCCTTTGATTATTGATTTTTTTTCAATTTAATCTAACAGAACCTATTTTTTTAAACTTAATTAAACATCATTCGTATGAAATTAAAAACTATTAGACTTTTGGTACTCATGCTAGTATCCGTTGTGCACTTTTCAATAGCACAGAAAAAAATTATGGGAGTTGTATCTGATGGCTCAGAACCTATCCCTGGAGCATCCATTAATTTAAAAGGTACTTCTAAAACCACGATGTCTGACTTTGATGGTAATTATACAATTACTGCTAACAAAGGAGATGTTTTGGTTTTTAGCTACATTGGTATGAAGAGTGTAGAGAAAACCGTGGGAGATGACGTTATTATTAGTGTTACGCTAAAAGATGACGTAGAATCTTTAGATGAAGTAGTTATTACAGCAATGGGAGTCTCTAAAAGGAAGAGAACTGTAGGTTATTCTATTGCTGAATTTAAAGGAGAAGAAATTTCTAAAACTCAAGCAATAAACCCAGTTACAGCATTACAAGGGAAAGTTGCAGGTTTAGACATTGCGGCACCACCTACACCAGGGGGTACTCAAAATGTTATAATTCGTGGAGCTTCTTCTTTTGGTAATATACAGCCTTTGTATGTTGTTGATGGTATTGTATTGACCAATGAACAAAGTAGAGGAGGTAGTGACCTCAACTCACAAGCGGATTTTGGATCGGGAATTAACGCTATCAATCCAGATGATATAGAAAACTTAACAGTACTAAAAGGTGCTGCTGCAACAGCCTTGTATGGATCGAGAGCTGCCAACGGAGTGGTGTTAATTACTACAAAGAGTGGTCATGATGGTAAAATGAAAATAAACTTTAACAGTTCTGTATCTATTAATAAGGTAGGTTTTTTACCAGACAGACAAACTCAATTCGGTCAAGGATGGAGTGGTGACAGAGCCTTAGATGAAAATGGTAACTGGGGAGCTGCTTATGACGGTGTTGATCGTGTATGGGGTAATATTGTAGACAATAGTCAAAAAATTAAACCTTATGTTTATTTAAAGAACAACTTAAGAGATTTCTTTGATTATGGAGAAAGTTTCAAAAACTCTATTTCTGTTTCTGGAGGAAATGATAAAAACACTTACTTTTTGTCTGCATCTCATAACAAAGTAGATGGTGTTATGCCAACAGATAGTGATTCTTATAAAAGATATACTTTATCAACCAAAGGATCTCATACAACGAAAAACTTAAAATTAAGTTCCGCAATGAACTTTAGTAGAGAAACTATGAAAGTTGTTCCCTCAGGTCAAGGAACTTCTTTGTTTAGATCTTTACACGAAATTGCAAACGATATTTCTATTGTAGACTTTAAAGACTACGAAGATCCTTTTAACAACCTAGACAATTACTTTACACCTTACGGTGTAAACCCTTATTTTATATTAAACAATAACAGTGCAGAACAAGACAAATATAAATTCTATGGTAAGTTTGAAGCTGAGTATAAAATTATGGATGACTTAAAGTTAATGTATCGTTTTTCTGGAGATTACGAAACCTCTACATCAGAAGAAATTACAGGTATAATTGCTTTTTCTGATGGTGCTTATAACGATGGTTCTAGTGCTGCAACACCAGGAGAATACATACAAACCAAAAGAGAGCGTGTACAATTAAGCCACGATGCAATGGTTATGTACAACAAAGATTTTTCAGATGACTTAACTTTTAGTGCCTTGGCTGGTCTAAATGTAAATGAAAGAAGCTACAACTGGTTAGAGGGTAAAATTTCCTCTATTGATGTTCCTGGTTTTTATGATTTAAGCAACACATTGACTCCTGCAACTGCAGATCAATACAGCGAGATGAGGAGACTAGTAGGTACTTACATTAGTACAGATTTAGGATTTAAGGACTATATCTACGTAAATGCTACCTTAAGAAACGACTGGTCATCTACCTTACCAACAGATCAAAACTCTTTCTTATACGGAGGTCTAACAACCAGTTTCATTGTAAGTAAATTGTTATCGGAATTAGAAGTAAAACCTAGTTTCTTAAACTTCTCTAAATTTAGAATTGCTTATGGATCTACAGGTAACGATACAGATCCTTACGATGTTTATGATAGATATGTAGTTGGATCTGCTGGCAACCCAGGATATCCTGATGTAGACGATTTAACTTTCCCTTTAGGAGGAGTAAACTCTTACACAGTTTCAGACAAATTAGGAAACTTAGAATTGGAACCAGAAATCACCAAAGAATTTGAAATTGGTTTGGAAAACAGATTTTTTAACAATCGTTTTGGCTTTGAACTTTCTTACTACAACAAGTTAACAGAAGGTTTGATTGCTACTTTACCAATCGACCCTTCTTCAGGATATACTCAAGTTACATCTAACTTAGGAGATGTAAGAAACAAAGGGATAGAATTAAATGTGAATTTTATACCTGTAAAAACTAACGATTTTAAATGGGATGTCAATTGGGCATACACCAAAAACAAAAATAAAGTTGAAAGGTTAGATGTAGGAGAAGTATTCTTAGGAGGTTTTGGAACTGGTGGTATTTATGCTATCGAAGGAATGCCGATGGGACAGTTTAAATTTACAGAAGCTAAAACTGTTGACTTTAACGGTGTAGAAAGTGTTGTTGTAGATGGTAGTGGTAACCCTCAACAAACCGCAGACCAACAGTTATTAGGAAGAGATGTGCAAGAAAAATTTAGAATGGGGTTAACCAACACAGTTACCTGGAAAGGGTTAAGCTTAACAGGAACTTTAGACTTTAGATACGGAGGGTACATATACTCTGGAACGAAAGATTATATGCATTGGGTAGGTAGTTCACCAGAAAGTGTATTAAACGACAGAAATGCTTTTATCATTCCTAATTCGGTGGTAGAAAATGCAGATGGTACATATTCTGAAAACACTACTCCGGTAGACCCTACAGCATTGCATACATTCTACAGTACAGGAGGAATGGAAGGAGAATCTTATGCCGTAATCGATCGTTCTTTCTTAAAATTAAGAAATGTAACATTAGCTTATAGCATTCCCAAAGACATCTGCAAAAAAATCAACGTATCAAAAATTAACTTATCGTTAACCGCAAATAACTTTTTATTGTGGAAACATAAAGACAACCCATACATTGATCCAGAAACAACCACTTTTGGTACCAACATCGATGCTAAGTTTGGTGAGTTTAGTGGAAACCCAACTCAAGAGGTTTACACATTTGGAGTTAACATTCAATTATAAAAATTAAACATATGAAAAAACATATATTAAAAATAACATCCGTTTTTCTATTGATTTTCGCAGCTAGTTGTGATAATTATTTAGATATCAACCAAGACCCTAACGTTTTGGCAGACACCGACCAAGCTAAAATCATTGTTCCTTCTGCTCAAGTAAACTTAGCACACACCCTAATGGGATGGGACTTGGGATTTGCTGGAGGTTTTTGGTCAGAGTACTGGACACAATCTTATACCGCTTCTCAGTTTAAAACTTTATGTGAATACGAAGATGGTAGCTCGACTAATTTTGAAGATGCCTATACAGAATTTACTTCTGGGGTTCTAGTAGACACCAAAAGAATTACAGAATTGGCTGAAGTTAGCGGAGAAAATGGTTACGCTTACATTAGTGAAGCAATTTCTATTTTCACCTGGCAAGTAATGACCGATTTATGGGGAGACGTACCCTACTTTGAAGCTTTGAGTGGTAATGAAGGAATTTTATCTCCTAAATTTGATAAAGCCGAAGATATTTATGCAGATTTAGAGCTTAGAATAGATGCTTTACTTAACATTGATATTTCTACATTATCTAGTATCGATTCTAAATTTGACTTTGTATTTGAAGGAGATTTAAGCAAGTGGAAACTATTTGCAAATTCATTAAAACTTAAATTAATGATGAGACAGTCTGAAACACCTGCTTATGACAATGCTGCGGTAATTACTTTCATCAACAATACTTCTTTCCTAACAGAATCTGCTAAAATTATTGGAGCTGAATACTGGGATGACGCACAAGAAGGAAAAAGACACCCGATGAGAGAGTTCCAAGAAGGAGGTGCTAATTACCTAAGTACCAACGTAATTGGATGTAAAACATTTATTGACTACCTAGCCAACAACTCAGATCCAAGAGTAGATGCTCTATTTACTGCTCCTTCAGGAGGACATGAAGGTGCTTTCTTCGGAGATTTTGATTCTAAAGATGATTCTGATGGTGATGGAACCCTTGATGAAGATGAAGATTATAGTGAAGCCTTATTTGCTGGTACTACCGACCTAGTTATTATGTCCGCTTGGGAAGTAAATTTCTTTATTGCTGAAGCTTATGCAAGAGCCAATGACTTAACAAACGCAAAAGCATTTTACGATGCTGGAGTTGCAGCCTCTTTAACTCAACACGGAATTACTGATATGACTATCATCACCACAGGTTACGCTGCATGGGTTGACGGTACTACTGAAGAAAACATTGAGCAAATTGCAATGCAAAGATGGGTTGCAAATGCCAATTACCAACACACAGAGTCTTTTATTGATCGTAATAGAACCAAATATCCTTCTGTATCAGAAATTGATATCAAAGCAGACAGACAAGATGCTAACAACAACTTCCCTGTAGGTCAATTAACCATCTCTGTAAACGGTAGAGAAAAAACCAATGGTAACCTTCCTGCATCACCTATTTATCCAACAGATGTATTGAACAGAAACACCAATGCTCCAGGACAAAAAACCAGCTTGTTAGAAAAAATTTGGTGGGATCAAAAAGCAGGAAAATAAAATAAGTCTAATCTTATAAAACTATTAAAAGATGAAAAAATATATATATCAAATATTTCCTGTTGTAGCTATGCTATTCTTAGGTTCTTGCGAACAAGATCTAGATACAGAAGGAATTTCAAGAGTTACTTTTTACAATGATATTGAATTGGTAGGTGACAAAGACTTTGTTGTAGAACAAGGAAGCACATATACCGAACCTGGAGCCTCTGCATTTGAGGGAGAAACAGAAGTTACTGAAAATGTTGTAATAAGTGGAACTGTTGATACAAATACTCCAGGTCATTATACAATTTCTTATTATATAGAAAATGTTGATGGATTTGGAAAGACAATAACAAGAAATGTATTTGTATTGCCAGCAGACAGAACAATTTCTGATAACTATACTGGTACCTACACAGGAGTTAACAGTGCAGGAAGCTTTCCAGAAGCCACTGTAATTACTCATTTAGGAGATGGTTTGTATTATTCAGATGATTTTATCGGAGGAAGATATCACATTGGTTTCGATTATGGGCCAGCGTATAAAATTTCAGCATACTTCTATATTACAGGAGATGGAACTTCTTATGAAGGTTTGCTTACAAATTCACCTTGGGGTTCTTGGGATGTTGTTAGTCAATCTTTAAGTGGTACAACTTTTACCCATAATTTACAGTTTGGAACTTTTGCAACACCTGTAGAACTAATTAAAGAATAATAACTCAAAACCAGTAAAACATGAAAAGAATAAATTATAATATCAAACAATTTTTTGGGTTATTTAGCATAATAGCTACATTAACTCTTACTTCTTGCAACGAAGATGTGGATGTTTGGGATAGTGAGACTTTAGAATATTCGGGTACTTTCTTTTGGGAATTGTACAACGAGGATATGTCTACAAAGTACTATTCGTACGATCACGACAGACAGTTGTTAATCTACAACACTGCTGAAAACATGGAGGGTAAAGTCTGGATTGACGACACACATCACGACATCCCTTTAAAAAGTAAGTTTACTTTTTCTGGCGATTCAGAAAGTTTTATGAGTACAACCTCAGATTTTGATTCTTTAGACAACAATGTACTTGCAACAGAAGTACCTAGTACAGCACCTACAGCAGCTGGACAAGAAATTGTTGAGCCAAGAGACTACATTAGAAGTACTGTATTGGAAGGTAAAATACTACCCAATGCAGCTACCACAACAAGTGGAAATCCTGTTGATAGTATTTATATTAAAATTAAACTATTAAGCGGTACCGTTAAATTTACTAGTTATGAAGTGCCAGAAGCGTTGAGAGCTAATCCTGAAATTCCTGAATATGCTTGGGAATACGATAGTGCCACTTATGACCCTTCTAATACAGCCGATGAAACACTTATCATTTCTGGACACAGAAAAACAGGTTTTGCCGAAGACGATCATTAATTAAGTTTATCTTTGTTTAAAATAGGCTGTTCCTAAAAGGACAGCCTTTTTTTTTTACAATAAAAAAAGAGACTAACCAATAGTCGATCTCTTGTAAAGTTCAATAATAAAAAAATGAATAATTATTTTGTTCTAATACTCCTTGAGAAAGTTGTATTTGAGAGTAAGAAATTGGCATAATTTCATGTTTACCTTCAACAAAAAACCAAGAGGAATTAAAATTGTTCCTGTTCTTCCTGCACGAACCAAATCATGGTAACGGAAACCTTCTCCTGCTAATTCTAAACGTATTTCTTTAGTAATAACTTCCCCTTACTATCTATTTTGATAATTTCAACATAGTCAAATACATTGATTTTTATTAAGTTTTGATTTACTATTCTATAACCATTGATATTAGTCTATTAAACTTGCAATGACTGTATAAATCAATTTCTACTTTATATCAATCAATAAATTGTTAATGTCGATCTCTCTTAAAGCGGATTGACTCCTCACCTATTCACATACAATACGTGTAATATTTACCCAGGCTTCAGTTAGTTTTACACACTTTTTTCCCGTAGTTCTATCATCGCATCACGCCCTAAAAAAAACACAAACCACTAAAAAACAACCACTTAAATACCTTACACTCCCTAAACAACACTACATGGCATATTTCTTTCTTTATCTTAAGTGTAAATAAATAATAACTTTTAAAAATAGAAATCATGAAAAAATTAGTTTTAACAGTAGCAATTTTAGTAAGTGGAGTAGCAACAACTTTTGCAAGCCCTTTAACTCCTAATCAAAACTCAACGTTGGAAATCGTAGCAAACAACGAATTTACAGAAATTGCTGTAGATAAATTGCCTGCTGCTGTAACCGAAGCTGTAAAAAAAGATTTCCCAAATGCAACCATCAGCAAAGCATACGTTAACGAAAACGAAATCTATCAATTAGATCTTTCAGTAAACGGTGCTGAAAAAACAGTATACGCTGACAAAGAAGGAAACTGGGTAGAAAGCAAATAATCCTCTATCAGAACTCATCTAAATAAATCAAACAACCATTAAACATTAAAAATCATGAAAAAATTAGTTTTAACAGTAGCAATTTTAGCAAGTGGAGTAGCAACAACTTTTGCAAGTCCTTTAACTCCTAATCAAAACTCAACGTTGGAAATTGTAGTAAACAACGAATTTACAGAAATTGCTGTAGATAAATTGCCTGCTGCTGTAACCGAAGCTGTGAAAAAAGATTTTCCAAATGCAACCATCAGCAAAGCATACGTTAACGAAAACGAAATCTATCAATTAGACCTTTCTGTAGACGGTGCTGAAAAAACAGTATACGCTGACAAAGAAGGAAACTGGGTAGAAAGCAAATAAGAATTTTATTCCTAAGTTTTTGACATTCTAAAAATTCTATAAAAGGACGTTTTTTTTACAAAACGTCCTTTTATATTTTTTTAAACTCACATTGCTAGCTATTTTTGTACAAACAACCCCTTGTGTCCATGAAAAAAATTTTACTTATCGAAGATGATGTGGCTTTTTCTAAAATGTTACAAAACTTTTTAGAGAGGCACCAATACCAAGTAGATGTAAGTTACAACATACAAAGTGCTACCAAATTGATTAATGAAAACAAGTATCATTTGGTTTTTACAGATCTTCGTTTGCCTGATGGTGATGGAATTTCGTTATTAAAACAAGTAAAAAAAGGAAGTCATCATTTTCCCGTTGTTTTAATGACAAGCTATGCAGAGGTATCTACAGCAGTACAAGCAATGAAACAAGGAGCTTTTGATTATATTTCTAAACCTTTTAATCCTAACGAAGTTCTAGAAGTTATCTCTAATGCACTGCATCAAAAAGACGATACAATCAAAGAAAAAACAACCATTACTCCACCTAACAAAAAGGCAACCAATGGTAAATCTGAATTTATTGAAGGAATTAGCCCAGCATCCAAAACCTTATACGAATACATTAACCTAGTAGCCCCTACGCACATGTCTGTGCTGATTACAGGAGAAAGCGGAACAGGAAAAGAAGTCGTTGCAAAAAGTATTCATCTAAAAAGCAATCGTAAAGACCAGCCCTTTGTTGCAGTAGATTGTGGTGCTATTCCTAAAGAAATTGCTTCTAGTGAGTTTTTTGGACATAAAAAAGGTTCTTTTACAGGAGCAGTAACAGATAAAATTGGTCATTTTGAAGCAGCCAACGGGGGAACTTTATTTTTAGATGAAGTTGGAAACTTATCCTATGAAAACCAAATACAACTTTTACGTGCTTTGCAAGAACGAAAAGTAAAACCTATTGGTAGTAGCAACGAAATTCATGTTGATATTCGACTTATTACGGCAACTAACGAAGATTTGTTACAAGCCGTTGAAGAAGGAGATTTTAGAGAAGATTTGTACCATAGGCTAAATGAATTTTCTATTAAAGTTCCTAGCTTAAAAGAACGTAATGATGACCTAGTTCTCTATGCAGATTTTTTCTTGAACAAAGCCAACCAGCTTCTTAACAAAAATGTGGAAGGTTTTTCTAAAGAAGTGCTTTCAGTTTTTTTTAACTATACATGGCCTGGTAATTTAAGAGAATTGTCTAACGTTATAAAACGTGCCACTTTGCTAACCACAGAAGATTTAATCCCTGTACAGGCTCTGCCTCAAGAACTCCTATCAACACCAGCAAAGGAAAGTTCTATTCAGCAAAAATTTTCAACAAAAGAAAATGAAAAAGAACTCATTATTAATGCGTTAAAAGAAGTAAACAACAATAGAACCAAAGCCGCTAAGTTGCTAAATATTACTCGCAAAACATTGTACAACAAAATGAAATCATACGGACTTAGCTAAATACTTACTAAATTGATTGATAAAATGATCTAATTCCTTTACAAATTCCTGAAAATCTATTGAGTTTAAATTTTCAATAGTTTCTAAAACTTCTAAATACGGAACAACATGTACTGCTTCTAACTGTCGGAACATACTCAACATTTTATGACCAACAGTTCTTAATGTTTCTAGATTTTTTTCATTGTAGGCCGTTAACAACTCTTGTTTGTTTTTTTGGGTATCTTCTAAAAACAGCATTAATGTACTTTGCAATGCTGCTTTATTATCTCCCAAAAAAGCTTTGATACTTTCTAAATTAAAATCTTTTTTCTGAGAAGAATGTTCATCTTTTCCTGATGCATTTTCTGTCTCTATAGCTCCTTTAAAAAAACGTTGTAACAACGTCTCTAACACAGCAACACCAAAGGGCTTTACTAAAACCTCATCAAAGCCAATTTCCTGATAATCCGATTTAGAAAAATTAGTCCTCCCCGTCATGGCAACAATGGGCTGATTTTTATAATTTTTATGTTGTTTGACTAATTCCATCAAACGAATTCCATTCATTTTGGGCAACTGAATGTCTGTAAGCAACAAATCGTATTCTAAATCTGTCAGTTTTTTTAACGCTTTTTTTCCATCCTCAAACAAACGTACTTCTATTCCATAAGAGGACAACATTTCTTTTAATAACAATCTCATTGATGGATCGTCTTCTACCACAACTATTTTTTTATGGTAAAAAGGAATTGCTTTTGGGGTTGATGCATTCTCTACTTTTTTAGAAAAAGTTACAGGGATTATTAGCGTAAAGGTACTTCCTTTTCCCAACTCACTTTCCAAAGTAATGGTTCCTCCCAGCAACTCTGCTATTCGTTTAGAAATGGTTAAACCCAACCCAAAACCTTGATTTTTAATTTCGGTATCTACATCAACCTGACTAAATGCACTAAACACCTGCTCTTGTTCTTCTTGGGCAATTCCAATCCCTGTATCTTTTACCGCAATACACAAGTTTTTTTCCTGCTTTAAATAACAATGAATACCAATACTTCCCTGTTCCGTAAATTTGGTTGCATTGATGACTAAGTTGTACAAAATCTGTTTTACTCTAAACGGATCGGAAACAATAAAGTTAGAAAGACTTATATGAATACTAGTTTGGATAGAAACGGGCTTATTTAACAATAACCTTTCTGTATCTTTTTGTATTTCTTCAATCAACTTTTTCAAATCAAAAGGAACGGAATTGATAGAAATATTGTTTTTTTCTACTCTAGAAAACTCCAACAAATCATTTACCAACTGTCCCATATAAGTTGCTGCACTTTGTATATGTGTATTGTAATACGCTATCTTATTGTAATTGTTAGGTTGGTTTAACAACTCACTATATCCTTTTATAGTGTTTAGAGGAGTTCTTAAATCGTGGCTAACCATCGATATAATTTGCTCTCTGCTTTTTAACAGACTAGAGGTGGTTTTATTGGCCTCTTCTAACTGCTTTCTATAACGTTGATTTTTCCAAAAATCGTTTAAAAAAATCAAAGAGAAAACAACAATAATTCCAAAACCAATAGCTACAGAGACAACAATAATGTCTTTACTGTGTTGAATAGCATCTTGCCTTTGACTATTGATACGATAAGAATGTTGTAAAATAGAGGTTTCTAAAAGGTTTAAAAATTCTCTTAATTTTCTTGAAATCACCCTGTCATTCTCTATCAATTCTCGTTCTTTTACCAAAGAGCTTAACCTTTGTTTTTCTATTGCTTTTTGTGCATCTTTCAGCTTAGATTTAGATACTGTTAATAATGAGTCTAGCTTTTTTTGTTCTTTAGCATCTATAGAACCTTTGGGTTTGTATTTTTCTAACATTTGCAAATACCCCTCTATGTTTTGCTGTGGTTCTTGATCTAAAGTTTGCAAATCTTTAGAAAAATCTGAAGCCCAAATTTTACCAAAAATTGAATCTATTGCACTTAACTTCTGAATTGCTAGTTGTATAGATGCTTTGGAAGGATCGTTTCTTTGAATACTTCTTAAACTCTTTACACTTTCTCCTTTATCGGACAAAACTAGCTGAATACTATCTAAAATCAATGCTTCAAAAGAGTCATCTACAGTATTTTTAATAGAGTCTATTTTTAACAATAGTTGTTGATTTTCTTCTTCATAAGTTTTAAAATCATCCCATAATTTAGACTGTATAGCAACTCTAGAAAAACTTTCATTTTCGTAAATATCAGCAATTAAACTACCTATTTCTACCACTTTACTCTGTTCGCCTAAATCTTGTTTTTGCAAACTGGTAAATGTTTTTATTTCTGAAAAAATAGCAATTCCGGCTACGGAAGCTAACAGTCCTAAGGTTAAATACCCTAATACAACTTTTATAGTAATACTATGTTTACGTCTTTGCATATAAAATATTTGACTTTTGCAGGGTTGTATACGAAAAAAGGAAGAAACATATATGCTTCATCCTTTTTTTCTTTATTTATAGTAAAATTATGTAGTTTCCGTTTGATTGGTGTTCTTATTTTTATAAAACAGCTTGCTAACAAATTCTATTTTTCTACATATTGTTTAAAGTGGTCTAAAATTGCTTGCCAACCTTGTTTTTGCATTTCTGCAGGATTCTCTAAATCAGCATCAAAAATAGTAGTGACCAACACACCCTGATCTACTTTTTTAAACCAATTTTCAACCATTCTATCATCTTCCATTTTGTATACAATTTTTTCGTTTGGAATAATATTGAGGTAAGTTCCCTTTAAATCGAAGCCCATCGATTCGTTTTTTGCTTCCATACGATACAAAAACTCCCCTCCTATTTGCAAATCGTTTTCTGCTTTGGGGCAATGCCAATCTTCAGAGGCATAGTTCCAATGAACAATATGTTTGGGTAAAGTCCAGAATTCCCATACTTTTTGTAGAGATGCGTTTACTTTTACTTCTATGCTTATTTTTTCCATGATTTTATTTTCAGTTGTACTCAAACTTATCAAAAAGTAGTCAAACAGACAACAAATTTCATCTCAGATCATTAAACATTGTCTTAATTAAAAAGCATTTAAAGTAAAGTCTACAAAGTTGATTAGCCCTACAATAACAAAATAAAAAACCTATCTTTGCAAATCGAATTAAAGGTAAGAATTTCCAGCAATTCCGACCACATAGCCAAACAAAGCATATGGCAGATATTAGAGAAGAAATAAAAAAGCGAATTTTAGTATTGGATGGAGCCATGGGAACCATGATTCAGCAATACAAGTTTTCTGAAGAAGATTACAGAGGAGAGCAGTTTAAAGATTGGAAAGTTCCTGTAAAAGGAAACAACGATATGTTATCGATAACCCAACCACAGGCTATTAAAGACATACACGCAAAATATTTTGAGGCGGGTGCAGACATAGCAGAAACCAATACGTTTTCTGGAACCACCATAGCTATGGCAGATTATGAAATGGAAGAAGCAGTATATCAACTAAACTACCAATCGGCAAAAATTGCCAAAGAAGTAGCAGATCAATTTACTGCAAAAGAACCACACAAACCTCGTTTTGTAGCCGGAGCTATGGGACCTACCAACCGAACGTTAAGTATGTCTCCAGATGTAAACGATCCAGGATACAGAGCCGTAACTTTTGATGAGCTACGCATTGCTTACAAACAACAAGCAGAAGCATTAATAGACGGTGGTGTAGATGTATTGTTAGTAGAAACTATTTTTGATACGCTAAACGCAAAAGCCGCTTTGTTTGCAATACAAGAAGTAAACGAAGAAAAAGGCTTAGACATTCCTATTATGGTAAGTGGAACCATTACCGATGCTTCGGGAAGAACGCTTTCGGGACAAACTGCAGATGCATTTTTAATTTCAGTTTCACATTTACCTTTGTTATCTGTAGGATTTAACTGTGCACTAGGTGCAGATGCTTTGCAACCGCACTTAGAAACAGTAGCAGCACAAACTCAATTTGCAGTATCGGCACACCCCAACGCAGGACTGCCTAATGCTTTTGGAGAGTACGATGAAACTCCCGAACAAATGGCTGCACAAATTCAAAATTATCTAGACAAAGGGCTTATCAATATCATTGGAGGATGTTGTGGTACAACCCCAGCACATATAAAAGCTATTGCAGAGATTGCAGAGAAAGCAGAAAGAAGACAAGTTGCAGAGCAACTTAGCACAAGGTAAAGAGTAGTTAGTAGCCAGTATATATTGTGAGTCTTTGTACTTTGTACTAAGTACTCAATACTAAACGAAAGAAATGAGTCAAATAAACCAAACAAAATACATGAAATTATCTGGTCTAGAACCCTTAATTCTAGGACCTGATATGAATTTTATCAATGTAGGAGAGCGTACCAATGTAGCAGGATCTCGTAAGTTTTTACGTTTAATAAAAGAAGAACAATTTGATGAGGCTTTGGAAATTGCACGTCATCAAGTAGAAGGTGGTGCACAAATTATTGACGTTAATATGGACGATGGTCTTATTGACGGTAAAGAAGCTATGGTTAAGTTTTTAAACTTGATGATGGCCGAACCCGAAATTGCACGAGTTCCTATGATGATTGATTCTTCTAAATGGGAGATTATCGAAGCAGGACTGCAAGTAGTGCAAGGAAAAAGTGTGGTAAATTCAATCTCGTTAAAAGAAGGAGAAGAAAAGTTTAAGGAGCAGGTACGAAAACTAAAAATGTACGGTGCTGCCGTTATTGTAATGGCCTTTGATGAAGTAGGACAAGCAGACAACTACCAACGTAGAATAGAAATAGCAGAGCGTTCTTACCGTATTATGGTAGACGAATGTAATTTTCCTTCTGAAGACATTATTTTTGATTTAAATATTTTCCCAGTAGCTACGGGAATGGAAGAACACCGAAGAAATGCCATCGATTTTATAGAAGCAACTCACTGGGTACGTACCCACTTGACCAACGCAAGTGTTAGTGGTGGAGTAAGTAATGTTTCTTTTTCTTTTCGTGGAAATAACGTGGTAAGAGAAGCTATGCACTCTGTGTTTTTATACCATGCTATACAAAAAGGGATGAATATGGGAATTGTAAATCCTGCCATGTTAGAGGTGTATGATGACATCCCAAAAGACCTTCTAGAACATGTAGAAGATGTAATTCTAGACCGTAGAGACGATGCTACAGAAAGCTTGTTAGACTTTGCCGAAACCGTAAAAGGAACAGGAAAAGCTAAGGTAGAAAACTTAGAATGGAGAAACATGCCTTTGCAAGATCGTATTACCCATGGGCTAGTAAAGGGAATTGATAAGTTTATTGTAGAAGACGTAGAACAAGCTCGTCAAGAAGTTGCCAAACCTTTAGAAGTTATAGAAGGCCATTTGATGATTGGAATGGGTGTGGTAGGAGATTTGTTTGGAGAAGGAAAAATGTTTTTACCCCAAGTGGTAAAATCGGCACGTGTCATGAAAAAAGCAGTGGCATATTTAATGCCTTTTATAGAAGAAGCCAAAGACGATGCAGCACAATCGCAAGGAAAAGTACTATTAGCAACTGTAAAAGGAGATGTTCATGATATTGGAAAAAATATTGTTGGTGTGGTTCTCGCATGTAACAATTACGAAATTGTAGATTTAGGCGTGATGGTACCCCCAGAAAAAATATTGCAAACCGCTATTGACGAAAAAGTAGATGTGATTGGTTTAAGTGGGTTGATAACACCATCCTTGGATGAAATGGTACACATTGCCAAAGAAATGAAACGTTTGAATTTTACCATTCCGTTATTGATAGGAGGAGCAACCACCTCTAAAGCACATACAGCAGTAAAAATAGCACCAGAATACGATGGAGGTGTGGTGCATGTGTTGGATGCTTCGCGTTCTGTGCCTGTAACCAGCACATTGATAAGTGAAGATTTGACCTTAGCCGAAAAGTTTAGAAAAGATACTTATGCTGAATACGACAAGGTTCGCGAAGGATTTTTGAATCGTGCAAAGAAAAAAGTCTACTTACCGTTGGCAGATGCAAGAGCAAATAAATATGCCTTGGAATTTAATCAAACCACTACATACATTCCCAACCAATTGGGAGTTCAGGTAATTGACAATATGCCTCTAGAAGATTTATTACCTTATTTTGATTGGACTCCATTTTTTCAATCTTGGGAACTACATGGTAAATTTCCAGCTATTTTAGAAGACAAAGTTGTAGGAACTCAAGCAACAGAACTCTATAAAGATGCTCAAATTATGCTAGACACGATCATCAAAGAAAAATGGTTTACAGCCAAAGCTGTCTATGGTTTGTTTCCTGCCAATACAGTAAACGATGATGATATTGAAATTTACAAAGACCAAAATAGAACTACTATAATACAGACCATGTTGACTCTTCGTCAGCAATCAAAAAAAGCCGCAGGTAAACCTAATATTGCTTTGGCAGATTATATTGCTCCCAAAAACTCTGGAGTACAAGACTACATAGGAGGATTTTGTGTAACTGCAGGTTTTGGTGTTGAAGAAAAAGCCGAAGAATACAAAAACAATTTAGACGATTACAATAGTATTTTGGTCAAGGCTTTGGCCGATAGGTTTGCAGAAGCTTTTGCTGAATATTTACACAACAAAATACGTAAACAAGACTGGGGCTATGCTTCTGATGAAAAACTAGACAATGAAGACTTAATCAAAGAAAAATACCAAGGAATACGTCCTGCTTCTGGGTATCCATCTTGTCCAGACCATACCGAAAAAATACAATTGTGGGAGCTACTAAAAGTAAAAGAACACATAGGTGTAGAACTAACAGATAGCTTGGCCATGTTTCCTACAGCTTCTGTGTCAGGACATTATTTTGCACACAAGGATGCTCGTTATTTCGGACTAGGTAAAATTACCAAAGAACAAGTACACGACTTTGCAGATAGAAGAGGTTTGACAAAAGAAGAGGCAGAACGCTGGCTAAGCCCTAACTTGGCAGAGGAATAATTTGTTGCTTTATTGCATAAACAATCTAAATAGTTGAATAAATAAAAGTGATTTTGTTTGAAAGTTTTAAGCGATTTATTTGACTACATTTGTAGTGAAATTAATGATATTAGTAATCTAAAAAATATAAATTATGGCATTAGAAATAACAGATGCAACATTTGAAGAAGTTGTTTTAAAATCAGATAAACCAGTGTTGGTTGATTTTTGGGCTGCATGGTGTGGGCCTTGTAGAATGGTAGCTCCTATTATAGAAGAGTTGTCTGAAGAGTTTGATGGAAAAGCAGTAATTGGAAAAGTAGATGTAGATAGCAATCCTGAATTTGCTGCTAAGTTTGGTATCCGTAACATTCCAACTGTCTTGGTCTTCAAAGGAGGTGAACAAGTAGACAAACAAGTAGGAGTAGCTCCTAAGGATGTATATGCTGGTAAGATAAACGCTTTGTTAAGCTAATTTTTAAAGCCAAAACATAAAAAAAGTCCACATAATGTGGACTT
>NZ_AFPK01000050.1 GCF_000220525.1 Ochrovirga pacifica | reverse complement strand
TTTGATAGTGTACAACACGCTAAAAAAGCAACAAAAAGTGCTATTAATCTGTACAACCAAATAAGATTACATGTATCTTTAGACTATAAAACACCTAATATGGTATATAAATTAACAGCGTAAATTATTTTTTAACCTGTAGCCATATTTTAGGACTAGACATAGCACAGTAGCAACGTGTTTGAAGTTTTGAAAAGAATTTTATTCGATAAATTTTAGTTTCTGAAAATTTGACTTCTCTCCTATTTTTGAAAAAACTACAACATGAAAATTGAATGTAGAAACGTGCGATTTTGAAACGTAATTACGCTGAATTGAACGTAACAATTTTGAATTTTAATCAGTAACGCGAAAATTGTAACTGCTGAAAATCTTTTAAAACCCGATAAATAAAAAATATTGACAAAACAGTAGCAATGCTGAATTGAAAAATAATCACGCGAAAAATGTAACTGCTGAAAAATCTTTAGAAATCCAATAAATTAAAATCATAAAAAAAAGTAGCAAGGCTGAATGGAAAAGTAACAACGTGAAAAACCAGTAAAACGTGTTCGAATTTATCGTAGTTCTGAAAATTGAAAAATTCAATAATTTGACAAATATTCTTAATGGAAAAAAACTACTTTACACAACACTGCATAAAAGCAATTTGGGGTTGATTTTCTAACGAAAATCAAGTACTTTTAACCAAGGTCAGTACAAAGGTCGAAAAGGCGTTGCTCTTTTCTCCCAAACTGACTTCTATGCAAACCCGTTACCTGCAAGCTGAAAAAACCACCGCACGTTCAAGCACTTTTGTTTTTTTCCAACACACAAATCCAACGCTAAAAAACCAAAAGAGCTTGCCCTTCCTCACCACCACCCAAATAAAATTGTGAATAAAAATTATCAAATCCAACTAATATGAATAGTAAACTTTATTACCTTGTGTCGTTAAATAAGAGATAATGATTAAAGAAAGAATCGACATAGAAAACATTGAAGGACAACTATTTGAAATAAAAGTAGTTGCCCCAGATAATTCTAAACCAGCTTCTTTTACACATTATTTACACAACCATAAGAATGGTGTTTCCCAATTTTACAAAAAAGATGCACTTTCTTATGTAAAAGAAATTCTTGAAAAAGAATATCCAACAGAAAAAGTCACAAATAAAATAGCTGAAGAAGCGCTTCAATATTTGATTTTTGACCTTAATAAATCTGTTCCTTTTCCAGCACCAGAAAAACCGAAATTTAAATTTATTGACCTTTTTGCAGGAATTGGTGGATTCCGTTTAGCTCTTCAAAATCTAAAAGGAAAATGTGTTTTCACTAGCGAATGGGATAAATATTCAAAACAAACTTATAAAGCCAATTTTGGAGAATTTCCTTTTGGAGATATAACAAAACCTGAAACAAAAAATTATATACCTGATAATTTTGATGTGCTTTGTGCAGGTTTCCCTTGTCAAGCGTTTTCGATTGCAGGAAGACGTGGCGGATTTGAAGATACAAGAGGAACACTATTTTTTGACGTAGCAGAAATCATCAAGAAAAAACAACCAAAAGCAATTTTCCTTGAAAATGTAAAAGGATTAAGAAATCACGACAAAGGAAAAACTTTGGCAACTATTTTAAATGTACTTCGAGAAGATTTAGGATATTATGTTCCAGAACCTCAAATTATTAATGCAAAAGAATTTGGAGTTCCTCAAAATCGAGAGCGAATTTTTATTGTTGGGTTTCATAAAGACACTGGTATTACAGATTTTGAATACCCAAAATCAACCAATAAGGAAACCGTTTTAGAAGATATTTTAGAACAAAATGAAGTTTCGGTTAAGTATTATCTTTCAACAACTTACATAGATACATTAAGAAAACACAAAGCAAGACACGAAAGTAAAGGAAACGGGTTTGGCTATGAAATAATACCAAATGATGGAACTGCAAATGCTGTTGTTTGTGGTGGAATGGGAAGAGAAAGAAATTTAGTATTTGATGATAGGTTAACAAATTTCAAACCTATAACTAATATTTCTGGAGAAGTAAACCGAGAGGGAATTAGAAAAATGACACCTCGAGAATGGGCAAGATTACAGGGATTTCCAGACAATTTTAAAATAGTAGTTTCAGATGCACAAGCATACAAACAATTCGGAAATTCAGTTGCAGTTCCAGCAATTCAAGCAACTGCCGAAAAAATAATAGAAAAACTTAACTACAAATGATAACAGGAAATAAAGGAGAATGGAGCGAAATTTATGCTCTTTTTAAATTATTAGGCGACAAACAATTATTTCTTGGAAACAAAGACATTGAAAAGTTAGAAGGTTTAGTTTATCCAATCATAAAAATACTTCGTAGCGAAAACAATGGTAATTTTGAATACTCTATACAAGATGAGATTATTTTAATTTCAGGTAATGAGGAAATTTTGAAAATCCCAATTTCAGAATTTAAAGACAAAGCTCTTTTTCTCTTAAATGCAATCAAGAAAAACAAAGAAAGAACTTTTTCTATTCCAGAAATTGAGGATTTTATGCAATCTATAAACTGTTTTTCATTAAAAGCAAGCTCTTCTGCTAAAACCGATATCACAATTGTTGTTCACGACCAAAGAACTAATCAACAACCTACATTAGGTTTTAGCATAAAATCTCAACTTGGTAGTCCTTCTACTCTACTAAACGCTGGAAAAACGACAAATTTCATCTTTAATATTGTTGGGATTAACTTAACTGAAAATGAAATTAGAGATATCAATTCAATTGCTTCGAGAAGCAAAATAATGGATAGAATTGTTCAAATTCAAAATAAAGGAGGACAATTTGTCTTTGTAAAAACAGAACGAAAAATATTTTCAAACAACCTAGTTTTAATAGACAGTTTGCTTCCCGAAATTTTATCACAAATCGTTTTTGATTTTTATTCAAGTGAGTTTTCAAATTTAACCGATTTAGTAAACAAAACAGCTGACAAAAATCCACTGAACTTTGACATTGAAAACGAACATAAATTTTACGAATATAAAATAAAACGCTTCTTGACAGATGTTGCATTAGGGATGATGCCTTCAAAAGTTTGGACAGGAAAATATGATGCAACAGGTGGATATTTAATTGTAAAAGAAAATGGAGACGTGTTATGTTATCATATTTACAACAGGAATGAATTCGAAGATTATTTATTAAATAACACCAAACTCGACACCGCAAGTTCTTCACGACACGGATTTGGAGAAATTTACGAGGAAAACGAAGAATTATATTTCAAACTGAATTTGCAAATTAGGTTTACGAAATAGCCACCGCTAAAAGCCATACACATTTGCAATTCGCTACAGCCAACACACAAGCCAAAAATTGCAAAAGAGTATGTCTTTGCCAACGCTAGCAAGTTTGCGGAATAAAAGCCAGCAGGTAACAACGTATATAAAAAATAGCGGCTAAAGTGTTTAATCGAAAGAAAATGAATAAATTAGTAGTCAATTATAACCGAAAAATTAGTGCTTAAAACCCGCTACTTTTCATATACAAA
>NZ_AFPK01000051.1 GCF_000220525.1 Ochrovirga pacifica | reverse complement strand
GGCAAAAATATTAAAATGACTGAGAAAGAAATTCAAAATTATATATGGGAAAATAGGGAAGATTGGACTGAACTTCTCTCTAAAATTGAATTCCCAAAGAAAATTGAGATTGAAAACCCTTCTCACCTCACACCTTCTCAAGCTACTTTTAATATGATAGTTACTCAATATGAGAAGTATTATAATTCATTATATGATTTGGAATTAATTGGTTGTGAAGTGCCTCTTAAAAAGAATTCAGATTCAACTATTAGGGCAGATTTCCTTGGAGTACTTGGCGGAAGAAATGGTTTGACTGTAGTAGAACTAAAAAAAAGCAAACAAACCGAGAGACAAGCATATACTGAATTACTTGCTTATGGAAGCCATCTAAAAACATTATTCTCACCTATGAGTAAAATGGACATTGCTTATGTTCTAATTTCACCAATGGAAGAAAGAATTGTTAGGGAGGCTACTATAAACTCAATTTTATACGACAAAACAAATGTTATCGCAATGATTCCAAAATGGGAAGATGATGATATTAAGACTCTTGTCTTAGAACCTTGGATTCCGACATTCGAAGAAATTGATAGTTTAACAACATCGTGCTTCTCAGGGAGTAATTTTGATGTTTTTAAGGTTACTTGGGATGCACTAGAAGGTGATTGGAGTCCAGAGGAAGATGGTGAAGATCCAGACCAAAATATGATTGATAAAATGAACTCTGTTTCTGCCTATGCAGCCCAAATAATGGAAGCTAAAGGAATTCACGGCTTTGTTTACACAATGCAAAATTGGTCAGAAACAAAAGATATAGGGCGTTTAATAAATGCTATTGTTATTGGGGGGATTAATCCATACAAAGCAACCAAGAATAGAGTTTTAACAACTAAATATGACCTTAAACAAAATCAAGCTGACGAGGTATTAATTGATTACTTTGATATATACGAGATAATTCCTGAATTAAAACGTGAAGATAAAGCTGAAGGTGATTACCAACCAAATCATTTAAGTGACTTATCAATGACTTGGGATAATGAGATTTCGGGGATTTGTTTTGACATTGTTAAAACACTCACAAAAAGTCTTGATAAGGATTGGATTGAAACAAGCTATGGTGGATTTGATTGGGAGCGATATCAAAAAAATTCTATGGAGGACTCATATTGCCATAATTTTAAAATGAGAGTAACAGGTTTAATTCGGGAATTATTTTTTGAGTACTCTAAAATGGACTATGACTTCATCAGAAAAAATGGAGAAAAAGACCATATGCAATATTGGAGCGGAGATATTCCAAATTATTTAGTTGACATATCTACTCATCAATATTATCTAAGGAATTTTATTCTAAGATTATTCAATCCATATTTTGAATTTATGGACAATATTGAAGGTGATAAAGAAGAATAAAATACTATTGCCAACACCGGCTAAACTTCATGCGGGTTTAATGCTTACTTCAAAGTTTTGTGTATATTTACTAAGTCGCCAAATCTTGTTGATTTGGCTTTGTGAAACCAAAAGAAACAAAACCAAACAAAAAGCTTCGGCTTAGTCCGTGTTCGAAAATCTTGTCGATTTTCTTCCCGCACAAAGCCTAGCCAAAACCGTTAGCACCAATTTGAGAAAAAACGAATGAAAAAAATATTTGGAACTTTAATTGTGATTCTAATATCACAAATTGGATTTAGTCAAGATTATCAATCTGAATTTCAGAAATACTGTGAAACAAATGACACAGTAAACCAATTGAACACTTTGAAAAAATGGCAATCTGAAAACCCAAAAGATGCTGAACTTTTTACGAGTTATTTCAATTATCATTTTATGAAATCTCGTCAAGAAGTTCTAGCTTTGACTACTGACCAACCAAATGGCGAGAGTCTTGTTTTAAAAGATAGTTTAAATCAAAACGCCGGATTTTTAGGAAGTCAAATTCACTACAATCAAACGGAATTACAAAAAGGACTTGATAAAATTGACGAAGGAATTAAACTTTACCCAAATCGACTTGATATGAGATTTGGTAAAATTTATGCACTCGGACAAATTCCTGACTGGGAAAATTTCACATCAGAAATTCTAAAAACTATAGAGTTTTCATCCAAAAATAGAAATCAATGGACTTGGACTAATAACGAAAAACATAATGGTGGAGAAAAAGAGTTTCTATTGGATATTCAAAACTACCAATTACAGTTGTATAACACAGGAAATGATGACTTACTAAAAAATATGCGTGAAATAGCGAATAAGGTTTTGGAATTTTATCCAAATCATATTGAGAGTTTGTCAAATTTATCAATTACATATTTGCTTACTGGAGAATATGACAAAGGAATTGAACCTCTTTTGAGAGCTGAAAAAATAAACCCAAAAGATTATATTGTGCTTGGGAATATTGCTCAAGGTTACAAACTGAAAGGTGACAAGAAAAAGGCTGTCGAATATTATGAAAAAACAGCTGAATTTGGAGATGAAAGAACAAAGGAATATGCTAAACAACAAATAGCTGAATTAAAACAATAAAAACTGGTGCTAACAATGGCTATAAGTAATTGCTTCTTCTCGCCTACTTCTGAAAATCCTCGCGGATTTTCAGTTTGGTGTGTACTTGCAAAGTAAAGTGCTAAACCACGCAACTACTCATAGCCGAGACCGTTGTAAAGCATTAGAACGAAAATCAGAATATGAAGAAAAATCCGAAGTTATTTTCAATCTTAATCACTTTAATTGTTTCTGCAATTTTAGGATATATTGAAATTGGAATATTTAAAGAATATGGTTGGACTGTATTTCTTGTAATACCTTTTATAATTGGATTTCTTCCTGCGTTTATAAATGGAAAACTGACAGAAACATCAAAAAGTAAAAGCCTTCAATTGAGTTTCTTAACTCTTGGAATAGTTTTAATCGGACTTTTAGTATTTGCAATAGAGGGAATGATTTGCATTGCAATGTCTTTACCTTTAATTGCTTTACTTGTTTGGCTTGGGTTCCTATCTCGGATTTAAAGTGAATACTGGAAAATGGACAAATCCAACAAATACTACAATTGGACTTTTTGTTATCTGCATTAGTTCAATGAGTTTTGACTATATCAATGAATCTGAAAACTTAATTCCTGTAAGAACAAAAGTTATTGTTAATTCAAATATTGAGAATGTTTGGAAAAACGTTGTGACTTTTGATAAAATAGATGAACCAACTGACTGGATTTTTAAAACTGGAATTTCATATCCGACAGACGCAACAATTAAAGGAACTGGAATTGGAGCAATAAGATATTGTAATTTTACAACTGGAAGTTTTGTAGAACCAATCACAACTTGGAACGAACCGAATTTATTACAATTTGACGTAAAAGAACAACCAATTCCTATGAATGAATTTAATCCATTTTGGGAAATTCATCCGCCACATTTAGATGGCTATTTCAAGTCATATAAAGGTCAATTTAAACTAACCAAAATCGGAGAAAATAAAACGGAATTAGAAGGAACGACTTGGTACAAAGTAGATATTACACCAGAAATTTACTGGAAAACTTGGTCTGACTTTATAATTCACAGAATACATAAACGAGTATTGAATCATATAAAAATAGAAACTGAAAACAAATAACGTTTTACAACACCGTATATAATTTTTTGCTTGGTTCTAGCCTACTTACGAAAATCCTCGCGGATTTTCTATTCGGTTTTTATTTGTTAACTTAGTTGCTTAACCACGCAACAAACCATATACAAACACGTTGCCAAACATTTTAAAAATGAAAAAAAACAGATTTATATCTAAGTTTGAAAATAAATCAAACTCCGATTTAAATGAAATAATTTCAAATAAAAAAAAATATACAGAAGAAGCTCTTGAAGCTGCTGAACAATTATTAAAGTATCGTAAAACAGTAAAAACAACGGTAAAAGAAAAAACTGAGAATATTCAAAATACTGAAACAAAATTTATTCCAGAAAAAGATGAGTATGAATTCAGATACTCATTTATACACAAACTCATTATTCTTTTAACAATATTATTCTTTATATATTTAGGTTATTCAGGCTTGAAAAATGGGAATAACAATTCTTTCCTATTTATACTATTTGCAATTGTAATAATAGCTTTGAATTATAAATTGATAAAAAATAGACCTGAAATAGTAATTAGTAGAAATGGAATTTGGACAAATAAATTGGGTAAAAAACAATGGAATGAAATAGACTCAATTGTTGTTGAAAATAAAAATTTTATTAAATATTTTAGTAAATACATCAATGATAATTTATTTATATATTTAATTGGAGATCAAAAAACTTCACCTTCTGAAACAATTGATTTAAGAGGTATATCTAACAAAAAAACATTACGTCAATTATGTAAATATTATCTTGAAAACAAAGACACTCTTAAATATGAGAAAAATACTTTTGTTCATGGAAGTACTATTTATGATACAGAAAATCAATTAGAATCCTATAAAAAATCATATCCGAAAATTATCTTAATTGTTATTATATCCTCATTTGTATTTCCAATCATCGATAAATTTTGGGACAATGGCTTTGTATTAATTGAAAAATATGGTTATACAAAGTCTGTTGTTATATCATTATTAGGGTTTTCATCTATATATTTCATTTCTTATTTACGAATGTATTATAAATCAAAAAAATAAAAAACGTTAGGCAACACCGGCTAAACTTCATGCGGGTTTTGTGCTTACTTCAAAGTTTTGTGTATATTTACTAAGTCGCCAAATCTTGTTGATTTGGCTTAGTAAAACTAAAAGATACAAATCCAAACAAAAAGCTTCGGCTTAGTCCGTGTTCGAAAATCTGGCCGATTTTCTTCCCGCACAAAGCCTAGCCAAAA
>NZ_AFPK01000052.1 GCF_000220525.1 Ochrovirga pacifica | reverse complement strand
TNTTNTTTTTTAAGGATTGGTAGACCACAGAGACAGTCCTTTTACAAAAGCCCTTCTTGGCAATTTAAGTCCTGCAACTACTACTTCAGCAAAATCTTCGGGTTGCAATACTTTATCTTCATCTCCGTCTGTAATTCCTAACTCTAAAGACATGTCAGAAGCAATAGTGCTTGGGGTTAAGGTGGTTACACGAATGTTATTTTTACGAACTTCTTTCATCAGAGATTCCGACATACCAATTACAGCAAATTTAGAAGCCGAGTAGGCAGATGTTGTGGCATTTCCATTAATTCCAGCAGTAGAGGATACGTTGATAATATCTCCACAATTTTTTTCAATTAAATAAGGTAAAACTTCTTTGGTTACATAATACATTCCCATCACGTTGGTTTGTATAATTTTTGTCCATTGTGTTACTTCCATATCCATAAAAGATCCAAAAGCTGCAATTCCAGCGTTGTTGATTAAAATATCAACTCCCCCTAAATCTGTAATAACTTGTTCAATTCCTTTTTTTACGGCATCATAATCACTAATGTCAAAAGCAGCGTATGTTACTTTTACTCCCAATTTCTGAATTTCAGAGACAGTGTTTTTTAAGGCTTCTTCGTTTCTACCCGTAATGGCAATATGCACTCCTTGTTTTGCTAATGCAATTGCAGTTACCTTTCCTAACCCTCTGCTTCCACCGGTGACAATGGCTTTTTGTTCTTTTAAATTACTCATGATGATTTTTATGATTTTAAATATTATTGATAAAACTGGTTAAATTTGTTTGTCTATCAAGGTTGATTTTTTTTCGTAATCGATGTCTTGCTACATGAACACTTCCTAAAGAAATCCCCAATAAATAGGCCATTTCTTTACCTGAAAAGTTGAGTTTTATCAAAGCGCATAGTTTTAATTCTGAAGCACTAAGATTAGGGACTTTCTTTTGCAAACGGTCATAAAATCCTTTGTTTAATACTATAAATCGCTGATTAAAATCTTCCCATAAATTTAGAGATTGTTTGTCTATGCTTTTAATTAAATTTTTGGTAGACGTTTCACCACTTTTTTTTAACAACTCATCTTTTAATTGATGAATAATTTCTTCTTTTTCAATTAGCCTTAAAGTGTGTACGGTAAGCTCTTTATTATTTTCTTCAATTTTTTTTGAACTTTCTTTTTGCTCTTTTTCATGTTTTTTATTTCGATTTCTAATCCAAATAAGTGTTCCTGTTAGTAAGAGTATAGATATTCCTATAATTAACAAGAATTTAAACTGTAAAATGTTTTGTTCTATAGCAGCAATTTTAAGTTTTTGACGATTGATTTTTACATTTGATTGATGCAATTGTTCCTGATAACGATTCTTTAAAGTTAAAAAACCTTGTGTTTGCTCATTTCTTGGGTTTAAATACGTGTCATTAATCTTTTTAGATTTGTTTAAATACAAAAAAGCTTCTTTATATTCTTGATTTTTAAACAACAATTGACCATATCTTTGATAGACATAAGCTTTAAAAAAGAGATATTCTCCTGTAGTATCTACAACATCTATAGACTTTTTAAAATACATTTTGGCAAGCGTATATTTTTGTTGTCTACTGTACACTTTTCCTAAATCTGCGTACAGAATAATTAAAAAATCTGTTTTATCTTTTTGTTGCTCCAGTTCACTAATGGAGCTATTTAACAAAGTAATTGCTTTGGGATATTGATGAGACCAAATATAGGTACAAGCTATTTTTTCTTGTAAATACAATTCATATTTTGAGTTTAACTTTTGGTCATTAGCTAAAACTCTACATGTGTCTACATATTTTGTTAAGTATTCTTTATGTTCTATTCTTTGGTAATACAAAACCAAATTGTAATACGAATTTAAAAGTGCTGCATTTATGTTTTTGTTGGTCTTCGCGAGTTTTTTTAAATAACGGTTGGCTTGTTTAAAGTTAAATCCTGCGGGTGTATCTTGTTTAAACAAATAAGACAAAATTCCTTGTTCTCTATGAGCTTTGGCAAGTAATAAAGTATCCTTAATTTGTTCGGCTAAAAACAAAGCATCTCCACTATAATTAAAAGCAGTTCCATAATTTAATTTTGATCTATGATACTCACTCAATGCAATCAATTTAGTTACAATTTCAGAGGTGTCTTTCTTTTTTAACACTTTTTGATAGCCAATTTCTAAGTCTGTGATGGAAGTTTGATAAGAAATTTCTTTGTTTTTAAACAAATCAAACTGCTGAGCATGTATAGTACTGCTAATTAGTAAAATTAAAAAAGTTAAGTATACTTTGTTTTTTAAGAGCATGATATATAGTGTGTTGTGTTTTTGGATTTAACACTGTGTTAAGTTTTGTTTTGGCTTTTTTTAAGCCATGTTAACTTTATGTAATTAAGACTCTTGTACTTTTTCATCGAGCTGAGACTAAATTAGTCAAATCAAATTAAGTGTAAAGTTTTATTTAACAAATCCATGAAAAAGTATTTTAGTTTTCTTTTTGTTCTTTGTTTCAGTTTGGTTTTTGGCTCTAAAAAACCGAATGTTTTATTTATTGCAGTAGATGATTTAAGACCCGAATTAGGATGTTATGGCTCTAACATAGCAGTAACGCCAAATATAGATAAACTAGCCAGTCAAGGACTTTTATTTAACAAAGCATACTGCCAACAATCTATATGTGGGCCTTCTAGAGCAAGTATTTTAACTGGAATTAGACCCGAAAATAGTGGAGTATTCCATAATTATTTAAAGTTTAGAGAAGCAAATCCAAACGTTCAAACATTGCCGCAAGTTTTTGTAGCAAATGGTTATCAGACAGTTAGTTACGGAAAGGTGTTTCATCATGGTGATAAAGATCCAGCTTCATGGAGTAGAATTGCATTAGAAGGTGATTCCAGTCAATTGGCCAAAATGGGTTTTGCTTTAGAAAAAAACAGAGCTATTAGAATTGCTTCCAGAAAAAGAATGTTTGCTAAATATGGAGCAGTGGCAAAATATGGTTTAGCTATGGGACCTGCGTATGAGTGTGCAGATGTTCCTGATAACAAATACAAAGATGGCTATAATACAGATTTAACAATTCAAACATTAAAGCAATTAAAAGAAGAAGGTGGCAAGCCGTTTTTTTTAGGAATTGGGTTTCATATGCCTCATTTAAATTGGGTGGCTCCCAAAAAATATTGGGACTTGTACAATCCATCCGAAATTCTGTTGAGTTCACAAACAGAGCATCCCAAAAAAGGAGCTGCTATGGGAGTTCCTCCTTCTTTTGAACTTAGAGTTCGTAGTGGAATTCCAAAAACAGGTGATTTAGACAAAGCATTACAGGTAAAGTTAAAGCATGCATACTTGGCCTGTGTCAGTTATGTAGATGCACAAGTAGGTAAAATTTTAAATCAGCTAGATGCATTGGGTTTACGAGACAATACCATTGTGATTTTGTGGAGTGACCATGGGTATCATTTAGGAGAAATGGGACATTGGGGAAAAGCCTCAAATTATGAGATTGCTACAAGAGTTCCTTTGATTATTTCAACACCTCAAATGTCCTCTAATGTAAGGGGAACCAAAACAAATGCTTTGGTAGAGTTGCTAGATATGTATCCCACGTTGTGTGATTTGGCAAAAATTTCCACTCCAAAAACAGTAGAAGGCAAAAGCTTGGTTCCATTGCTTAAAAAGCCAAATAAAAAATGGAATCATTGGGCAATGAGCGTATTTCCTTCGCCAGCATTAAGAGAATGGGGAGCGTATCCTTTAAGACCTGCTATGCGCGAAACTTTTTTTGGTCCTTTGCTCCAACAGGTAGAAGATAGAATAAAACAACAGCAAGGAAAAAAATGGGATAGAGAACTTTTTGAAAATAATTTGATGGGCTACTCCTTAAGAATGGAAAATTATAGAGTGGTTTTTTGGAAAAATCGTTTACAAAAACAGGCTGTACCTGTGTTTGTGGAACTGTATGATCATAGAACAGATCCTAACGAAACTATAAACATTGCAGAAGATTGTCCAAAAATTGTTGAAAAATTTTATAGGCAATTTATGAATACAACAAAACTTTAAAGATATATAGTGAATTATGAAAAGAAGAGATTTTTTTAAGAAAGGAGTCCAAGGAGCCGTGGCAGCAAGTATTTTGCCAGTTAGCAGTATAAACGCAGAAAATACTTTAGACAATATAGAAAAGTTAAAAGAGCAAAAAGATACATCGAAAGAAGCAGAAGTCATACGAAAAAAGAATTGGGATTATGAAGTAGTTGTGGTAGGAGGTGGTATAGCTGGTGTTTGTGCAGCAGTATCGGCAGCAAGAAACGGAGCAAAAACTATTTTGGTACAAGACCGTCCTGTATTGGGAGGAAACGCATCTAGCGAGATTAGAGTTATTTTGCATGGTGTAACGCATTTAAAAGATGGAACACCAGAAAGAGAAACAGGGGTCGTAGAAGAAATTTTGCTTCACAATCGTTTTCACAATCCTCAGGAATCTTATACAGTTTGGGATCATATTTTGTACGATTACGTAACAGCTACTCCAAATTTAAAAGTAATTTTAAACACTTCAGCCATAGATACAAAAACCAAAGGAGATAAAATTACATCTGTAAGATGTTGGCAATTAACTACAGAAACCGAAATTACAATAAATGGAAAAATTTTTATAGACTGTTCGGGTGATGGACTAATGGCAGCTACTGCGGGTGCTCTATATAGGAGTGGTCGTGAAGGAAAAGCAGAATTCAATGAAAAATTTGCTCCCGAACAACCAGATGGATGGAAAATGGGATCTACTATTTTACTAAGTTCAAAGGATATGGGAAGGCCAATGCCTTACGAGCCTCCGCATTTTACCATTCCTTTTGATTCTAAAAATGCACATAAAAAAAGAAAACTAAAATTCTTTAATGAAGGTATTTGGTGGGTAGAAGTAGGGAGTGATAAGGATATTATAGCAGAGTTTGAAAACAATAGAGAAAAATTAATGGGGTATGCTTACGGAGTATGGGATTATATAAAAAAGAACAATCCAGAGGCAAAAAACTATGCATTAGACTGGGTGTGCTCTTTGCCCGGAAAAAGAGAATCTAGACGTTTTGTAGGAGATTATATTTTGTGTGAACCCGATCTGTTAAATCACAAACATTTTAACGATGCTGTAGCGTATGGAGGATGGTCTTTAGACGAACACAATCCAGGAGGAATAGAAAATATAAGTGAACCACCGAGTTATTTTCATGCTCGATTTACCAAAGTTTATGAAATTCCATTCCGAAGTTTGTATTCTAAAAACATAAACAATTTATTTTTTGCAGGAAGAAACATCAGTCAAACTCACATAGCTTTGTCATCATCTAGGGTTATGGGAACGTGTGCAACCATGGGACAAGCAGTAGGAACAGCCGCTGCTATGTGTATTGACAAAAAAGTATTGCCAAGAAAAATTTATAACAATTACATACAAGAACTTCAGGAACAGTTACTAAAAGACGATGCTTATATTCCTAACCGACCTTCAAGAGATTCCAAAGATTTAGCCAAAAAAGTGAGTGCTATTTTTGCTTCTTCAACGACCTCGGGCCATGCAAAACTACTAATTGATGGTTACGCTAGAGATGTACAGCATACCATTCATCATTGGCAATCGGACGGGATGGATGCAAATGTTCAGTTAGAATGGGAAAAACCAATCCAATTATCTAAAGTAATGCTTAAGTGCGATACCAACACAAGACGTAATATCATGCTAAGAAAAGACTCTAAAAATAACGATCAGTTTACCAATACGATTCCTGTTGAAATGCTAAAGTCTTTAGATTTGGAAGTAAGAATTGATGGAAAGTGGGTCAAAGTAGGAGAGAATCTAAGCAATAGAAAAAGGTTGATTCAGTTTGATTTTGATAAAGTCAAAACCACCGCTATTAAAATCAATCTAAAAGAAACTTACGGAGCCAAAAATATTCGCTTGTACGAAGTGCGTTGTTACGAGGCATAAAATCATTCTAAAACAGAAAGAAAATAGACAGATTAACACATTCGCAATAGGATAGTTCAAAAGTAAAGTTTTGTAAGAAAATTCAATAAAAATAAAAAATGATGTTAATTATGCGTTGTTTTCTTTCTGTACTTTTAAAATAATGTCAAAAAAGTACTATTATAAGCTAAGATAGATAAGTTTTATCATTCTGTGTTTTAGTTAATTTGTAATTTATAGAATGAATAGTTTTTAATTATTCATAATTAGGTAGAATTAATTAAAATATTGATATAAAATGAGAGTAATAACCTTTTTGATTTGTTTTTTTGGGATACATCTAGTTGTCAATGCCCAGAACAAACCTAATATTGTTCTGTTGTTTGCCGACGATGCAGGATATATGGACTTTGGTTTTCAGGGTAGTAAAGTTATGAAAACCCCCAATTTAGATAAGCTGGCAAAATCTGGAGTTACTTTTACCCAAGGATATGTATCAGATCCCACTTGTGGTCCTTCTAGAGCAGGAATGATGACTGGAAAATACCAAGCACGATTTGGTTATGAAGAAATCAACGTGCCAGGTTATATGAGTTCACATTCGGCCTTAAAAGGAGATGAGATGGGTTTGCCTTTAGATCAAAAATTAATGTCTAATTATTTAAAGGATTTAGGCTATAAAACAGCAGTTTATGGTAAATGGCATCTGGGAAATGCAGACCGATTTCACCCTTTAAACAGAGGTTTTGATGAATTTTATGGATTTAGAGGTGGTGCTCGTAGTTATTTTGCATACAAAAATCCAACAGGAGATCGAAAAATGGAAACAAATTTTGGTCAATACGAAGAACCCAACCATTATGCTACTGATGTGTTTGCAGAAAAAGCGGTTCATTTTATAGAAAGAAATAAAGAACATCCTTTTTTTATCTACTTGTCTTTTAACGCTGTTCACACGCCGATGGAAGCCACCGAAGCAGATTTGGCTCAGTTTCCTAACTTAACAGGAAAAAGGCAGCAATTAGCGGCCATGACTTTGGCCTTAGATAGAGCTTGCGGTAAAGTGTTGAATAAATTAAAAGAGTTAGGAATAGACAGAAATACCATTGTAGTTTTTAGTAACGACAACGGAGGACCATCGGATAAAAATGCTTCCAATAACAAGCCTTTAAGTGGTACCAAATCCAATCATTTAGAAGGAGGAATTAGAGTTCCGTTTTTGATGAGCTGGCCTAAAGAAATAAAAAAGAAGTCTAGGTTTAATTACCCTGTGGTCACTTTTGATTTATTACCCACATTTTATGCAGCTGCAGGCGGAGATTTAAAAGACTTAAAAGATATCAATGGTGTAAACGTTTTGCCTTTTGTAAAAGGAGAAAAAGAAGGGACACCACACGATATTTTGTTTTGGAAAAAAGAAACCAGAGCTGTGGTAAGAGAAGGAGATTTTAAATTGATTCGTTTTCCAGACAGACCAGCAGAATTGTACAATGTACCCAATGATGTATCGGAACGCTACAATCTTGCCACTCAATATCCAGACAAGGTAAAAGACATGTATCAAAAGCTATTTGATTGGGAAATGACTTTAGAAAGACCTTTGTGGCTGTTAAAACGAAAGTTTGAACGTTACGATGTGGATCGAATGAACCAATATAGAAAAGGATGGGAGCCTTATCCGGAAAATTTAAAATAATCAATCATGAAGATTAAATATCTAATATTAGCAGCTGCTCTCATTACAATTAGCTGTAGTAAAAAAGTAAATCTTGCCAAAAAGAATTCAAAACAAAAGTCTGTAGTTCCATATTCAGACCCAAACAATCAAGGACAATGGGTCTTAAATACAGAGGTTAGTGATGAATTCAGCACAGCCACATTAGATGAAAATCGATGGCATGTGGTGGGAGCGTTTGTAAATGGAAAACCGAGCTATAAAAATCCGGATAGACCCCATAGAGACGATTGGATTGGTAGAGCCCCTTCTCAATTTTCGGGAAATAACTATCGATTGGAGAATGGAATGTTAAAGTTAGAAACTCGTTGGGAACCTGATTTTCCTTTTAGCGATAAGGCAGATAAGGTTGGTGGCAAAGAGATAAAACACGAAAACATAACTACAGCTTGTATTATTGGTAGAAAAGAGTTCTTGTACGGCTATATGGAAATAAGATGCAAAGCTGCTGATGCAGAAGTATCTAGTGCATTTTGGGCTACAGGCGGGTTAACAGAGTTTGATATGTTTGAGTTTTTTGGAGATCATAGACAGCCCAAAAAAGAAGCAGAAGGAAAAGATCGAGAGCTTTGGTGGTCTATACATGATTGGAGCAAAACAGGAAAAGGAAAAACCACGTATACAGAACACAAGTATTTTGATTTTAGAGTAGCAGATGATTTTCATGTTTATGGGTACGATTGGAGTGCCGATGGAGTAAAAATTTATGTGGATGGAAATTTGTTTAGAGACGTATCCAGAAAACAAATCAACGAGTGGGACGATGTGAAACTAAGCAAAGGAGGAAACGGAGCAGCAGAGAATTATGTAATAACCAAACCCTTAAAAATTTGGCTAGATCAAGAAACATTTCCTTGGCACGGTGTACCCGATACTAAAGAAGACTTACATTCTTCAGGAAAAGTTGAGTTTGAAGTAGATTATGTAAGAGTTTGGCAAAAAAATAAAAACAATAACAATTAACAACCATCAATGAAAAAGTTTATAACAAGTATACTGGCAATAATGTCTTTGAACTCTGTATTTGCACAAGAGCATGCCATCCTAAATCATAGACATAGCAAACACGTAAAACTAAAAAGTATTGATCTAGGAGATTGCAAATGGACAGAAGGCTTTTGGGCTGATAAGTTTAAAATAGCCGAAGAATCTATGATTCCTTATATGCGATCTGTTTTAACAGGAGACGTAGGACATGCTTTAAATAACTTTAAAATTGCTGCTAGATTAAAACAAGGACAACACAAAGGAATGCGTTGGCACGATGGTGATTTTTATAAATTTATGGAGGCCATTTGTTATCTATATGTACAAAATGGAAACAAGGATTTGTTACAAGAGTTAGATGGTTATATAGAAATTATAAAAAAAGCACAAGCAGAAGATGGGTATTTGCAAACGCAAATTCAGTTAGACAATAAGGTAGATAGATACGAAAATCGTAAATATCACGAAATGTATAATACAGGTCATTTTTTAACCACAGCTTGTATTCATTACAGAACCACGGGAAAAAGAAATATGTTAGATTTGGCAATTAAACATGCAAATTTATTATACGTACAATTTATGCCAGATCATAAATTGTTAGGTCGTTTTGGGTTCAATCAAACGCAAATTATGGGATTGGTAGAGTTGTATAGAACGACTCAAGATGAGCGATATTTAAAATTGGCTGAAAAATTCATCAACAATAGAGGAAAATATCCTGTTACCGAAGTGTCTACTACGGTTGGTTATCCTATCGGAGATATGGTACAAGAAAGAACACCATTACGTAAATCTAAAGAAGCTGTAGGCCATGCCGTACTAGCCTTGTATTATTATGCAGGTGCTGCAGATGTATATGCAGAAACTGGAGAGCAAGCTTTGATTGATGCTTTAGATCGTTTGTGGATGAATGTAACTGATCAAAAAATGTACGTAACGGGAGCTGTGGGACAAACACATTACGGAGCATCAAGCAATAGAGATAAAATTGAAGAAGGTTTTATAGATCAATACATGATGCCAAATATGACTGCTTATAATGAGACTTGTGCCAACATCTGTAATTCTATGTTTAGTTATAGAATGTTAGGTTTGCACGGAGAGTCTAAGTATGCAGATATTATGGAGTTGGTATTGTACAATAGTGGCTTGTCTGGTATTAATTTAAAAGGAGATCGTTATTATTATGCAAATCCGTTAAGAGTGATTAAAGGTTCTAGAGATTACAGTAAAATGAATACGGAGTTCCCAACTAGACAGCCATATTTAGAATGTTTTTGTTGTCCTCCAAATTTGGTAAGAACTATAGCAAAAGTATCAGGGTGGGCTTATAGTTTGTCCGAAAATGGAATTGCAGTAAACTTGTACGGTGGTAATAAGCTAAGCACAAAACTATTGGATGGTTCTAAGATAGAAATTACACAAGAATCTAATTATCCTTGGGACGGTGCTGTTAAATTAACTATTAACAAGGCAAAACATACAGCGTTCGATGTCATGTTAAGAATTCCTAATTGGGCAGCAGGAACAAGTGTAAAAGTTAATGGAGTAGCAATAGAAAATGCAGTAGTAGCAGGTAAGTTTGCAACCCTACATAGAAAATGGAAAAAAGGAGATGTTATTACCGTAGATTTTCCGATGGATGTATATTTTGTAGAAGGACATTCTAGAATAGAAGAAGTAAGAAATCAAGTTGCTATAAAAAGAGGTCCGGTGGTGTATTGTTTAGAATCTGCCGATTTACCTAAAGAAGCAAACATTGTAGATGCTTATATTAAAGGAGATGCAAAAGCATTAAAAGCTGAATACAAGCCCAACTTTTTAGGAGGATTAACCACAATTTCTGGAGAAGTATTGCTAAGAAAAGATACACCAAGCAATACTATGTACAGCAAAGTAGCTAAACCGATGTTAGAAACTTATAAAACACAGTTTGTTCCTTACTATTCTTGGTCTAATAGAAATAACGGAAAGGAAAGCGAAATGAGTGTTTTTTTACCTGTTATTTGGAAATAAAAGTTATTAAAATTTATAGAACTATAACCATCTGAAAATTTCAGATGGTTTTTTTTATACAAAAAGATTCACTGTATAAAATACTTATAAGTTGATTATTATCTACCAATTTTAAATAAAAAATATATAAAAGATCAAATTTTATTTTAGGACTAACATTTATTTTTGACTTGCGATTGTATTACCAGTAAAAAAGCTAGAAAAAGATGTATTATATAACGTTGCTCTCTATGGGCTGTATTGCTTTATTTAGAATAGGGCAGTATATATATCAAAAAAGAGAATCAAAAAAGTATGAAGAGAAAAACTATCTAAGGCAAAAAGAGGAGTACCGTAAACTTTTAAAAGAACGAGAAGTTAGAACCGAAGCTAGAATTTATGAAGAAGAAAAGTTTTGGAATTGGATTTCTACAAATCGCCTAAAATCTAAAGACTCCTACAAACATATGATGGGACTTATAAAAGATCAGTTATTAACCTTTTCGGCACAAGAATTAATTCTTCTAGACAATCTTTTAAACAAGTATTATAAAACTTACTACAATAAAAATATTGTAGGAGCTACACAGATTATTTTTCATACTACAGACATCCACTGTGTGTATTTATTAATGAATTACTTACTGTTTAAAGGAGAAGTAATTTTTAAAAACACGTGTCTAAATGAACATTTGATAAATAAGCTAGAAGTTCAAGAAGATATTGCTCCTGTAACTCTATCTGATATAATACATGAAGTCTATTGGATAAAAAATAAACAATTAATTCCAAAAGCAAAAAGGCAAAAAGAAGCTATACAGACAATTAATCCGTATGATGATGATGACTTGGCTGCTTTATTTCCCGATTTATGGTTAAGATATTCTTAAAACAACAAAGCCATCTTTTAAGATGGCT
>NZ_AFPK01000053.1 GCF_000220525.1 Ochrovirga pacifica | reverse complement strand
TTCCAAACAAACTTTTTTGAAAGTTTTTTTTTTAGAAATTTTAAGCTCGAAATACTCGTTTTTAAAAAGCAGCTTCGCTACTCTTCTCCCTGACTATCCGTCACTTAAACTCTTACTCTTACAATGAACTTTTGCTCTCTCAGTAAGTATGCCTTACTGCGTTTGCGGGTGCAAAGATACACAAGAATCTTAATTAAACAAGCTATTTTTGTGAGTTTTTTTGATATATTTCTTAAAAACCTAAATAACAACAATATACAGAATAAAAAAATGCATCTTTTTTTAGATTGATGATCTATTTCTTAGTGATCCATTTAGACCATGTCTTTTTTTCTTTACCTGATTCTCGTAAACCTCCTGTTTTTATAAAGACGTCTTTATCATTGATATCTTTTGGAAATAAGAAAATAGCTCCTAATAAAATTTCATTTAATGGAATTTCTAAATATTCCCTAAGTTCTTTTTCTCTTAACGGTCCTCCGGAAGACCAATAATTTGGAATTTCTTTAGCTGTTGCACCAATCAAAACATTTTGTATAGCAGCCGAGGCAGCAGCAATATGTTCCATATGCACTACATCTCCATAAAAAGGAAATGGTTCTTTTTTATTGTCTACAGAAGTGTTTTCTTGTTTTGGCAACCAAGTCACTATAAAAAGTACATCTGAAGCACTTAACATGTTTTTTAATTTCTTTAGTTCAATTCCTTGTTCTTTTGCGTAATTAATCAGCTCTCTGCAATGTGAGGTGTCTAACACATAGAAACGAAAAGGCAAACAAGAGTTAAGTTCTTTTTCTTCTGATTGATGTTTTAAATCACTTTTGTAATGATAGGGAGCACAAGAAGCTAAGTCTAACAATTCATCAACAGTATTTTTTAACTCTTTTTGATTTGTAGAAACTTCCCATACATTGTCTGCCAGCACTTTTTGTGTTCTTCTATTTTTTATTGCTTTGACTGCATCCATCAATTTTCTGTTATAAGTTTGTAGTGTGAATGTACTATTTTCATCAGTATTTTACCAAACATTCATAAAAAACAAAGCACCTTTGCAGTTAAAGGTGCTTTGTTTCTTGCATCATATTATATTATAGAAAATAACTTAAACCAAATGTAACTTGAGAGCTACTTAGGTCTAGCCCTATGTTGTGTGATTTGTTAACAACACGATCTTGTTCAATATTTTCAAAATAATTATAACTTAAAGAACCGTAATTAAATTTTAAAGCTATTTGGTTTCCTAGAAAATAAGTAAATCCTGGACTAAAACCTATATTAACACCATTCCCTTTTTGATCTCTATTACTTGAGAAAGTAGTTCTGTTATATATAGCTTGACCTGTAAGATTGAATTTAAATTTTTCGGTTATATCGTAGAACTGTGTAGCAAAAAGTCCTCCTGAATAACTATGCCTTTTTAAGCTACTTGTGCTTAAAGAGCTGTCGGAGGTATTTTTTAAATAAGAGTATCCCAATGACACACCTACTACAAAATTATCCTGAACTACAAACCCAACATTCGGATTGATTCTAAAATTAGTTGCCTTGCTTTCTAAATCTGTATAAACTGAAGAACTATTGCTTTTTCCAAAGGCTAAATTTCCTTCTAAATTAATTACTCCTTTTTTAATTGGTGATTTAAATTCCTTCTCCTGAGAAAAACCAATTAAAGAAGTTAATAATAATGTACTTAGTAACAATTTTTTCATGTGTATAAATTTTTAAATTAATACACATGATAACAATAAGAAAGCCAAAAACATGTATAATTATTAAACTACTGTTAAAAAAAGGTTAGTTAAAAAAGCTAACCTTTAAATTTATTTTTCAAATATACTTTTGCAAGAACCCATTAAGAAACACACAAAATAACAGCTTTTTAGTTTTGTGGATAAAATTACACCACCTTAAAGGCTTGTTTGGCAATTTCTAATTCCTCATTTGTTGGAATAATTAAAATTTTAACTTTAGATTTTTTTGTTTGAACCTCTGTTAACTCTTTAGCCCTAATATTATTCAATTCTTTGTCAATGTCTATTCCTAAATATTCCAAGTCCTGACAAGACATTTCTCTAATTTCTTTACAATTTTCTCCTGCACCTGCAGTAAAAACCAAAGCATCTACACCATTCATAGCTGCTGTGTAAGCTCCTATTAACTTTTTTACTCTGTAAGCGTATAAGTGCAATGCTTCTGAACAATCAGAGTTTCCTTGCTCTGCTTGGCTTACCAAATCTCTAAAATCAGAATAACCTGTCATCCCTAACATACCACTTTGTTTGTTGATTAGATTGCTGACTTCCTTAGGATCATAACCCAAATTATTAATTAAATGCAAAATAACTGCTGGATCTATATCTCCTGTTCTAGTTCCCATAGCCAAACCTGCAGTGGGTGAAAATCCCATAGAATGATCTATGCATTTACCGTTTTGTACTGCTGCAATTGAAGCTCCATTTCCAATATGTAGTGTAATGATTTTAGAATTCTCTTTTCCTAAAAAAGCAATTGCTTTTTCTGAAACGTACTTATGACTGGTTCCATGAAAACCATAGACTCTAATTTTTTGCTCCTCTGTTAGTTGTTTTGGCAAGGCATATTTATACGCAAAGGAAGGCATGGTTTGCTGAAAAGCAGTATCAAAAACAACAACTTGCTTTGCACTAGGAAATAATTCTTCACAAACTTCTATTCCTAACAAATTTGCTGGGTTGTGCAAAGGAGCTAGAGAAAAAATAGCTCGTATTTCTTCTTTTACTTCAGCAGTTACTACTCTGGTTTTAGAAAATGAACTCCCCCCATGTACGACCCTATGCCCTATCACTTTTAAATCTTCTTTATTAGCTATTACACCTACTTTATCGTCTAATAAATAGGAAACCACATGAGACAAACCTTCTTTATGATTTGAAATAGGCAAACTGACCTCTACTTCTTTTTCAGCAACAGGGCTGTATTCTAATTTAGAATTTTCTTGACCAATACGCTCTATCAAACCTTTACATATCAGTTTTTCTGATGGCATTTCTATGACTTGATATTTTAAAGAAGAACTTCCTGAGTTAATTATTAGTATGTTCATTTTTTAATATTATATGATGTGTATTGAAAACCTAGCATAAAGAATAAAATAACAACTTGACAGCAGTTATGTTCTACTTTATTATAATTCTTGTGCTTGAATGGCTGTTATTATTACTGTGTTAAAGACATCGGCTACGGTACATCCTCTACTTAAATCGTTTACAGGTTTGTTAAGTCCTTGTAACATAGGTCCAATTGCCAAGGCTCCTGTTTCTCTCTGAATAGCTTTGTATGTGTTGTTTCCTGTATTTAAATCTGGAAAGACCAAAACAGTGGCTTTACCAGCAACCTCTGAATCTGGCATTTTACTTTTTGCAACTCCAGAATCTACAGCTGCATCGTATTGTATGGGTCCTTCAATTTTTAAATCAGGACGTTTTGCTTTTACAATTTCAGTTGCCGTTCTTACTTTGTCTACATGAGCTCCTTTCCCTGATGAACCTGATGAATAAGACAACATAGCTACTCTAGGTTCAATACCAAAATTAGAAGCCGAGTCTGCCGATGAAATAGCTATTTCTGCTAATTGTTCTGCGGTAGGGTCTGGGTTGATAGCACAATCTCCAAAAATAGAAACTCTATTTTCCATGCACATAAAAAAGATAGAAGAAACAACCGATACACCTGGTTTGGTTTTGATAAACTGCAATGCTGGTCTAATGGTGTGTTGGGTAGTGTTTACAGCTCCCGATACCATTCCATCAACAATTCCTTTATGCACCATCATGGTTCCGAAATAAGATACATCACTCATGGTTTCTTTAGCGGTATCAAGGTTCATTCCCTTATGTTTTCTTAAATCATATAGCGTTTGTACAAAATCTTCAAAATAATCAGAAGCTGTAGGATTGATTACTTTTATTTTATCAAAATTAAGGGCTACTTCAGATTTCTTGGCTTTTTCCTTTATCTCTTCAGGAGAACCTAATAAAACAATATCTACAATATTTAGGGTAGCCAACATAGCTGCAGCTTCTAAAATTCTAGGATCGTTTCCTTCTGGCAATACTATTTTCTTTTTAGACTTGCTTGCTCTGTCTACCATATTGTATTGAAACATTTTAGGTGTCATTCCATCAACTTGGAATTGAACCAGCTTGTTGGTCAACTCTTCGGT
>NZ_AFPK01000054.1 GCF_000220525.1 Ochrovirga pacifica | reverse complement strand
ACACCGTCCTGAATAAAGGCTACATAATTTTAAACATTATGTATAAAAACAACAAAGTCATCAGACGGTATTCAGAACCTTTTAAACTGAAAATTTTAGACGAACTTACAACGGGAAAATTAAACAAGTATCAATTAGGTAAGGCCTACGGTATTGCTCCAACTACCATTAATGAATGGATCAGAAAGTACAATCGTAAAGACCTCATGAACATCAGAGTAACAGTGAAAACTAAAGATAAAATAACAAGAATAAAGGAACTTCAAAAAGAGATAGAACAACTAAAGAAACTGTTGTTAAAGAAAGACTTGGATGCGATGATTCAAGATTCATACCTGGAAGTTGCTGCCGAAGACCTTGGTTATAAATCGGTTGCCGAACTAAAAAAAAAGCTAAATATAGAGCGGTAAGTAAAGCTAAAGACAAAGCTAAAGGATTTGCGTCTTTAACTACTATTTGTAAGCCTTTCGGGATTAAACGTGATGCATACTACAAGTATAAATATAGAGCTGATAAACGTTTAAAACTTGAACAACAGGTCATTCAAATTGTAAACCAAAAACGTAGATCCTTGCCTAGAGAAGACATGCGTAAACTCAAAATATCTTTACAAAACGAGTTTGATAAAGAGAACCTTAAAGTAGGCAGAGACACACTTTTCAAGATCCTTAGAAAACACAATATGCTTATTACTAGAAAGAAACCAAGCTATAAAACAACCAACTCTTTGCATAGGTTCTATAAACATAAAAACATCATCAAAGATATGATGGTTAATAGACCTAATCAAGTTTGGGTAAGTGATATTACCTATATCAGAACCGTAAAAGGGTTTTGTTATTTGGCGCTTATTACAGATATGTATTCTAGAAAAATAATCAGTTACGACCTCAGTGATAGCCTAGAACTCAGCGGTTGTGTGAGAGCGCTTAATAAAGCCTTGTATCAAGCTAAAAACATTAATGGACTTATTCATCATTCGGATAGAGGTATTCAATATTGCAGCAATGTATACACACAAATACTTAAAAGAAACAACATTGAAATTAGCATGACAGAAGAAAATCATTGTTATGAAAACGCTATTGCTGAACGTGTAAATGGCATCCTTAAAGACGAGTTCTATCTTGATCAAACC
>NZ_AFPK01000055.1 GCF_000220525.1 Ochrovirga pacifica | reverse complement strand
CTTCACATCTAAATATTAAAATATAGCTATCAAAAAAGAGTCAACCTATTTCAGTATAATACATTCAATCCCTGTTGATACATTCTCTTTAAATTTAATCATTGAATTTCTTAACTGTAATTTGTGAAAGAAATCTAGCTCTGTGAATCATTTTTACTAACAAAACTGAAAGTAAATCGTAGCTGCGTGAATTGAAATCGTAACATTACTATAAAGTTAATATTTGAAAGTTCCTTTTAACTTGAAAAATAAAACTCTCAATGAAGTTTAAGAAAAGTATTTTCATTGAAAAATTATTTAAAAACTGAATGTTTTGAAATAGTAGATCCGCTGAATTGATCGTAAAAACGCAAAGATTCAGTTGTTACGCTTTGAAAAACCATGGCTCTCGAAATTAAAGCAGTAGCATCGTGTTGAAACATAAAATAGCTTTTAAAACTCAGGACTGAATCGGCTAAAAACTAACAGCGTATAGCGTTAATTTGGGAAACTTCTCTTAAAATTGAAGTTTCTTTTTTTTAAATTAAAATTGTTTTGGGGTTGATAATTGTATAATTTTAATCCCTAACTAACGCTATACAAACCCGTTGGCAAACATTTT
>NZ_AFPK01000056.1 GCF_000220525.1 Ochrovirga pacifica | reverse complement strand
TTGGTGTAAATTTACATTATTTTTTCGATAAGATTTGTATTGGATGTTTGGATTAAGATGAACTTCTGCAGGTTTTCTTAAGTTAAGGCTAAAATGTGCTCTAAGGTTATTATAGATATATACTGCTTGGTCGGTTATTTTTTGTGCTAATTCAGTGCTTTTAATAGTTTGTTTTAAGCCATATTCGTGTTTTAGTGTTCTGTTAATGCGTTCAGCAACTGCATTTTCATAAGGATCATATTGTTCTGTCATACTCATTGTAATATTATTATCTTCTGCAAACTGCGTGTATTTAGGGTTGCAGTACTGGAATCCTCTATCAGAATGATGAATGAGTTTTAAATGAGGATATTTTCTGTTTTTAATGGCCATATCGAGCGCTTTTTTGCAAAGTGATGTTCTCATATGGTTATCGAGGTTGTAGCCCATAATTTTCTTGGAATAGGCATCTGTTACTAAAGCAAGATAGTTGTGTCCATTTTCAGTTTTAATGTAGGTAATATCACTTACCCATAGTTGTTCCGGACGAGTAGGGATGTGGTCTTTTACAAGGTTCTTATATTTTTTGTACATATGGTTTGAGTTAGTTGTTGTGATGTAATTTTTGGTTTTAGGTACCAAAAGATTGTTTAGCCTGAGGAATCTATAGAATTTATCTCTACCGATCTTAATATCCGCGTTTATGAAATCCTGTTTTAGTTCAGCATAGAGTTTAATACCACCGGTTTTAGATCCTACTTTTTTACGGTAGTCTTTGACCATTTTAATAAGCTTTTGCTGGTCTATTTCTTGTTTTTGTTGAGCTTTGATTCTTTTGTAGAAGGCTTGTTTAGATATCCCAAAACATCCATAGATCCATTTTCTTTTAAACGGTCTTTCTTCTTTTTTTCTATCTCTTTTGCTAATGTTTTGGGCAATGACTTTTTTGACATATCGACACCTGTAATCAGTTCCATATCAGCGATAATGTCTTGTTGAAAGTCTTTTTGAAACTCCAGTTCTTCAATCTTTTCCTTTAACTTTTTAATTTCGTCGTTTTTACTCATACCATTGTTTTGTTGCACTAAGGTACTGTATTTTCTTAACCAATAGGTAATAGTTGTTCTGGGGACATCATATTTTTTGGAGGCCTGATTGTTAGAAATATGTCCTGTAAGGATTTGGTCAACGACTAAAAGTTTAGTCTCTAAAGTTACTTTTTGATAGGATTTTTTTCGCCAGTGTTCATTTTGTGTTTTCATAAGTGACTATAATTAATGGTTTAATTTTTAGTCAACCTATTTCAGGAAAGTTCAA
>NZ_AFPK01000057.1 GCF_000220525.1 Ochrovirga pacifica | reverse complement strand
TACCCAATTTAACCCGAACGCAAACTGAATGTATAGTGTCGAAGAAATAAGAGAAAACTACAAAGGATTTTCCGATTCAAAAATTGAGAATATTGCAAAAAAAGAATCGAAAGGATTAATAAAAGATGTTCTCGGAATTTTAAAAGAGGAAATTGAGAAGCGGAATCTTGACAAGAATCTAATTAGTTGGGTAGAAACTGAAACCAAAACTTACGACGGAATTGAACGCGATTCTCTAATAAAGAAAATCCAAAATCTGAATTGCCCAAAATGCGCTGAAAAAAAAGATAGACTTTATGGATTTGAAATTAATCAAGTCGTTTCTGTCTTACTTTTTGCGAATGACACACGGAATGAAAAAATATTGTGTTTAAGTTGTGGAAAAAAGGCAAAGTTAAAAGCAATTTTAATTACTTTTTTTGCAGGTTGGTGGTCAAGACGTGGAATTCTTTTAACACCTTGGATTGTGATAAAAGACTCATTTAACTTTTTGTTCATTAATAAAATAAGTGACAAAATAATTAATCGACTGATTGACGAAAACACAGGACATTTTCGGAGAAAAGGAACTGAAAACGGAACTTTAAATCGACTAATTAAAAGAAGAAACGAAAAGGAAATTTTAGAAGATGAAGGATATGATTTCACCTAATAAAAAACTGGGTACAACAATGTATAACCGCAATTACGGCGGATTCGACTACGTCCGAATCCACTCGGAATTGCTAACGCCAGTTCTTAACCGAAAAATTTGCGTACTTTAACCCGTAACTGACGGTTATACGAGACCGTTAGGTGCAATTGCGAAAATGAAAAAAGAAATTCTTGAAATCTTTGAAAATAAGTATTCAGACAAAAAATACTTGAATGAACTGCTCAAATATGTAAATGAGTATTTTGAACTAGTAGACAAACAATACGAATACACTAAAACTCAACTTGAAACTTTACTAAAAAAATACAATTTTAATACTATTCCAATTTTCAGTGAATATCCTGAATATCCAGCTGTAATTCTTTTCAAAGGAGTAGATTCTTGGACACTATCTCCTGCAATCGATTACGAAGGAGGAATATCAGATACAGATAATGAAATAGGGATTATATTTAATGATCCTGAATTTTATCCTGATTTAGAAAACGAAGAATTAAATGAATTAAGATGGTCTATAAATACTAAGATTATATTAGTATGGTTGTCTAATATTTGGTTTGAGATTGAAGGTTCAAATTTTGGGATTGTTTTAAAGACATTAGAAAACAATTCAGTTAGTCAATTTGTCTTTAATGACCTAGCTTGGGATGATTTATCTAATTTTTCTAATCATAATGATAAAGTAAATCCAATTGAAAGTTTTTTTAAAAGCAAGCCTAGTATTATAGATATTTTTCAAAGAGTATCTTTAGAAACTTATCCTGTATACCCTTATTATAATAGGTGGCGTTATTTTAAGAAGGAAAACATAATTAAAGAGTTTGTTTGTTACGGTAATGAAACAGGCTTGAAAAACTCGACTGACAATATCGAAAACCTAAAAATTGTCGAGCACAAAACTCTCCTTGATACATTAAAATTTGAGTTAGAACAAACAAATAATTTAGTAAATGATGGTTTTGTTGAGTATCTTTCAGACACCAATGATAACACACCAATATACACTGGAGCAATTGAAACAAAATTTCATAGCGGACAACATTGGTATTATAATGAACAAGCAAATAGAATTGAAATTTTAAAAATAATCAATCTAGAAAAAGAGTATAATATAAAGTTACCATTCCATTTTAAACATTATCTAAGATTGTTTAACGGTCGAAAATACAACAACATTAATCTGAATTTCAATATTGGAAATGGTGAATTTTTAAAAGTCAAAGAGTTTTTCAATTTTGAAGAACTGAAAGAGATTCTAAGTCAAAAAACAAAAAAAGTTTTTTTAAACTCAATATTTAGAAAACAAAAAAAGAAATTGAATGGTTACCTATTGGTAAAATTGAAACTGAAGAGCTTCTGAATATTAATCTTTTTTCAAATCTTTTAAGTATTGAAAAAGAAACAGGAGAAATGAATGAAATTCACGTATCGTTTGAAAATTTCATTAAAGAACCGAAATAATAAAAAGCACCTAACACTCAATAAGCTCGATTTTGGGCTTTGTTTCTAACATTTAGTTCTGTACTTTTAACAAGGCTGGTCACGGCCGATAGTTTCGCTGCTATTCTACCCAAAATCCAGCTTATTAAACCCGTTACCTAACATTAAAAAAACTCGCTGATAAGTTATCATCACTTAAATTTTAATTATCTTTGAAATATGTTAATGATAGATAAAAATATAAAACGAGTTAAAACTTTATGCAAAAAACATAAGGTTGAAAAGTTATATCTATTTGGTTCTGCTACAAATGAAACATTTTCAGAGAATAGTGATATTGATTTTCTTGTAAAATTTAACATATCTGACTTAAGTCTATATTTTGACAATTACATTTCTTTTAAAGAAAAACTAGGAAAAATATTTAAAAGAGATATTGATTTAGTAGAAGAGCAAACTCTTAAAAATCCTGTTTTAATTAATTCAATAAATAAGAATAAAGAATTAATTTATGGATGAAAGAATACTTAAATGGTTATATGATATCCATTTTGCTTTAGAAGAAATTGAATCTTATTTTGAAAATACTGAAAAAGACTTTTTTGAGTATCGAAAAAACACAATGCTTAAGAGAGCTGTAGAAAGAGATTTAGAAATTATCGGAGAAGCTGTTAATCGAATTTTAAAACGAGATCCAGATTTTGAAAAATTCATCTCTAATGCAAAAGCTATAATTGGTTTGAGAAATCAAGTTATACATGCGTACGATAATATCTCAGATGAAAATATTTGGTCTATTATTATAAACCATATTCCAAAACTTAAAAATGAAGTTGAAAGCTTAATAGCTGAAAACAAATAAAACGTTAGGTAACACCGGCTAAACTTCATGCGGGTTTTGTGCTTACTTCAAAGTTTTGTGTATATTTACTAAGTCGCCAAATCTTGTTGATTTGGCTTAGTTAAAAACAAAGAAACAAAACCAAACAAAAAGCTTCGGCTTAGCACGTGTTCGAAAATCCGCAGATTTTCAATCCCGCACAAAGCCTAGCCAAACCCGTTAGTTTTAACCTCGATTCGACCCACCGAAAATTTATTTTTGAAATCTAAAATTCTTATTTCTTGAAAAGAAAACAGTAGTAACGCTGAATAAATCGTAGCCATGCGAATTGAATCAGTAGCAACGCTAAAAAAATCGTAGTTATGTGAATTGAATCAGTAGTAACGTTGAAAAATTCGTAGCAATGCGAGTTGAAACAGTAGTAACGCTGAAAGAATCGTAGCAATGCGAGTTGAAACAGTAGCAACGCTGAATAAATCGTAGCCATGAGAATTGAAACAGTAGCAACGTTGAAAGAATCGTAGCCATGCGAATTAAAGCAGTAGTAACGCTAAAATTAAAACATATAAACATTCGGGGTTGAATCGGCTAAAAACTAACACTGTATAACATTAATTTGGGGCTCTATCTTTTAATTGAAATTACTATCTTTAAAAAAAATTGTAGTTAGTTTGAAGTTTTACTATTCTAAAGCCCAAACTAACGTTATACTAACCCGTTGTGCTTAATTATGAAAATTAAATGGAAGATATAGATTCAAATAAGTTAATAGCAGAAATAATAACAGCAAACGTTGAAAGTCTCTTCGATTCATCTAAAAGCTTTATTTCTGACAAAAGCAATCAAATAAAAGCAAGATTAAAAAGAACTTTTTCTGAATACTTAGAAGGTATTGAAAGAAAATATTCGAGTACAAAAACTATAATTTATCGTGACACTCCGCAATCAATAAAACATTTTTATGAACCCATTGACTTATTTAACGATAGGATAAGACTTGAATCACCAAAAATTCAAGATTTGTTAGATTTAAAAAAGCCAATAATTATAACTGGTACGGGAGGTTCTGGAAAATCTACATTTTTAAAGTACCTTTTACTTAATTCAATCGAATCAACAAAGAAGATTCCCATTTTCATAGAATTGAGAGATGTTGAAAAAAATGAATCTACCCTAATTGATTTTATTCATAAGACCTTACAATTAAGAAAAGTCAATCTGGAGTCAAATTACTTGGATCAAGCTTTTGATAAGGGAAATTTTATTTTTCTGTTAGATGGTTTTGACGAACTATCTCCCCTTTTTGCTCAAGAATTAGGAAACGAAATTGATTTGATTTCTCAATCTTATTCAAAATGTGATTTTATAGTAACATCGAGACCTGGACAAGACTTCATTTCTTGGACAAATTTTATTGAATTAAGGACAGAACCCTTAACTCTAGAAAAAGCAATAAGCTTAGTAAGACGTTTAAATTTTGATTTAGAAATCAAAAATAATTTTATCCAAGAATTAGAGAATAACCTTTATGATTCACATCGGTCATTTTTTGAAAATCCATTACTGTTATCAATAATGCTAATTACTTACAGAGATAGTGCTTCAATTCCGTCTGAATTACATAATTTTTATTCTCTTGCATTCGAAGCATTATATTATCGTCACGATGCTTCAAAATCCTTCAAAAGACCAACACTAACAAATTTACCCGTCAATAAAGGTAAAGATATAATGTCAGCGTTTTCACTTATAACTTATTTAAAAACACAGACTTCATTTAATAATCACGAATTAAAAGATTATTTGAACAAAGCAATGAAATTAGCAGATTGCAACTGCGATATAAAAGATTTAATTACTGACCTATTAAGAGCATTTTGTATGCTTCTCCAAGATGGAACTGTTTATGAATATACACATAGGTCGTTCCAAGAATATTTTTCAGCTTGTTATCTAGTTGCTGCTAGTGAAAAAAATCAAATTCAACTTATTAAAGAATTTTCCAAAAAAGCCGATACTGATATAACTCTTCAACTTGCTTTTGGAATGAACCCAAAAATGATTGAAGAGAAACTAATAATCCCATTTTTAACGGAGTTTAAAGAAAACATAGGCTTTAAAGGAAAAATAAACAAAACTGTATTCAAGAAATTTGCAAGACTTTATTTTGATGATGTTAATTATCATCGAAAAAAATTAGCTGGTCTTTCGGTCAAAAGAGGAGAAGAAAGAAAAAAAGGAATTGTATCTGAAAAATCTTTAAATCTAGGAATAACAAGATTGATAATCCGAATTTATAATATTAATACAGAACTAGAGCCTAATAATTCAAATGTTATTAATCCTGACATTCTTCCAGTGAATAATAAAGAACGTTTAATTCCAATTTCTAAAGCTTTTAAAGAAACCGAACTAGTAGATTGGTTTTTAGAACATTCATTAGAAAAAAGAGTCTTAGAAGAGTTAATGAAACTAGAAAAAAGTTTACAAGAAAAAAATGACAAAAACAGTGAGTTATTTGATTCATTATTAGAAAATAACTAAGCACAACAATGGCTATAAGTAATTGCTCGTTCTCGCCTACTTCTGAAAATCCTCGCGGATTTTCAGTTTGGTGTGTACTTGCAAAGTTAAGTGCTAACCCACGCAACTACTCATAGCCGAGACCGTTGTATGCAAGCAAAAAAAACAGTTAATGAAAAATAATTTTTACTTAATAATTTCTTTCATATTTTTTAGTTGTAGCAACTTAAGTCCGAACAAAAATCAAATAAAATCTACAAAGGAAAATATTGAATGTTTTCAAGAACTAATAAAAGATATTATTCAAACTGAAAGTTTAAGAAATTCAATAATTGAAATACGAAATGACAAAAAAGTAGGAAAAGGAGATCCCGTAACTGTAGAACAAAAATATCGTCTAATTAGTTTTGAAGAAATTGAGAAAATTTTACCTTCTTTATGGAAAGAAAAGTGTTTAAAAAAATTAAAAGACAATAGAGATTTTAGAGGACTGAGATATATTAATAAAGATTCTATAATAATTGAAATTGACAAATTTGAAAGAAGGACACTTTCAGAAAAGTATGCACAATATGGAACTGTTGAAATTCATAGAATTATTATCTCTAAAGGAGAAATTAAAAATCAATCATATAAATTTAGAGGTGAAGACAGAAAATTTACTGAGAAATTTGAAAATGATTGGTTGTATGAAATAACACAAATGAAAGGACATTAAATATTGAAAAAATGCCAGCATACAACACCGGCTAAACTTCATGCGGGTTTTGTGCTTACTTCAAAGTTTTGTGTATATTTACTAGGTCGCCAAATCTTGTTGATTTGGCTTTGTGAAATAAAAAAAACAAAACCAAACAAAAAGCTTCGGCTTAGTTGCGTGTTCGAAAATCTTGTCGATTTTCTTCCCGCACAAAGCCTAGCCAAATCCGTTATGCGCAAGCAACAGCAAAAATTTATCGATTTATAATTTATGAAAGAAGTTGACTTAATAATCGAAAGACTTAATGATATTGAAAAGTATAATGGGATTTGGGGAGTAGTTATAACTATCTCATTAGTTGTAGGATTTATTCTAATCTGGAAATATTTAACAAAATCAATTGAGACTAAAGCAGTTCATTCGTATAACGAAAGTTTAGAGCTTTTAAAAGCTGATTTACAAGAGAAAATCGCTTTAAAACTTAGTAGCCAAAAGGCTGAGTTTAGTAAAGAAATAGCAAGATATACTTCTGATTTAGATAAAGATTTATCTAAATTGTCTTCTGAATTGGCTATTTCAAATTCAAAACAAATTGAAGTTCACAATGAAGAACGGAAAGCTATAATAGAATACTTAAATGCCTATAGTGAATTACTATATGGTGCGCTTGAAGTCAAAATATTAGATTACAAGTATAACAACCACGAAGATATAAACTCAAAATTATTAGAAATAAACAAAGCATATTCAAAAAACAGTATAGCTTGGAACAAATTAAAATTTTGGACAACAAACCGAGATTTGATATCTATAACTCATAAGTTGAATACCAAGATTTTAGAATTGTCACATTATACTCAAGCCAAACTAGATATTCTTCGATATAATTTGACTTGGGGAAAGATGTACACTGACTCTTTTATTCGAATTACTAAAGACAAGGATACGATTTATGAAACCGCCCAAATGCTAGCAGAAGAAGATAAAAAAATTAGAAAAGAGAATGAAATACTAGTAAAAGAATATCACGAGGGAAAATTAAAAATATGGTCAGAGGTTATGGAAATTAATCATACTTTTCAAGACATAGCCAAAAAATATTTAAATGAAATACAAGAGAAAGCCAACGCATAACAATGTATAAAAAACATAGGGAGGCTTAAGGTTTTTCGAAAGGTTTAGGCTAATCTGCAATATCGCCAAATATAAAATTTGGTGTTTCAATATTGAAGATAAACACAAAACATTATATTTGGCTTTGTATCAAACCGAAATGTATCTCTTATCACCTGCTCTACGTTTCTTATACTCACCGTTGGGTACAATAAAAACAAAAAATATGAAAATGTATAAATTCACGAAAATAAATACTCGGAATTTATCATCTTTGATTACTAATCAATTTTGGACTTCTTCATTAGACAAAATGAACGACCCTTTTGAAGATAGGTTTTCAGGTAAATTAAAAGGATTAATTGACAATTTCGGAGTTTTTTCAACAAGTGGTGAATTTAACGAAAATGGAGAAAATATACTTACTAACCCATTGATGTGGGCACACTATTCTGAAAATCATTCCGGTATAGCAATAGGATTAGAGTTTTACGGGAAAAACAAACCTTTTAAAGTTGAATATTTAGAGAAAGGACAAATAGATTTCGTTCTAAATAAATATTCTCAAGAAAATAATGGAGGACATACTGATTTCCCGAAATTAGCATTTAAACATAAAGCAAATTTTTGGAAAAACGAAAATGAATATAGAATGGTATTTTCTAAATCTAATAATTATGTAAAATTAGAAGCTAATATAACAGATGTTGTTTTTGGATTTAGGACAAAAAAAGAAGATGAGATTATAATATGGCAATTATTAGGTGATAAAATAAATTACAAAAAGGTAATTAATGAAAATGGAAAACTTGAAATAATACCTTATGAACCAATTAAAAAACTGAAAATAAATCCAGTAATGACATTAAAAGTGTAATAATTACTGTACCCAACACCGTATAAAATTAATGGCTTGTCCTCGCCTACTCTACTTCAATCGGAAATAAAACTGTCGAAAACAAAGCAACAAAATCTGACGTAAGATTCGTGCTGAATTGGTGTGGACTTGGAGACCAGCGAATTGAAAAAGTGCTGAATAGTTACGAATCTGGACGTTCATTCACAGGTGATTATCTGGACGCTTATGCGATTGAAATATCAAATGTGACTGAATTGGAACTGAAAAACAGTAAAGGTTGGTATCGACTAGATAGTTTACCAAAAGTGTTAAATGATGCAGTCGAATTAGCCAACCGTTGGCAGTATCAAATTCCTTGGTTTCCGAAAATGGACGAACTGAATCCTGAAAGCGTTTATGTTTATCCTTGGAGTATCTATTGTAACGGAATTGACCCAACTGGAACAGAACTAATATTTGTAATCCCAAATGACAAAATAATTTATTATTTAGGAACGAAAATGTAAATGAATAAAGCACAGCACACAACAATGTATAACCGCAATTACGGCGGATTCGACTGCGTCCGAATCCACTCGGAATTGCTAACGTCTGTGCTAAACCGAAAAATTTGCGTACTTTAACCCGTAAACTGACGGTTATACGAGT
>NZ_AFPK01000058.1 GCF_000220525.1 Ochrovirga pacifica | reverse complement strand
CTGTAATTAATACGAATCTAACAGAAAAATGACTCCAAAGCAAGTAGAAAGAATTCAAAATAAAATTAAGAAAATTAAACGTGAACTCGCTGCTGATAAAAAGCATTGGGGAGGATTTTATCATGACGGAAGAGGACTTAGATATATGTCACCAGAATTATATTTAAAATTAAATGATTATTCTGGAGCCCTGAGATATTTCAATTGGTTTGATAAAAATTTCCCTGAAGATTCTGGCTTTCCAATATTTCTATTCGAATGGACAATTACACTTTTTAAAAAGAACAAAATTAAACTTGCTGAGAAAAAAGCATTAGAAACATTTTATTCTAATACTTATTTAATTGACATGTTTTTAGAAAATAAATTGTTACACTTTGACAAGTCTGAAAGTTCAAATTGGGAATACTCAAGCTTAGTCGAAAATTTAGAGTATTCGAAAAATCAAGAAGAACTCAAAGATTTTACTAAATGGCTGAAAGACTTTACTACAACTGAAACATTTTACAGTTTTGCTAATAAATTCATTAAAATTGAAACTGAATTAAAAAATGAGCCTGTCGGAAAGAAAAGATCTAATCTTGTTAATGAAAAATATCAATTACTCGAAAATCTGAAATAAAAAACTACAGCCAACACCGGCTAAACTTCATGCGGGTTTTGTGCTTACTTCAAAGTTTTGTGTATATTTACTAAGTCGCCAAATCTTGTTGATTTGGCTTTGTGAAATCAAAAGAAACAAAACCAAACAAAAAGCTTCGGCTTAGTACGTGTTCGAAAATCTGGCCGATTTTCTTCCCGCACAAAGCCTAGCCAAAACCGTTGGGCTTCATTTAAAAAAATCGTTTCCAATCAAAATTTCAGGTTAAAATCATTATTTTTGGTTATAAATAAATATGAAATGAATATTCAGGCGGAAAAAATAGAATTGGTAAAAATGCTTTTGGATACAGAAAATCCCAAAATCATTGAGTCAATTAAAAAAATTTTAAAAAAAGCTAAAACTGCTGACTTTTGGGATGATTTGTCTGTTGAGCAACGAAATGAAATTGAAAAAGCTTCTCGTGAAATAGAAAACGGAGAAATAACGGATTACGAATCTTTTATGCAAAAACACAGATAAATTGAGTAGAAAAGTTGTTATTTCTAAAACAGCGGAAAGGAAATTAGAAAAACTTTTCGAATACTTAATTGAAGAATGGTCTTTAAAAGTAAAAAAGGATTTTGTAGAAAAATTAGATTCATCGATTGAGATAATTAAAAACCAGCCTGAAATATTTCCCGAATCTAAAAAAGGAAAAAGTTTAAGAAAATGTGTAGTCACAAAACAAACAACTATATATTATCGATATAATTCCAAACGGATAAATATTGTTACGTTATTCGACACAAGACAAGACCCGAATAAATTAGACAAAGAAATATAAAAACGAAAGCCCAACAATGTATAACCGCAATTACGGCGGATTCGACTACGTCCGAATCCACTCGGAATTGCTAACGTCTGTGCTAAACCGAAAAATTTGTGTACTTTAACCCGTAAACTGACGGTTATACGACACCGTTGG
>NZ_AFPK01000059.1 GCF_000220525.1 Ochrovirga pacifica | reverse complement strand
CACTACTTATGTAATGAAGGATTCAAAAAAAGGCGATGACATACTCTCCCAGCAATGCTAGTACCATCTGCGCTAATAGGCTTAACTGCTCTGTTCGGAATGGGAAGAGGTGAGCCCTATTGCAATAATCACCTTAAGGTCTTTAATTAACAATTTTCAATAAGCAATGAACAATGATAATATTGATAATTGTACATTGTCAATTGTTAATTTAGATTATGTTGTACATATTGATAACTGACATCTAAGAGGTTTTTATATTTTTTTCTTGAGTTTCTTTGTACTCTGTACTTAATACTTTGTACTAAATTCTAAATCATAATCATTAAAGCCCGCAAGGTACATAAGCCTATGGGTTATTAGTACTACTCGGCTATGATGTTACCACCTTTACACCTGTAGCCTATCAAGGTCGTGATCTACAACCACCCTTTAAAGAAATCTCATCTTGTGGTGGGTTTCGCGCTTATATGCTTTCAGCGCTTATCCCTTCCCAACGTAGCTACTCTGCAATGCCGTTGGCACGACAACAGATACACCAGAGGTTAGTTCAACTCGGTCCTCTCGTACTAGAGTCAAATCCACGCAAATTTCTAACGCCCGCTACAGATAGAGACCGAACTGTCTCACGACGTTCTGAACCCAGCTCGCGTGCCACTTTAATGGGCGAACAGCCCAACCCTTGGGACCTTCTCCAGCCCCAGGATGTGACGAGCCGACATCGAGGTGCCAAACCCCCCCGTCGATGTGAGCTCTTGGGGGAGATCAGCCTGTTATCCCCGGAGTACCTTTTATCCTTTGAGCGATGGCCCTTCCATGCGGAACCACCGGATCACTATGCTCTTGTTTCCAACCTGATCGACTTGTAGGTCTCCCAGTCAAGCACCCTTATGCCATTGCACTCTACGTACGGTTACCAAGCGTACTGAGGGTACCTTTAGAAGCCTCCGTTACTCTTTTGGAGGCGACCACCCCAGTCAAACTACCCACCAAGCACTGTCCCCATCACTGGGTTAGAATCTAGATAAGCAAAGGGTGGTATTTCAACAATGACTCCACAACACCTAGCGATGCCGCTTCAAAGTCTCCCACCTATCCTACACATTACTTATCCAAACCCAATACTAAGCTATAGTAAAGGTTCACGGGGTCTTTTCGTCCCGTAGCGGGTAATCGGCATCTTCACCGATACTACAATTTCACCGAGCTCATGGCTGAGACAGTGTCCAGATCGTTGCACCATTCGTGCAGGTCGGAACTTACCCGACAAGGAATTTCGCTACCTTAGGACCGTTATAGTTACGGCCGCCGTTTACTGGGGCTTCATTTCAGATCTTCGCAAATGCTAAACCCTCCACTTAACCTTCCAGCACCGGGCAGGTGTCAGGCCCTATACATCAACTTTCGTTTTAGCAGAGCCCTGTGTTTTTGATAAACAGTCGCCTGGACCTTTTAACTGCGGCCCCACCGAAGTGGGGCGACCCTTCTCCCGAAGTTACGGGTCTATTTTGCCTAGTTCCTTAGCCATGAATCACTCGAGCTCCTTAGAATACTCATCCCAACTACCTGTGTCGGTTTACGGTACAGGCTGCATCTCTCGCTTTTCTTGGAACCTCTTACTTACTTTCGCTTCATCCGAAGATTAGGCTCAGCGTACATTTCCGTCAGTACGCAAGTATCTGGGAGATCCGTCACTTTTAATGAGTGCAGGTACAGGAATATTAACCTGTTGTCCATCGACTACCCCATTCGGGTTCGCCTTAGGCCCTGACTAACCCTCAGCTGATTAGCATCGCTGAGGAAACCTTAGTTTTTCGGAGGGCGGGGTTCTCACCCGCCTTATCGTTACTTATGCCTACATTTTCTTTTCTAATCAGTCCAGCATTTCTTACAAAACACCTTCGATCCAATTAGAATGCTCCCCTACCACTCTCGTCCATAGCTTCGGTAGTATATTTATGCCCGATTATTATCCATGCTCGACCGCTCGACTAGTGAGCTGTTACGCACTCTTTAAATGAATGGCTGCTTCCAAGCCAACATCCTAGCTGTCTGGGCAGTCAAACCTCGTTTATTCAACTTAATATACATTTGGGGACCTTAGCTGATGGTCTGGGTTCTTTCCCTCTCGGACATGGACCTTAGCACCCATGCCCTCACTGCTGTAAAACATTATATAGCATTCGGAGTTTGTCAGGAATTGGTAGGCGGTGAAGCCCCCGCATCCAATCAGTAGCTCTACCTCTATATAACTATCACAACGCTGCACCTAAATGCATTTCGGGGAGTACGAGCTATTTCCTGGTTTGATTGGCCTTTCACCCCTACCCACAGGTCATCCCAAGACTTTTCAACGTCAACGGGTTCGGTCCTCCACTCTGTGTTACCAAAGCTTCAACCTGCCCATGGGTAGATCACCAGGTTTCGCGTCTACTCAACCTAACTAATTCGCCCTATTAAGACTCGCTTTCGCTACGGCTCCTTGGCTGAACCAATTAACCTTGCTAGATAAAGTAACTCGTAGGCTCATTATGCAAAAGGCACGCCGTCACCCAGTTGGGCTCCGACCGCTTGTAGGTGTACGGTTTCAGGATCTATTTCACTCCCTTACTTAGGGTTCTTTTCACCTTTCCCTCACGGTACTAGTTCACTATCGGTCTCTCAGGAGTATTTAGCCTTACCGGATGGTCCCGGCAGATTCAGACAGGGTTCCACGTGCCCCGCCCTACTCAGGATACTACTAAATCTATTACGATTACCTATACAGGGCTATCACCTATATCGCTCAACTTTCCAGAGGATTCTAGTTCTCTTCTAGATTATATTGTAGTCCTACAACCCCTACTTTGCCGTAACAAAGTAGGTTTGGGCTTTTTCGCGTTCGCTCGCCACTACTAACGAAATCATTATTATTTTCTCTTCCTATGGTTACTTAGATGTTTCAGTTCACCACGTTTGCTTTCTTTCGAATAATATACCTTCAGTATATTGGGTTGCCCCATTCGGAAATCTTCGGGTAAGCGTATGTGCCACTAACCGAAGCTTATCGCAGCTTATCACGTCCTTCTTCGCCTCTGAGAGCCTAGGCATCCGCCATACACCCTTAATTAGCTTATTGTACCTATTTGCGTCTTTAATTTATTTGATTCTTGTTTTAAGTTGAAGGTTAAAAGTTTATAAAGTTCGAAAACTTGTAACTTGTAACTTTCTAACTTGAAACTTAATTTTTGTGTCTACTCAAGTAAAAATATTTTTTCTCTTAAATATCTTTTATCAATATGTCAATGAACTTTTATCTAAGTTCCTAAAGTCTGAAGGTTAAAGGTTTCAAAATTGAACTTTAAAACTTTATAAACTTTAATCTTTATAAACTTAAAATTGTGGAGAATATCGGAGTCGAACCGATGACCTCTTGCGTGCAAGGCAAGCGCTCTAGCCAGCTGAGCTAATCCCCC
>NZ_AFPK01000060.1 GCF_000220525.1 Ochrovirga pacifica | reverse complement strand
TAATTAGAATCGAGATGTTTTTGTTTGGATACATGTTTTAAAGGTAAAACATCTCGACTCCGCTAGATGACCTTGAACTTAGATAGATAGAGTCTTTAGAAAAGACGGGTTTGAATTCCATTAATATTATCTAAAGTTTTTGGAACTTTTAAGTTTAATCCGAGTCTTTGATTTAGCTTTTTAATAAAATGAGCTGATAGTAACACCGACTCAATTTCAATATTTTGGTGTACAAAGAAAGCAATGGATTCAATTCCTTTGTTTGCCCAGCTTTCTATTCTGTCAATCCAATCGTCCAATCTTTGAAAATCTGAGGGGTGATTGGCTCCTACAAAACGAATAAATACTTTGGAACTTGTCAAGCTCATGTGTAGTAAATCTCTTCTTCCAGCAGTATCAGTAATAATGTTGCTAATGTTTTTATCTACATACAATTTGTAGAGCTTTTCCGAAATAATTGGATTGTTAAACCAGTCAGTGTGTCTTAATTCTACAGATAACGGAATTTCTTTAGGCCAGGTTTGTATAAAGTCTTCTAAGTAGTTGAATTCATTGGGAGCAAAGTTCTCATTCATCTGAAGAAAAATGGAGCCTAATTTATGTTTTAGTACAGATACATTGTTCAAATAGTTTTCTACTATTGGATAGCAATTATGGTGTAGTTGGTGGTAATGAGAAATTTCCTGAGGAATTTTTGGATAGAATTTAAAATCAGAGGGTGTTTTATCATACCATTTTTGGAATTGCTCTTCTGGATACAGTTTGTAATAAGTAGCATTTAGTTCAATGCTATTGAATTGAGAACTGTAGTAAGTCAATTCATCTTTGGTTCCTCTAGGGTAAAAATCTTTTAAATCTTGTCTGTTCCACTTTGCACAACCAATGGAGAATTGAGTCTTTCCAATAAAAGATGTATCAAATACATTTTCTGTAAATGAGTGGTCTTTTGGTAGGCTAAAATCTATGTGTTCTGGGTTGGCTACTTTTCCGAATTGCATGTTATCAAAGATAGCGCTTAGATACTAGATTTTAGAGAAGGGAACTTATAATTTGAACTAATGATGCATTAAGGATTGAACGGTTTGTCTGAGCTCTTTTAAATGCTGAAATAATCAGCATTTAAAAAGCGAGTAGTGAAAGCCTGACCCGACTATAGGGAGGGGAATGCCCAAAGAATTGTGCAGCTAGAAGACCTATTTTATGAGTATCTTTGGGATATGTACGGGATAGTGGATTGTAATAGCTTTTATGCATCGTGTGAGCGTGCTTTTAGGCCAGATTTAAAGGGCAAACCGATTGTGGTATTGTCTAACAATGATGGTTGTGTGATTGCGCGTAGTAAGGAGGTGAAAGCGTTTAAAGATATTCCGATGGCGGCTCCTGCTTTTAAGCTGATGGATCAATTTAAGGAGCACGGAATTCATGTGTTTTCATCGAACTATCCGTTGTATGGTGATATGAGTTCTAGGGTGATGCGAATTATTGAGGAGCATGTAGATGAAATTGAGCTGTATTCTATTGATGAAGCTTTTTTTAAGTTGAATGGAAAGACTGCTGAAGAAGCTAAGCGTATTGGAGAGAAAATACAAAAAGAGATTCTAAAGCAATTGGGAATGCCGGTGAGTGTTGGAATTGCAGAGAGTAAGGCGTTGGCTAAAATCGCGAATCGGATTGTGAAAAAGTTCTCGGATAAGTTGGGAAGTGTTTATGTGATTGGAACGGAAGAGCAGCGTATAAAGGCACTCAAATGGATAGCGATTGGAGATGTTTGGGGAATTGGTAGAGGCTTGAAAAAGCAATTGAATGCCATGGGAATTGAAAAGGCCTATGGTTTTACCTTACTATCGGATGAATTGGTGCGTAAGCGTTTTTCTGTGGTAGGATTACGATTGAAAAAAGATTTGGAAGGGAAGCCTACCATGATCTTGGAAAAAGGATTGGACGAGGATCGGAAAATGATTGCAGTGACGAGAAGCTTCCCTAAGGAGTTAAAAGATTTAAGAGCCATAGAAGAACGTATAGCAACGTTTGCCAATAGTTGTGCCGAGAAGTTAAGAACACAGAAAAGCGAATGTTCTAGTGCTTATGTTTTTTTAAGATCGAACCGATTTGGTGAGGAATATGTAAAGTTGAGTGCTGTGGTGCATTTTGGGTTTGAGACCAGTTCGAGCATAACCATTACCAAAGAAGTGATTCAGAAATTAAGAGAAATTTTTAAAGAAGGCTATGCTTATAAAAAAGCTGGGGTTGTGGTGATGGGGTTGAAGCCTGCGAGTAAACATCAAACACGAATGTTCGGAGATGAAAATCCTAAACACCAGTCTTTAATGCATACTGTGGATGCTTTGAACGAAAAATTAGGGAAAGGAAAAATAAAATTAGCAAATCAGGATATTAAAGTGACTTGGAAAATGAGACAGGAACATTTATCTCCTCAGTATACGACCAACTTTAAGGATATTATTAGCGTAAATTGTAGAAAATGAGTTTGACGTTTTACAAATACAAATCAGAAGGATTTGTGGAAGTTCCTTTTGTAGAAGCAGGAATTAAAGCTGGGTTTCCATCTCCGGCAGCGGATTTTGAAGGAAAGCGAATTTCTTTGGACAGAGAGTTGATTAAAAACGAAACAGCTACTTTTTTTGCTAGGGTAGATGGAGATTCTATGGTAGATGCTGGTATGGCAAATGGAGATTTGTTAGTGGTCGATAGAAGTTTGGAACCTCAGGATGGTAAAGTAGCGGTTTGTATGTTGGATGGTGAGTTTACTGTAAAGCGTTTACGAGTTACTAATGAGGGCGTTTATTTGGTTCCCGAAAACTCAACGTTCAAAGAGATCAAGGTAGAAGAAGATCAGGAATTGGTGATTTGGGGGATTGTGACGTATGTGGTGAAGAGTGTTTAGAATCAAAAAAAGAAATAATGAAAAGAAATGAGACAGTAGAACTTTACGAAGCTAAAGGAAAAATAGCAGTTGTAATGGTAAGTGTGTTTTTGATTTGCATTTTAATCTATTTTCTGAAATTGTTTTTTGTAGATGGAGTATATATCTTGTCAGATCGATATGGATATGAGTCAACATATAGGCAAAAAATAGATAGTATATCTATAAAATCAATCGTTAAGACAAAGAATGGTTTAAGTATAGTTTACGATAAAAGAAATCTTTTTGAGGGGTTTGGAGGTTTTGAAAATGATGACGACTTTTATGTTGATATTTCAATGAATACAAATTCAGAAGAAAGTATAAAAACAAAAGTTTCTACCTTGAAATTAAAACAAGGTGATATTCTTTTTAAGAATAGAAATAGTAACATATTTTATGTCTTAAAAGATGGGAAAAAATATGATTTTAAAGTTGATGGTAACAGAAATGATAATGGTGAGTTAGAGAAAATCGTATGGCCTTTGGAGAGGATTAAAAATATACTTGGTAAACAATAGTAATTTTACTAAAATTAGACATGATAAAAGATCTAAGGTGGTGATTTAGAACAATACTTTATGTACGTATACCTGAAATATATAGGAGTTTTGATAAGATTTTTATTTTCAAAAAAAGATAAAAGTATAAGAGATATGTACGAGGAGACTGAAAATGATTTAGATACAAGAATTTC
>NZ_AFPK01000061.1 GCF_000220525.1 Ochrovirga pacifica | reverse complement strand
GGCACTAAACCACAAAGTGTGTAAGTTTTAGAAACAGGGTTTGAATATGTTCAAACCCTGTTTTTTTTGATAAACAATTAAATTTACACATATGAAACCAGAAGATTTATTAAACGACGACTTTTTAAAGCAATTCAAAACAGGAGATGAATTGAGTAATTTTTTAGCCAAGATTCAAAAACGAGGCATCGAAAAAATGCTAGAAGGAGAACTAGATGCTCATTTAGACTACGACAAGCATCGAACTCGTCCGAATGATAATGCACGTAATGGCTATTCTAAAAAGAAAATTAAAACCACTTTAGGAGAATCAGAAATCTCAGTTCCAAGAGATAGAGATGGAAGCTTTAATCCTATGATTGTAAAGAAGAGACAGAACACCTTAGATGGTGTAGAAAACATCATCATTAGTCTCTATGCTAAAGGAATGTCTGTATCTGATATTGAAGAACAAATCCTAGAGCTTTATGACTTTAATATCTCTAGTTCTGCTATATCTCGAATCACAGATAAAATCAACTCAGATATCATTGCTTGGAAAAACAGACCTTTAGATCCTTGCTATCTGATTGTTTGGATGGATGGAGTGGTATTTAAGGTTCGAGAAAACTCAAAAATCATTAACAAGACCATCTACATAGCTGTAGGATTAAAAACCAATGGTAAAAAAGAAGTATTAGGCTTATGGCTAGGTAAGAATGAATCTTCGGCTTTTTGGATGACCGTTTTAACGGACATCAAAGCTAGAGGAACTCAAGACATTTTAATCACAGCTACGGATAATTTAAATGGATTTACAGATACTATAAAGACCGTATTCCCAGAATCTGTGACTCAAATATGTGTGGTACACCAAATTAGAAACTCCTGTAAATATGTGGTATGGAAAGATAGAAAAGAGTTTTCTAAAGATATGAAGCAAATCTATACAGCTCCTACTAAAGAAGCAGCAAAGGCTTCCTTAGAAGACTTTAAACAAAAATGGAACGCTAAATACTCCTACGCTATTAAAAGCTGGGAAAACAACTGGGATGAACTTACTGTCTTCTTTGACTTTCCTGTAGAAATTAGAACCATTATTTACACCACAAACCTTATTGAAAACCTAAATGGAAAAATCAGAAAGTATACTAAAAATAAGCTCTCATACCCAACAGATGATGCAGTAATTAAATCTGTATTCTTAGCCTTAAGAGAATCTACTAAAAAATGGACACAACCTATTAGAAATTGGGGACTAATATTAAACCAATTTTTAGCTATATTTGAAAATAGGATTCAGCTATAAATAGCTAAACCCTATTTCTAGAACTTACACAAATTAAGGGACAGTGTC
>NZ_AFPK01000062.1 GCF_000220525.1 Ochrovirga pacifica | reverse complement strand
GAAGTTTTGCGTTTTTGTAAATGACAACGGGTTGTGAATTGATTTCAAATTGTATTTTTATGTGAGGAATCACAAGACAGATGCAGTAGTGTTTAAAGGTGTTAAAGTTGTGAATTGATTTCAAATTGTATTTTTATGTGAGGAATCACAAGATACGGACACGTATACGTAGGTGACTACGTGTTGTGAATTGATTTCAAATTGTATTTTTATGTGAGGAATCACAAGGTCAATCCCCAAAACTCTAGAGAAATAGAGGGTTGGGGATTATTTTTTTGAATGAGAAAAATAAGAGCAAAACTTTATTTTTTAGTATTCTAAGGTTTTGTTTTTTAATTCTAAATCACTGAATTTATAATGAATGCTTACTTTTCGACTTCGCTCGAAGACCTTATTTGTTTTAAAACAATTCTAATTGTTGTGTGGTATTAGGTAAATCGGTCTGTTTTTTTCCATGAAACAATTCCATATTTCCAAATTGTTTGTCGGTAACACATAAAATACCAATTTTACCATGTTTAGGCAAGGCATTTTTAACACGTTTGATATGCACATTGGCATTTTCTCTACTTGGGCAATTGCGTAGATAAATGGAAAATTGAAACATATCAAATCCATCTTTAATCAACTCTTTACGAAACAAATTGGCAGCTCTGCGTTCTACTTTGGTTTCGGTAGGCAAATCAAAAAACACCAATACCCACATAATTCTATAAGCGTTAAATCTGTCTTGAGACATAGGTTATCAATCTAGTTCAGGATATTTAATAGTTCTTAGTTCACCTATATAACATTTGTACAATGATGCTGTTGTGGTGGTAACAGCTACTAACAAAGGTCTTTGTTGTCCATCTATCCAAACATCTTGCGTAGCAATGCCCAACAAATAGGCTTTTACCTCTTTGGTTAATTCATCCGTTTCTCCGTTATTATTTACATAATTCACCACCATTTTATCTACAAAGGGTCGGTAGGGTTCCATAATATCATCTGCCAAACAGTACGGATTGTACTTGTTTTTATGGAACAAACCCAATACTGGTAATAATCCGGAACTAACCAAAGCTCTGGCGACAATGCTTCGTAAAATAGCATAGCCAAAATTTAAAAGTGCATTGGGAGCATCTCCAAATCGGTTGCGTTGAAACTCGGGAAATAAATGTTTCCAATAGTGCTGTGCAGCTTTTCCTTCGGTATTGGTTGTATCTCCACTTTTGGTAGCCGTTCTGTATGTTTCCATAGGTTCATGGACTCGATTGTTTAGTTTAAGTAAAGCCTCTTGGTTTTTAATTTTTTGCTGTATGGTTTGTTTCCATAATTGTTTTTTTAAAGGTTCGCTTACATCCAATTGATATTTAACACGTTCGGAATGTTCACTATGTCCGTAAAGCGGTAAAGTGATTCCAAAAGGAAGATGATGTGCATCGCAGGTAACAATACATACACCATTTCCTTGTAAGCTGTTAATTACCTGTGTACTAATAGTAATTTGATAATGATCTAACACCAACAAAGCCATGTCTTCTATAGGAACCGTTCCTTTGATAGCGCCCTTAGGTTCTTGAACCAATAGTTGTTGGTTTTTTAGTTTAAGGTGGGCTGGGTTTCCTATGTAGATGGTACGTTTGATCATTCGTTTATGCTTTTGAAATATTACCCAAACGGTCTATTTTTAATTTAATACATCTTTCCTTTATAAGAATACCTTCAATAGATTTTTGATTTTTAGACTGTGGACTTCCTACTCCAAATTCATTTTGAATAGGATATTTAAAAGATGATTTTGCTTGTTCTTTTTTGTTTAGATTAAAAATAACCTTAGCAACTTGATAAGGAATGAAATTAGCTGTAGTACCAGACCCGTCAGTAAACTTATAAATTCTCTTGATTTGTTTTTTGTTTAAATTATTAAAGTCAATTAATTGTCTGTTTTTTAGTTCCTCGTCATTAGGTAAATAGACTAGATCGTTAGGTTGTAAGTAAAATAATAGTTCAAAAGATTCTTTTTTGTCGAAGAGAGTTTCAGGTACATTTAATTTTGATTTATATTTTATTTCAAACTCTTGCTTTTGTATTTCAATAATCTCTTCAAAGCTTGGGGTATGGTATTTTATTTTACCGTTGATATTTTTATAGATACAGAAGAAAACATTTGTACCTGTAGCTGACTTAGCAAATTTTGTTTTTTTATCAAGTAAAGTTTTTATGGAGAATTTTTTACCTTTTTCATGTTTTAATGTTACTCTTTTTATTGGTTTGTGAGGAATATTATTGTTTAGTGAAATTATATTTTTATTCATTTCAATTATTCCATTAGGACTGAAAGCTTCTTCGTGGGGTTTAGATAAGTTTTTGTACTTATCTTGTTTTAAATAATTAATCAAAATAGTTCTTATTGATTTATCTAAAACCTTGTCTTCAATTTTCTTTACATCAAAACTAGTATCTAGTAAAGTTTTAATTTTTAATTTTCCTTTATTTTCTCCATCTACAATTTCGCCATAAAAAGTATCCTCATGCATAGCTTTACGAACAGCCCAATTATTTCCTTTAGTTTGTTTGGTTAATCCCTTTTTAGGTTTACCATCTTTACCTAATCTTAAATTTCCGTTTTCATCTTTATAGCTTTGGTACTTATTAGATGTTTTGTTAATGACACGTAAATTTTGTTTAAAGCTTACAATAGTGTTTTCAATAGCATTTTTACAATCTATAGGAAAATTATTCCATGGCAACATAAAGTGTTTGGTGTAATCACCTTGTGCGTTTTTAATTAATATAGATGGTTTTAACTCGTGTTTTATGATTTCATTATTTAAAGAGTTTAAATATTGTATGTGTTTTTTTGTACAACAAGCAATTACCAATGCATCTAAGGTATGATGCCTGTGGTCTATCCTTTTTTTATTAAATCCTCTAGAAATTGCATCTGGAACTTGAATTCTAAACGTATTTATTTTTTCATCAAAATAACCAAAGTCGTTAGAGTTGGTCATTTTATTTAAACGCTTAAAACGAGGTGCTATAATTTCGTTCCATTTATCATTCAATCCCCAATCTTGTTTTAGTTTAGACGTAATACTCCCAGTTACAGGTACAATGTTTTTAGAGGTAGCTTCTTGTTCATTTTCTTCTCTAACAATATTACTTAGTAAACCTTTGATGAGTTTACTAATATATCTACTGTCATTTAATTGACGATTAATAAATCCTTCTGGTATTTCTTCACTCAAAAGGTTCTTAAGTTTTGTTCTGTTCTTTTTAAAGTAATGTTGACAATGATCTTCATATTCTTTAAGTGATAGTAAATGATGACCATGTACAATACTACCACCATTTGTTTTTAAATACTCATAAGCAGTTTTGTTACTTTTATCCTCATTTACTTCACTTTCACAAATGATTTTATTGCTTAAGGAATTATCAAAATACCTAGATTGAGGTATTATATGTTCTATTTGATAAGCTGGTGTAAAAAGTTCTGATAATGGTATTGGTTTTCCTGTGTATGGAGAAATATATTTTTGTTCTAACCAAAGTTTGTAGCGTTGTATTTCTTTTAGGGTAGGGTTGTTACTTTTTTTAATTTTAGTTATTTCATCTTCACTTACTTTTGAATAGTCAACATTAGGATTTTGTGAAATTCCTTCTTCGTATATTTTTAATATTTCTTGTTGACTTGGGGAGTAGGGCTTAATATCTTGAACACCATCATTCATCAGTTCTTGAAGAATCCCTTTGATACGCTGATTGGTATTTTCATTTTCATTTATTTTTGCTGACATTTGTTTACGTTTGTCAGCCGGATTTTTCATTTCACGTCCTAATTCAATATGAATTTCATTAAAATAATTAGGGCTTCCATTTCCGTAATATTTCCAAATATCTCTAACAGTACGTAATGTTTCTGTTACAACTTGTTCTACAATAGGATTTCGTAAACTATGCTGTTTAAAGTGATTTAAGAAAGAATCAATATCATCAGGATTTTCCCACTGCGTAATATCACTACTTTCAGAATGTCGTTCATATACAAGATAACAAGCTTGATAAGTATTTAAACCTGCTAAATGATTTTTACCTTTTAGCTTAACAAAACTTTTTAGTAATTGTTTAGGAGTAATGTCATCTACAATAGTCTCAAGTATTTTTTTCTCATCTTTTTTAAATAGACTTTCATCATAATTTACAGAGGTTAACCTTGTTTTAATATCTGTTATTTTTTCAACAACTACTTTAGGTATTTCGCTACCGTCCCAAAACTTACCTAATCGCATCAAAGGCAATAATTTCTTGATTGCTTTTGTGGAGTATGCTCCATAATCACTTTTAAATGGTGGGAATTTTTTAAAGCTATTAACAAATGAATCTTTATCTATGTTTTGTCTAATGGCAAAATTTTCTAAAGCTTTTTCATACTCATTTTTATCTGTAACAGAGTAAATAATATGCCATAGTTTAAATTCCAGTTCTGATGTTAAAAACTCATCAACGTTTAAGTTTTCAACTTTTTTTAATCTATTTATAAAATCTACACGAGTTTCGTTACCAGGGTATTTCTTATCTTCTACATAATTCCAACGATAATCTGTTTTTTCAGATTTTGAAATAATTTTTTTAGAAACTAAATATTCAAGAACATGTTTTTGTTCAATCTCTTTTTTATTGTTTAAGTATTCAAATAAAGTAGCCCAATCATTCTCTGATGTAAAAAAAGTATCAGTAATATCAACATCAAATAGAGGTTTATTACCAACGGTAGTTTCTCTAATATAAATTTTTAAATTATGAATAAATTGCCAAAGACGAAATTCTTGAAATAATGGATGAGATTTTGGTGTAGCTTTTAAAGGTTGTTTTACCCTTTCTTCTTTTCCTGTTTTCTCCTTTTTTTTAATATATGTTCTATATTCGTATTGACAATTTGCTATTTCAGACTTTTTACTTTTTAATGGTCTTTGATAAAAAAGGATGTCTTTTGTAAATAGATAATTAAAATCATTAGTTAAGATATTATTTGCATGGGCTTCATTTCGTGGATATAATTCTGTAACACATTTTGTATAGTTTTCTTTTCCTATAGCTGTGTTTACATTTATTTCAGGACGGTGCTTGATTTGTTCCTTTAAAATCTTCTCAAATTCTTCACGATAAAACTTTCGTTCAATCGTTTTAACTAAACTACCTCTTATTTTTTGAGTAGGATTTTTTAGTAGTGTGTCATAAATAAATGCTCCAACTGTTTTGTTGGACTCTTTTATATCTTGTTCTGTTTTAGATTTGATGGCTATCCAATCTTTTTCAGAGTCTACTGTTTTAAAAGTTCTTTTGGTTTCACCATTCTTTAAGGTAGTAGTTGTAATAATAAATTCTTTATGCTTGTGAAGCCAGTCTTGTGGTTTTGTGGTTTGTTTTTCATATTTCCAACCATTATCAAAATAAATATCATATAAATATTCTCCTGTTTTTTTTATTGTATTATTTGTTTTTACAACTTCAGAAACATACAGTTTTTCATAACGTTTGTTTTTTTCTTTTTCTTCATCAATTTCCCCTCTTAACTGATAATAACCTCTTTTTTGGTTGAAGTTTAAAACAAGCCAAGAAAGTTCTTCTTTAGATATTTTTTTAGATAAAGCTTTTTTTCTTAAATAATAGATAGTCCAGTCGTAAGGAATTTTGGTTTCTTTTCCATTGTTTTTTATATAAAATAATTCAGGTTGTTCTTCTTTAAACTCTTTAACCATTTCATTAAATGAATCTTTAAATAAAAATTCATGTTTACCATGCTGATTAACAAAGTAATTAAGCTTAGTTTCTTTGTCAGTTTTAAACTGACCTAATTTTTTCTCAAAATCAATAGAATCATTGTAATGCTTAGGTAAAAAATCTAATTGGTGTAAAACCCTATGTAAACGTTCTCTTCTTAAGGTGTTTCGTTGTATTAATTTCCTTACACTTCTATAATTCGTTCTCTCAGCAGTTTGAGAAATTGAGATACCAGCATCAAACTTACCTAATACATCTTGACTCATAGGTATAATTCGTGAACCACATCCTATTATTTCACCATATTTGTTTTCTAAATCCTGTTTAACCAATGCCCAACCAATAGAATTGGTTCCCAAGTCTAATCCTAATATTTTTTTGTTCATACCAATTATTTTATCCTTTTGCTGTTTTAACAAAAGGAGATGTTTGTTATATTATATGTTATTGTAGTTGCAATTTTTAAAAGATTTCTAAATATAATAATTTAAGTTAACAACTATCATATTTTTTTATATATTAGCATTACAATTTGAAATCAATTCACAATAAGGATTATTCCGTTGTGAAAACATTTAAAACGGCAACTAAAGTTGTCGTTTTCTTTTTATGCTATAGACTTGCCTTTTCTATCCCTGTCATATAGCACCCTCTAAACTGCTACTACTAGGGTTTGTATTTTAAAAAAAAGCCTACTTTTATGTTTTTTAAAATAGTAGCTAGCTAAACAAATAAGACATGAACCATACACAAGAAGACTTAAAACGAGAGGTAGATGTGGTAGGCTTGGGAGCAAACATCATCAATATTGTAGTGGGTGGCGGAATTTTTGCCTTGCCTGCTGTGGTGGCAGCACAATTAGGAACGGCCAGTATTTTTGCCTATTTGTTTTGTGGTTTGTTGGTGGCTTTAGTGATGTTTTGTTTTGCCGAGGTAGGGAGCAAGGTCACCGTTTCTGGAGGAGCCTATGCTTATATCCACACCGCTTTTGGCCCCTATGCAGGCTTTTTAACTTCGGTAATGTTTGTGTTGTCTACCATTTCTGCAGATGCAGCTGTGGCCAATGCCCTAATGGCCATGGTAGGTTCTGTAAACCCTTGGTTTCAGACAGCTTGGGTAAAAGTATTGTTTTTTGCCTTGTTTTTTGCAGGTTTAGGAGCTATCAACGTAAGAGGAATTAAGCAAGGAATGAATTTGGTAAAGTTGTTAACAATAATTAAAATTACGTCCCTTTTGGTATTGGTTGCTTGTGCTACAGGCTCGGTAAATACAACGTATTTGGCCATAGAAGAAATTCCGTCATTAGGCACTATTGGAAAGGTGTGTTTGGTCTTGTTTTTTGCTTTTCAAGGAGCAGAGACAGGACTGTCTATTAGTGGTGAGGTTAAAAAAGCCAACAAAACCATTCCTAAAGCTATTTTTTTAAGTATTACAGGAATTTTAGTACTCTACATTGCCATACAAACCGTAAGCATGGGAGTGTTAGGTTCCGATTTGCTGTTGCACAAAGAAAATCCTTTAGGACAGTTGGCAAACCAAGTGTTTGGACCTGTGGGGCTAAGCATTATGACAGCTGCTGCAGCCATATCGATGTTTGGAATTGTAACAGGCGAGGTACTAAGCATGCCACGTATTTTGTACAGAGCAGCCAAAGATCAGGTGTTGCCAATACCACAATTGGCTAGTACACATCCACTTTTTAAAACTCCTTACGTAGCCATTATTACCTATGCTAGTTTAGGATTTTTGTTTGCTTCTTTAGGAGGTTTTGAACAGTTGGCTATTTTTTCTAGTGCGACTATTTTATTGGTATATTTGGGAGTTTCCTTATCGGTAATTAAGCTGAGAAAAATGGTGTCAGATACCAAAGGATTTAAAGCACCAGGCGGATTGCTAATTCCCATTTTAGCAGTAGCCACCATTGTTTGGGTATTGTCCAATTTAACCAAAGATGAGTTTATTGCCATTGTAGCCTTGGTTTTAGGTCTAACTATTTTGTATCTTATCAAAAAGAAAGTAAGCAAAAACAAATAACTTATTGATGCTGCTTTTGTAGTTATGTACACGATGTTTTTTATTGATTTTTAGGAAGAAATAGGAAGGATGGAAACTGTGTTGAGTAGATAAAAACTCAACATAGCAACTTTTAGAACCCAATGCAAAGAACAGAAGTAAATAGAATAGGTTGCATAAATACTTGATTTTCTGAGGATTTTGAATTAGAGGGCTTGTTTTGTTAAGAACTACTGGATACAATTGTTGCCATAAAGATGACTTTTCTTTGTTATTTTTGTGAAAACCGTAAAAGAATCTATACAAAATTCAAAAATCAATGTTAAAAAAGACCTTAAGCTTGTTGGGAGTGGTAGCTTGTATGCTTTCTTGCCAGACTTCTAAAACAGAACAAAGCACTACCACAGAATCCAAAGGAGCATTTCCTTTTATTCTTCCGGAAAAGAAACCAGATAGACCCATGAGTGCAGCTATGGAACGTATTTATACCGATTACGAAGCACCGCAACCACATAATAACGAACTGTTTAGTCAGTTTAAATACACCCAGTTAAAAGGTTTTGATTACCATAACAACGATGGAACAATTTCGCGTAGAGATCCCTCAAAAATCATTAAACACAACGGAAAATACTACGTATGGTATACGTATAGAAATACACCTACACCTCCACAAGGGGCAGCCAAAAGCAACGATACCATTCCCTCGTCTGATTGGGATTTGGCAGAAATTTGGTACGCTACTTCTACCGATGGTTTTACATGGGAAGAGCAAGGGGTAGCCATCAAAAGACCCGAAAAACCCTTGGTTGGATGGAGATCGGTAACCACTACTGATATTTTGGAGTGGGAAGGAAAATACTATTTGTACTATCAAGGATTTATGGAGGCTAGTGGAAAGCGTGGAGACGATTGTCCGGTAGCGGTTTCTTGGGCAGATTCTCCTGAAGGACCTTGGACTCCGTACAACAAGATTGTCATTCCAAACGGAGCACCAGGAGAATGGGATCAGTATTCCATTCACGACCCATATCCTTTGGTACACAATGGAAAAGTTTACATTTATTACAAGTCGGATTTTGGAGAAAAACCAGATTTGGTACGTATGCAAGGATTGGCTATTGCTGATAATCCTCTAGGACCTTTTAAAAAACATCCACTAAATCCGTTGATTACTTCTGGACACGAAACGTCTTTGTTTCCGTTTAAAGAAGGAGTGGCAGCATTGGTGTACAAAGACGGACCAGAGCACAACACCATTCAATATGCTAAAGATTGGGTAAATTTTGAGATTGCCTCAATTACCGAAATGATGCCGTACGCAGCAGCACCCTATGTACCCGATGCGTTTACCAACACCAAAGATGGTAGAGGAATTACATGGGGAATGGCACATTTTATCAATGTAACCAATTGGAATACCTTCCATTCTATGTTGGTACGTTTTGATTGTGATTTAAGTCGCGATATACACGATCCAGAAATGAAACAACACCGTGTAAATCACAAACCCGATGTGTATTACCGACAAGGGTTGAGTAAAAAACAGAAAGAACGTATTTTAGGAACACATAAACATTAAAAACAACACACGATGAAACGCTTGCTTCCTGTACTTTTTGGGTTGTTGATGTCTTTTGTTTCTTGGGCTCAGCATGTGGAGGTGACAGAAGTAAGCGGTTTTGCTTATCCCAAACACAGAGATCATATTGGGTTATGGGCTAGGGGAGAAACACTTAATGTAAAAGGCACGTATACAGAGACTACTGCTCAAGTAGTGCGTATCCGTTTGCTAACGTTTGCCAAAGGTACATGGAGCAATCCATTGCAAGTACACCAAGTAGAAGTTGCTACACAAGCACCTTACAACGGGCTTATCAACCATCAAATTACCGTACCACAAGATTACTTATTAAGCGTGGGTGATGGAGATCATGCCAACACACAAATGCTGCAAGTAAGTGTTTCTTTTAACGGACATGCAACGGTAAACTACAATTATTTTTTAAACATTGTAGCCAGTCGTCCTAGCACTACATTGATTGATTTTGATGCCTTGTATCCAACAAGTACAGGAAGTACTTTGGTAAGCAACATACAAACCGCAATTAGCAATGCTCGTGAAGGAGATACTCTGTTGTTTAAAAGTGCGGTGTACAATTTTCAAGGCAAGTCCTTTGCTATAGACAAAGCAGTATGCATTAGTGGTTTTGTGCCAACCCTTAATGCAGTACACAAAGGAGCTTACGGAATAAAAACCAGCTTTCAGAATTTAAAACAATTACACATTCGTTCCCATCAGGTGCGTTTGTGCCACTTAGAACTACAAGCAGCAGCCACTACTCCCTATGTATTTGTAAGGGTTGCGCATACTACATATGGAGATGATGATTTGAATGGCTTGCATTATCAAAACCTAGTTTTTGAAAACCTACGACTAAAAAATGGAAAAGTTCAGGTGTTTGGAGGTAGTGGTGCGGGTATTACATTTCGTCAATGTTCTTTTGAGAATTTTTCTCAGGGAGGTTATTTTTTAAATCGTAGAGGACGGTTGAATCAAGCTCCAAATTTTTTGATGAGTCATTGCTTTTTTAAACCCGATTTTGATGCGGTAAATTACAACGTCCGAGCCATCTCTTTGGATGCTGGAAATGACGAATATCCTGTAGTGTGGAATCAAAATGGAAGTACCATTACCCATTGTTTGTTAGATGGTACTGGTTTGGGAATCTCGTCTAAGTGTTCTTATGTAAACGTAACCAATAATCACTTTTTGGGATATAGAAAAGATGTAGATATGATTCATATAGAAGAATTTGGACATCATTTTTTAATTGATGGCAATACCTTTGAACATATCAAGCCAGCTAGAGGTTTATACATAGATAGAGAAACCCAACAAGCGCATGATATTACCATTACCAATAATGTTTGGAAAGGAACCTATGCATGGATTATATCTAGCAATGCTCCTTACAACGTAATCTTTCAGAACAACGATTTTAGTCAAGCTAAAGCGAGCAATCCCAATGACATTACGTTTGATTTTACTTACGATCACGGAGGAGAATCTACTTTTTTAGCTTATGAATTGCCTACAAAAAACCTTCTGTTTAGCCAAAACACTGGTTTGTCTGCAAAAGATGGAATATTGGCTTACAAAGAATGGCAAGGAGATTTATCTAATACTGTAGAATATCCATCTGCTAAGATTCAGAAAAAAGTGCTGTTACATGATGCACAATCTACTTTAGAGGTGTCTTCTAAATACTATATAAAAAACAAAGCTACGGGAGCGTACCTAGTAGCTTTGCAGGAAAAAGACACGGTAGGTTTGGTGGCAGAAAAGCCTCTAGACAGTACCGCAATTTGGGAAATAGCGTTTAAATATCCCTACTACCATCATCTAAAAAATACAGCAACTAAAAATTATTTAGAAGTATACAGAGGTTATACACTAGGAGATATAAACAACGGAACAGACGAGAAAATTTATGCCAAACAAAGTTATCCCAAAAATCAAGTAATGGCTTTGCCTTTTTGGTATTTTAGAAAACATGAACAAAATGGTCTAGAAATGTACGAATTAATGCCTGGTGGAAATGAACGTAAATCTAGGTTGTTTCAATCCCAGACATCAGCTCAGTTAGAAATTGCCAAAACAAACGGTGAGCCAAGTGCTACCAATGCAGAAAGCTTATGGATTTTAGAGCCTATAAATTCGTTAAAAAAATCGGAACCTATAGAAACAGAGCGTGAATTTTCTTTAGAAATAAATCAAGAACTTCAAGAATTGGTGGTGTACATACATCAACCCAAAATACAGCAAATACAAGTGCGAATACTTAATAGCTTGGGGCAGCAAGTACATCAGTATACAGGAGAACATAGCTCAGTGTATAGAATTAACACGTCCAACTTGGCAACCAACGTATACATGGTTGTTTTGTCTTTGAATGGTAAAACTAGAGCTCAAAAAATACTACTATACTAAGTTTGTAAAGTTTTTATAAAGATAGATTTTGCATAGACAAATTAAAGATGAAATCATTTGTGTTACGGAAAGGTATGCCATCTTTATTTAGGTTTGTTTTGCTTCTTGTATTTTTATCTCACTAAATTTTAAACACAGATGATAACATTCAATAAACTAGTAGTAACGGCTTTGTTAATAATGGGGGCTAAGCAAATATATGCACAGCAACAACCTAATATTTTATGGATTGTAACCGACGACCAGCGTTACGATTCTGTAAAAACGTTTAACCAAGCATTACACGGAAAAGAAGAAAACGAATTGGGGTATATAGAATCTCCTAATGTAGATGCATTAGCTGCCGAAGGAACAACATTTATAAATACCTATTGTCAGGCAACAGGCTGTGCACCCTCTAGAGCAGCCATGCATCAAGGACGATATCCGTTCCGTTCAGGGGTGTATGAGTTTGAATACCATAACAACGCTGCCGAGCATATGCGACCTTCTTTTCCAGAGCAATTGGCCGATTTGGGATACCAAACATTTCATGTAGGAAAATTAGGTTATCGTTTAAAAGGATTACGTCCTGATGGAAAAACCAAAACTCATAAAGTCTATCAAACCGATATGGATTTTAGATCCTTAGGAGAAGAAGGTTTTACAGACTACGGAGGTGGTGGATGGTGGAAACAAGTAGAAGGACAAACGTTTGAGAAACCTATTAAAGACATGTCTTACTTTGTAACACCAGAAGGAAAGTTTGAATATGTTTCGGAGCAGTTAAATCAACAAACAGATCAGTACAAACATGTAGCGGATGAGGTGACAAAAAAGTACGATTTGCTAAGGCATTACAAAAAAGGAAAAGCACCATCTAAGTACAAAGGAATGATTATTTCTGGAGTAAGTCCGCAACCCGCAGGGAAAACCAGAGATGGGTACTATGCACACTTCTTAAACGAGTATTTAGAAAACGAAAATCAGGAGTTTCATGCAGGTAAGCTAAAGTTTAAAGGAGTGGATCCTAAGAAACCTGTTTTTGCTCACATCGGCTTTGATTTTCCTCATACGCCTGTATTGCCTCCAGCTGATTATAGAGCTCGTTTTGCAAAGCATACCTATAAGGTTCCTGAATTTAACACATCAGAATTGGCAGATGTACCACAACAAATTAAAAGGTTGTTAAACAACAAGCCCTCGTATCATTTTACCGATGAGGAAAAACAAAAAATGATTCAGGATTACTATGCTTTTTGTGCTTATGGAGATGCTTTGGTAGGACAAGCTGTAAATGATTTTAAGGCTTATAGTAAAAAACACAATCAACCTTGGATGGTGATTTACGTTTGTGGAGATCATGGTTGGAAATTGAACGAACATGGTGCGATTTCTAAATTTACGCCTTGGGAACTAGACAGCCACAATCCGATTATTGTAATTTCTTCCGATAAAAAGAAATTTCCTGCAGGAAAAGTGGTAAGAGAGTTTACTGAGTTTGTAGACATTGCCCCAACAGCATTGAAGGCAGCCGGAGCAGACTTGTCTAAACAGGAATACCAACATTTAGATGGATTGGATTTGGCAGCAACAGCAGCAAACAAAGCTCCTAGAAGAGATTATGTTTTAGGGGAAACCCATGCTGTAATTGGGCCAAGAGCGTACATAAGAACAAAAGATTACGTTTTGTCTTTAAAAACAAGACCTAACAAAAAAGAAGGAGAGAACATGGAATGGGCACTGTCTGCTTCTTGGGAAGAGTTAGATCCTGCATTGTACCACACAACCAAAGACCCAATGGAGTTGAACAACGTAGCGTTTGATAAAAAATACAAAAAGGTGGCTCAGAAAATGAAAGAGAAGTTGCTAAACATTGTGTTGGGAGATAATCGTGTAGAAATTAACTGGGAAAGATGGGGAACTGGAACTAAAATTTACCGAAGTAATTTTGCTCCAGGGGCTCATGATTTTCAATTGGATTTAGATTAAGATAATAAGCATATACATGCCAACCCTTTTAAAACGAGTGTGTTTTAAAAGGGTTTGTTTTTTTGCGATTCGTTTGTCTAGTTGTTGTTCAGTAAAGATTCATCAATAGAGGTAGTAAGTTGACCATTTGTGTTTTAGTTTGGTATGAGGTTTACAGTAAATTTATCTTTCTAAAAGTAAACTTGAATCCCCAAAATAGTTCAGAATTTTGAATCTATGAGGAAACAAAAAATAATTTAAAATTCAAGTTTATGAAAATACCGAATAGAATGAACAAAGTGTTGTTTTTTACGTTTGTCTTATGTTCAAAAATAACGTTTGCACAACAGCAACCTAATGTTTTATGGATTGTAACCGACGATCAACGTTACGATGCCATAAGAGCGTTTAACAAAATACTTACGGGAAAAGAAATGAGTGAGTTGGGATATGTAGAGTCTCCTAATGTAGACCGTTTAACCAAAATGGGAACTACGTTTATCAACACTTATTGTCAAGCAACAGGTTGTGCTCCTTCTCGTGCACTGATGCATTACGGGCGTTACACTTTTCGTTCTGGAGTATATGAGTTTGAATATCACAACAACAATGCAGCCCATTTTAAACCAACTTTGCCAGAACAGATGGAGTCTTTGGGATACCAAACCTTACACATAGGAAAGTTAGGAGTACGTTTAAAAACCAAGACAGCTAAAGGGGCAAAAGCAGCTCGAATGTATCAACAAGACATTAGCTTTAAACAATTGCGCAAAGATGGTTTAACTGATTGGGGAAAAGATTGGTTTTACGAGTTGAATGGAGAAAAATTAAAGAAACCCATCAAACAAATGGAGTTTTTTGTAACCGAAGATAGAAAGTTTGAATACCGATCTGCCGATTTAGAAGCACGATTTCCAGAACACAAAGGAGAGGCACAAAAAGTGGTGGAAAAGTATGATTTGTTTATGGAGTACAACAAAAAGAAAGGGCCTTTAACACCATTTTCTGCTCCAATTATTAGTGGGGTTAGTCCAAGGAAAGCTGGGAAAACCAGAGACGGATATTACGCATCTATTTTTGGAGATTTTTTAAAGAATCAAAATCAAAAATTTAAGGCTGGGTCTAGAACGTTTCATGGAGTTAACACTTCAAAACCTTTGTTTTGTCAAATAGGATTTGATTTTCCACATACGCCTGTATTGCCCCCGGCGAGTTACAGAGAGCGTTTTCAGAAACATAGTTACAAAGTACCTAATTTTGATACAAAGGAGTTGCAAAAAATGCCTAAGCAACTGCAGAAGCAAGTAAAAGCTTCTTATTCCGATCACTACACATCAGAACAAAAACAAAAAATGATTCAAGATTATTATGCTTTTTGTGCCTACGGTGATGCTTTGATTGGTCAGTCTGTAGATGATTTTATTGCCTACAGTAAGGCAAACCAACAAGAATGGATAATTGTATATGTATGTGGAGACCACGGTTGGAAGTTAAACGATCACGGAGCGGTGTCTAAATTTACTTCTTGGAAAATTGACAGTCACAATCCTATTGTGGTGGTGTCCTCCGATAAAAAAGCCTTTCCAGAAGGAAAAGTAGTGAAAGATTTTACCGAATTTGTTGATATTGCACCGACCATTATGGCTGCAGGAGGAGCAGATTTAAAAAAGGAGTCTTACAGCTATTTAGATGGAGTAGACATGCAAAAAGTAGCCTCAAAAAAAGCACCCAAAAGAGATTATATTCTAGGGGAAGGGCATGCAGTTACAGGGCCAAGAGGATATATTCGTACTCATGATTATGTGTTTTCTATGCAAACACGTCCTAATAAGAAACGTGGAGAAAACATGGAATGGGCTTTAACCGCTACAGACAAAGAGCTAGACATGGCTTTGTACGATATGAAAAAAGATCCAAAAGAACTCAACAACCTTGCTTACAATAAAAAATATAGCAAGATTGTAAAACAAATGAAAGAAAAATTGACCAATATTTTGTTGGGGGATAATAGAGTAGAAGTAAACTGGGGAAAAAGAGGAACAGGAACAGAAGTTTTTAGAAGTAATTTTGCTCCCGGAGCACACGATTATCAATTAAAATTGAAATAAAATAGAAACCAAAAATCCAAAATATTAATTTTTGAATGCTCGCCCAAACAAGGTGGGCATTCATTGCTTAACCACAAATCAGTATAGAACATGAGGAGACTTATCCTAAGAGGAGCTAAGGTTTTAGTAGCTATTTTGTTAGCTTCTACCACAATGACAGCACAACAAAGAGAACACGATTTTAATTTTGATTGGAAATTCCAGTTACAAAAAGGAACAGAGCTTCCTTCTAATTTGCCTTTAAAAGATACAGATTGGCGAGACGTTCGTTTACCACATGATTGGAGTGTAGAATTTTCTTTTAGCAAAGACCTAGAAGGAGCAACGGGATATTTGCCTGGGGGTGTAGGAGTGTATCAAAAACATTTTAAAACTCCGATTGATGTAACAAAAGAAAAAGCTTACGTGCTGTTTGACGGGGTGTACAACAATGCTACTTTTTGGTTGAACGGACAAAAATTGGGTGAAAACCCTTATGGATATTCTCCTACTCACTTTGACTTGACATCTAAATTAAAAACAGATGGTTCAGACAATGTATTAACAGTTCATGTAGATCATTCAAGATATGCAGACAGCCGTTGGTACACGGGGAGTGGAATTTATAGAAAAGTCAAGCTAATCACCGCAAACAAATTACACATTCCTATCTGGGGAACTTATGTTACAACACCAGAAATCACCAAAGGGCATGCCTTGGTAAAATTAGAAACAAAGGTGAAAAATGATAGAAGAAGAAGCACTAGATTTAACATTGTTACCAAAATTATAGATGCTGCAGGAAATGCCATCACAACCCAAAAGCAAGAGGCAAAAGTTTCTTCTAACAAAGAGGAGGCATTTACGCAGACCTTAAAAGTTATTGAACCAAAATTATGGGATATAGACAGCCCTAATATGTACAAAGCTATTACGCAAATTGTGGTACAAGGTCAAGTAGTAGATACTTACACAACACCTTTTGGAATACGTACTATAGAGCACAAAAAAGACCAAGGTTTCTTTTTAAATGGAAAATCAACTTTTGTAAAAGGAGTGTGTATCCATCATGATGGTGGTTTGGTAGGTACAGCAGTACCTAAAGGAGTTTGGAAACGCAGATTGTTGGCTTTAAAAGAAGCGGGGGTAAATGCCATTCGTACTTCGCACAATCCGTTTTCTCAAGAGTTTTACGACTTGTGTGATGAGTTAGGTTTGTTGGTGCAAGCAGAAATTTTTGATGAGTTTGACAACCCAAAAGACAAACGTTGGAACATGCAAGAGCGTGAACCAGATGCTATTACAGAAGGATATACCAATCATTTTCAAGAATGGGGAAAAAGCGATTTGACACGTTCGATGTTGAGAGATCGCAACCATCCATCGATTTTTGAATGGAGTATAGGAAATGAGATTGAATGGACTTATGAGCACTACCGTCATGTAAGTGGTTTGTGGGATCCAGGTGCTAAAGGGTATTGGAATCGTTTGCCAAACATTACGGCAGAGGAAATGCAAAAGCGTTACAAAAATTTACCAGACAGAAAGTACAAGTTAACAGAAACTGCACAACGTTTGGCCAACTGGACACGCGAAATTGATAATACACGTCCTGTAACTGCAAACCTAATTATTCCCGTAGCGAGTTTGGCTTCAGGGTATGCACAAACCTTAGATATAGTTGGGTTTAGTTACCAAGTAAACCAATACGATTGGAGTAAAAAAAACTATCCAGATTTGCATTTTACGGGGAATGAAAACTCAGGTACTTGGGAAGAGTGGAATTCGATTATTGAAGACCCTATGATTTACAGTATGTATATGTGGACAGGAATTGACTACATGGGAGAAGCACATAACAAATGGCCAAACAAAGGATGGGATGGTGATATTTTGGATTTTGCAGGATTCAAAAAAGAAGGATTTGATCATTTTAAATCTATCTGGGTCAACAAACCACACGTGTCTGTAGGAACGTATCCTGTAAAAGACTCTTTGATGGTAGATGAATTGAGCGGAAAAGTAAAAATCAAATCAGCAAAGTTCTTAAAATGGAACAACAGCCGTGCCCAAAAGCACTGGAATTACAAAAAAGGACAGACCGTAATTGTAGAAGTACCAACCAATTTACACAAAGTAGAATTGTCTTTAAACGGAAAATCATTAGGATGGAGAAGCTTAAGTGGAAGTCCTGATCGTATTTTGCGTTGGGCAGTACCGTTTGAGCCAGGAACCTTATCAGCTCGTGGTGGTTTTGATGGACAAGAGGTAGAATACATATTACAAACGACAGGAAAAGCTGTAGGAATTGTATTGACTACAGACCAAACAAGCTTAAATGCCGATGGGTACGAAGTAGCGCATGTGGTGGCACAATTGGTGGATAAAGATGGGCTAAATGTAACCACAGAAGATGTAAAATTGACTTTTGAAGTGAATGGAGACATACGTGTTTTGGGTGTAGATAATGGAGCGTTGAACAACACACAAGATTACCAAAGCAATAGCTTGGTTACATCCAAAGGACGTGCGTTGTTGTTGGTACAATCGTTAAAAGACAAAAAAGGAGCTGTGTTGATCAAAGCAACTTCTCCAAAATTAGAAAGCAATCAGGTATTTATAGAAACCAAATAGAATCTTATGAAAACACGTAAACTATGTTTGTTGCTAGTTGCCTTAGTTTTTTTTAGTCTAAGCACATCAGCACAAAAAAAGAAAAATATTGTATTTCTTTTTGCAGACGATGCAGGGTATTTTGATTTTGGCTTTCAAGGGAGTAAAACGTTTCCTACACCTAATTTAGATCAGTTGGCCAAAGAGGGAATGGTATTTAAACAAGCCTATACTACGGCTGCAGTTTGTGGTCCTTCTAGAGCGGGTTTGCTTACAGGAAGATATCAACAACGTTTTGGTTTTGAAGAAAACAATGTTCCTGGTTACATGAGCAAATCATCTAAGTTATTAGGAGATGATATGGGCTTGCCTTTAGATGAAAAAACCATGGCTGATTATTTAGGGAAACTAGGATATCAGTCCATCGTGTTAGGAAAATGGCACATGGGAAACGCAGATAGATACCATCCTTTGAAAAGAGGCTTTACCGAGTTCTACGGATTTAGAGGAGGAGCAAGAAGTTTTTATCCATTGACCCAAAAACAAGCTGCCGATAAACCTGAAGATCGTTTGGAAATTGGCTATAAAAAATACCAAGAGCCCAAAAAATATTTGACCTACGATTTGGCAGATGCTGCTTGTGATTTTATTGATAGAAACAAAAAGAAACCATTCTTTATGTATGTTTCGTTCAACGCAGTACATTCGCCAATGCAAGCCACTCAAGAAGATTTGAAAAAAATAAAAGGGTTGACAGGTAAACGAAAAGTGTTGGCAGCCATGACTTTAGCTTTGGACAAAGCTTGTGGTCAGATTTTAGAAAAGCTTAAAGAAGAAGGTTTAGAAGATGATACCTTGATTGTGTTTTCTAACGACAACGGAGGACCTGATGGTACCAAAACCTGTAATTATCCGTTAAGCGGCTGCAAATCTAACAACTTGGAAGGTGGAATTCGTGTGCCTTTTGTAATGAAGTTGCCTAAGGTCATTCAACCAGGTTCTAGTTATGAATATCCTGTAAGTACATTGGATTTACTCCCGACTTTTGTAAACATTGCAGGAGGAAAGGCTGATAAGATAGCTCAATTAGATGGTGTGGATTTACTACCGTACATTACTGGTAAAGACACTAAAAGACCTCACGAATTGCTGTTTTGGAAAAAAGAGAACAGAGGAATTGTAAGAAAAGGAGATTGGAAATTATTACGTTTTCCTGACAGACCTGCAGAGTTGTATAAAATTACCGAAGATGTAAGTGAAAACAATAATTTGGCTTATGAACATCCCGAAAAAGTAAGAGAATTGTTTAAAGATTTGTTTGCTTGGGAAGGGGAATTAGAACGCCCATTGTTTATGTTAAAACGTATTTATGAAGTCAATGCCATGAAACGTATGGATGACAAAAGAACTCCCGTTTTAGATGTAGTAGAATAAAATAAACAGCATACTTTACTTATAAAAAAGGCCTTGGTAATACATGTATTACCAAGGTTTTTTTACTTAAAAAATACAAAACAAATGATTTCCCCCCTTTAAAGAAGACAATTTTCTACCTTTTTTAAAGATAAACTGCATAATTTCACTTTTAGTTTTTAACTGATGTGTTTGATTTTTTTAAATATTTTACATGAAAATTCGTTTTCTAAATCTAATCGTTCTAATTACCGGTTGTATTTGCTTATATGTAGTACCTGTAAAAGCACAGCAACCTAATATTGTTATAATTTACGCAGATGATATGGGGTTTGGAGATTTGAATTGTCAAAATCCACATTCAAAAATACCGACTCCAAATTTAGACAAATTAGCAGCAAGTGGAATGCGATTTACTGATGCACATAGTTCATCTGGAATCTGTACACCAAGTCGCTTTGCTTTGTTAACAGGACAATACCATTGGAGAAGGGGGCATGGAATTGTAAATAGCTTTGGAAAACCTTATTTTAAAGATACAGATGTTACGCTACCTCAAATCTTAAAACAAAAAGGATACAAAACCGCTTGTATTGGTAAATGGCATTTGGGTTGGAATTGGGAAATCAATTCAAAAGAACCCAAACACGATGTAATGGTATTTGGTAAGAAAAAAAAGGCTATAAGTCACAAAGCGATCAATTGGACTAAGCCGATTAAAGGAGGTCCTTTAGCCAGAGGGTTTGATTATTATTTTGGTGATGGCACCATTAATTTTCCACCGTATTGTTTTATAGAAAATGACAAAGTGGTAGAAGCTCCTTCAACATTGTTAGATTTAAATGGAATGGAAACCGCAGAAGGACATTGGGAGTTTAGACCAGGGCCTATGGTAAAAAACTGGAATCCCTATAAGGTTTTGCCAACAATACAAATAAAAACCAAAGAATGGATTAGGAAACAAAAGAAAAAAGATCCTTTCTTTTTGTACTTGGCTTTGCCATCACCCCATGCACCAATCATTCCCAACAAAGAATTTATTGGAAGCTCTAAAGCGGGTGGTTATGGAGATTGGATGGTACAAACAGATGCGGTTGTGGGAGAGGTGTTAAAAGAATTAAAAGACAAAGGGCTTGATAAGAATACACTTGTTATTTTTACAGCAGACAATGGCCCTGAAAGATATGCTATGGCAAGAGCAGAAAAATACGGGCATTATAGTACAGGAGATTTTAGAGGAGTAAAAAGAGATGTTTGGGAAGGGGGACATCATGTGCCGTTTATTGTTTGTTGGCCAAATAGAATTAAAGCAGGAACAATTTCTAAGGAGGTAATTTCTCAAATAGATATCATGGCTACGTTGGCAGAAATTACCAAAAGTGATTTACCCCAAAATGCAGCTCCAGACAGTTACAGTTTAAAATCTCTTTGGATGGGAAAATCCTATCAAAAACCATTAAGAGAAGCTACGGTTCACAATACGTACAAAAATAAATGGGGAATTCGTAAAGGAGATTGGTTGTACATTAATCATAGTAATGGAGCAGGATCTAAGCCTTTAACTAAAGATTACAATCAGCTAAGAGGTTACCCAACTTTTCATACCAAAGGCTTATTGTTTGATATGAAAAACGACTGGGGACAAAGAGTAAACTTATACGAGAAGTATCCTGAAAAAGTTAAAGAAATGGAAACTTTGTTAACCACCTACAGACAAAAAGACCATTCTGTAAAAAGATAATTTGTTGTTTTGATAGAATGATTATTTGATCAAGACTGCAATACGAAGTTTGATAAAGACAAAATAGATTAAATACATAGCACAAATCGTTCATAGCACTATTTTAGGTTGTGAACGATTCTTTTATTAATTAGTTTTGAAGGGAAGTGTATTTTTAGCTTAAATGGTGTGCGAACACGTTTTTAATGAAATAAACCAAATTTTTAATATGAAAAAAGCTATTTGTTTTCTATTAGGATTGTTACTAGGACTACAAGTATTTGGTCAAAACAAAAAAGACCTTGTGTATTTTACAACGGGATTAAAAATAGGAGAAGTTACAGAAAATTCAGCTGTAATTTGGACTCGTTTGTGTAGTCAACTATTGCCAAACCCTATAACACATCAAAGAAAAAAAGCACCCTACAGGGCTCCTTTAAAATACAATAACAATCAACCCGTAGACCAATTAGATGGAGAAGTTTCCGGAACTTTTGGAGAGGTAAAGGTGAAATTAATCAGTAAAAACCATCAAGTTGAATTGGATTGGGAATTTGTTTCTTCTTTAAAAGATTATACGTTTAAAAAAGTGATCAAAAACTTAAAACCTAACACAACCTACAAAGTAGAGATTTTAGGTAGAAAATACACAAGAATTAGAAAGAAAGACAAAGTAGCTAAACCTAAAAAAACATCAACTAAAATTGTGGGACAGTTTACCACAGCTCCTAGTAAAAATGATATTGTTCCTGTGTTTTTTACATCTTCAACGTGTCAGTATTTTTGGGATTATGATGATGAAAAACGTGGTTTTAAAATTTATGATGCCATGAAAAAGTTACAACCTAACTTTCATTGTCAGACGGGAGATTTTGTTTACTACGACAAACCAGGTCCTATGGCTTTAAATATTGCACAAGCTAGAATGAAATGGCATGCGATAAACGCTTGGCCAGCTTCGGTAGATTTCTATAACCATGTACCTCTGTATCTTCAAAAAGACGATCACGATTTGTTAAGTAACGATTCGTATCCGGGGATGCAACCTTTTGGTGAAATTACCTACAAAGACGGATTGAGTATTTGGTACGAACAAGCTCCTTTGGTAGGAAAACCTTATAGAACTTTTAGATGGGGAAAAGATGTGCAAATTTGGTTGTTGGAAGGAAGAGAGTTTCGATCTCCCAATTATTTAAAAGATGGAAAAGACAAAACTATTTATGGAGAAGAACAAAAAAAATGGTTTGCCAAATCGGTGAAAAAATCGGATGCTACCTTTAAACTATTTGTGTCTGCAACTCCAGTAGTTGGACCCGATAGAGTATCTGATAAAAGTGACAATCATGCCAATATAGCTTTTAAAAAAGAAGGAGATTGGTTAAGAAAATTCTTAAAAAAGCACAACATGTTTGTGTTAAACGGAGACCGTCATTGGCAATATGTTTCTAAAGATACCAAAACAGGATTGATGGAGTTTTCTCAAGGTCCTTCTAGTGATGCACATGCACAAGGTTGGTCACCAGATGATAAAAAGCCAGAACATAAATTTTTAAGAGTGGCAGGAGGATTTTTAGGAGTTAAGGTATATCGTGAAAAAGGAAAACCAATTATAGAATTTATTCATTACGATGTGGATGGAAACGAGGTTAACAAAGAGGTAATTAAGAAGTAGAAATTTGTAGGAAATAGAACAAAAAAATCATTTGTGTCTTTTTTTTAGTAATATCTTTTTAATGAGAAATGGAGATAGATCTACTTTTACAAAAATACAATCAAACAGCATTTAAAAAATATTTATCAATAAATTAGAACTGAGATGAAAACTAAAATTTTACTTTTTACTTTAACAATTATAGGGATTACATTTGGGCACGCTCAAAAAAATAAAAAGCCCAACATCATTGTATTTATGGCTGATGACATGGGCTATGCAGATACAGGGTTTACAGGAGCTACAGATATACAAACCCCTAATTTGGATAACTTAGCAAAAAATGGAGCCTTCTTTAAACAAGGATATGCCAATCATGCTTATTGTGGGCCTAGTAGAGCGGCATTGTTGTCAGGTAGATATCAACATAGATTTGGTTTTGAAACCAACCCTGCATACGACCCCGCGAATCCTCATATGGGAATTGATGTTGGAGAAAAACTATTTCCCAAACGTTTGCAAGAAGCAGGTTACAAAACAGGAGCTATTGGAAAATGGCATTTGGGAGCCGCAGCAGAATTTCATCCTTTGAACCGAGGATTTGATTATTTCTACGGTTTTTTAGGAGGAGGACACGACTATTTTAGAATTGATGGAACCAAAAAAGTATGGGAAGCCTATTTACAACCTTTGGTTCGTAATAAAAGAGCAGACAATTTTGAAGGCTATTTAACAACAGCATTGAGCAACGATGCCGCACAATTTGTAAAAGACAATAAAGAAAATCCTTTCTTTTTGTACGTAGCCTACAATGCACCACACATGCCTTTGCAAGCCCCTAAAGAAGATATTGCTCGTTATGCCCATATAAAAGACAACAAAAGACGAGTATATGCTGCCATGGTAGATGTTATGGATAGAGGAATTGGAACGGTAATTCAGTCTTTAAAGGACAGTGGAATTTATGAAAACACCTTGATCTTTTTCTTAAGTGATAACGGAGGACCGCAGTCCAAAGGAGGAAGTACTAAAGGATGGAATGGCTCAGACAACCAACCTTTCCGTGGTGGAAAAGGGAATTTGTACGATGGGGGAGTTCACGTACCATTTTTTGCAAGTTGGCCAAACAAAATTAAGCCAGGTACTGTGGTAAATTACCCTGTGAATTCGTTAGATATTGGCCGTACAGCAGTGGCTTTGGCAGGAGGAGATGCTACAGCAGCACCTGCAATGGAAGGGGTTAATTTGATTCCTTATGTTACTGGGGAAGCACAAGGAGCACCACACGACTATATTTATTGGAAAAGTGGTAACAAATGGGCAGTATTGGCAGCAGACGGTACCAAACATGTGTTGGACAGAGATAGCAAAAAACCAGAATTGTTTTATTTGCCTAAAGATGTATCTGAGCAAAATGATATTTCATCAAAAAATCCTTCCAAAGCTAAAGAGCTTAAAGCAAAATGGACAACTTGGAACAAAGACAATATTTCACCACAAATGATCAATTACAAAGGGTATCACAAACTAAGAGATCAGTTTTATGAAACAGCTGTGCCTAAAGGAACTAAAAATAAAAAATAAGGAGTAGGATGCATAAAATTAAAAAGATAGTTGTTGTTTGTTTTCTTTTATTAAGTAGCCATCATTATGCACAAAAGAAACCTAATGTATTGTTGATTTATACCGACGATCACAGAACGGTTGTAGATTTTTGGAACTATTATTAATGAAAAAAACAAGTCTTTTTTGTGCTGAAACAAAAAAGACTTGTTATATTTGCAAGCCCAACGAAAAAGTTGGCTATTTATTGGAGAAATGGCAGAGTGGTCGAATGCGGCGGTCTTGAAAACCGTTGTCTGTAACAGGACCGGGGGTTCGAATCCCTCTTTCTCCGCAACTTTTATAATAAAAGTGCACAAAACCTTATAAACACTATGTTTATAAGGTTTTTTTATTTGTGTTGATTTGAATGAAAACCAAAATATTTCATATATTAGGTAAGTAATTCGGTTAGTACTTTTTTTAAGCCAATTTTACTAACCTACTACTTATAGATACTTATAGTTTGATTTGACTTTCGTCCAATGTTTAACCACAAAAGACGATTACTATGGTATCATCAAACACTTACTCATTATTAACATGGTTGTATACTCAAAAGGTAGAACCTGGTTTTGCTATTATTTATTTTAGAATTACCATCAATTCTAAAAGAGCTAATATTAGTTTAAACAAGAAGATCAAAATTGATTCTTGGGATCATTCCAAATCAAAAGTTAGAGGAAACTCCAATGAAGCTAGAGTTCTTAATCAGTTTATAAAAGAAGAAGAAGGTAAAATATCGAATGCTTATAGAGAATTAGACCTTGAAGGAAAACTAATTACAGCTCAATTAGTAAAGGCAAGATACTTAGGATTAGATACACAAAACTATTCTTTTAATGACCTCTTTAAATATCACAATTCAATTGCTAAAGAGAAAGTAACCAAAGACACTTTAAATCATTATATAACTACTCAAAATTATATTCTTGAATATATAGAAGCAAAGTATAAAACTACCGATGTGTTTTTAAAAGAATTAGATTACAAGTTTATATCTGGATTTGAGTTGTTTTTACGAGCGTACATTTCAAAAGGAAATAACAAACCAATAGGAAATAATACAATTGTAAAACACATACAACGTATTAATAAAATGATAAATATTGCTATTAACCTAGATTGGCTCCATAAAAATCCGTTTGTTAATTACTCTTTACAGTTAGAAAAAACAAACAGAGAGTATTTAACAGAAAACGAATTAAATAATATTCAAAACTATCATTCAAACATTCCAAGATTACGTTTGGTAAAAGATCTGTTTTTATTTAGTTGTTATACTGGTTTACCTTATATAGATATCAAAAATTTAACTACAGATAACATTGTAAAAGGAATTGATGGAGGAAATTGGATTTATACAAAAAGACAAAAAACAGGAACCTCTGTAAAAGTTCCATTGTTAGAACCTGCTGAAAAGTTAATAAAATCATCTACCGAAAACTACCGAAAAATAGATGTCAATAAAATTTTCCCAACTATCTCTAATCAAAAGGTAAATAGTTATTTAAAAGAAATTGCCGATTGCTGTGGAATAACCAAGAATTTAACCTTTCATATGGCACGTCATACTTTTGCAACAACAGTTACTTTGTCTAATGGGATTCCTATTGAAACGGTCTCAAAAATGTTAGGACATACCAAACTTACAACTACCCAGATTTACGCAAAAATTGTAGATAAAAAAGTAAGTGAAGACATGAGTATTCTTAGAACTAAATTTTCAAAAAACTCACATTTGATACAAAAAAATAATGTTTCATGATACTCAATTTGAGTGTTTTATATAAAATTTAATCATTTTTAGACTGTGTTATTTCACAGTCTATATTTTATTTAATTGATTTTAAATTAAATTCATAGTTGCTATAAATTAAGTTACTATGAAAAACATTTTAGAGTTAAAGAAAAGTTATGAACTTTCAATCAAAAAAATTGAAGGTAAAAAGCTGAAAAAAGATGAAGAACTAAAGTTAAAACTTAAAGAAGCTAAAAAACATTTACATCAAATTAGAGTTTACGTTAGGACTTTATCATTTAAAAATACACAAGAAGAAATAACCTTTTTTAAAAACATCAAGCCTGGTATTTGTGGAGAGATTAAATTTTTAAAATTACAAATGGCTTACAAAACCGAAAAGCCATTTGTTTCCATAGAAAAACAAAAGAAATACATTCACAAAGAGCTTAGGAGGTTAGAATCTAAAAAGAAGAAAAACCTCAATTTTTATAGATATATCAAACAAGGTCAGACTACTTTGGATGATAAGTACTTTATTAGAGGCAATGAACAATTAGCTTTGTTTTCACAAACAGATTATCCAGATATAGATCCCGAATTTACAACTTCTCATGATTTATTAGCATGTGAGGTGGTTACATATGATTTACTAACAGAGTTTTACAAGCAAGAGCTTCACTGTTTACATAATATTGAAAATGGTTGCTATAATGTTTCAAGTGAAAAAGAAAGTACTATTCATAACTCCCTTTCTTGGACAGCATCCAAAACGGATTTAATAGAGCTTATATATTCACTTAAATGTTCTGGGGCTGTTAATAATGGGGAAGTCAACATCAAAGAAATCATAGAAATATTTGAAACGTTGTTTGGTATTGAGTTAGGTAACTATTACAAAACTTTTGGAGAGATTCAGAATAGAAACAAAGATCAAACCAAATTCTTAAACAAATTATCTTTAAATCTTGTTCGTAAAATTGAATTAGAAGATGCATAAAAAATCGGTAGTTTTTGGAACTACCGAAAATAGTATTTTCACAAAAATTATTTAAATAAATTCTAATTAACAAAACCTCAACCTTTATAAACGTTGAGATTTTATTTTTAATATTTTTTTTTCGGTAGTACCGAACAGGTACCGAATAAATTCCATCAAAGCGTTGCAATTTTGAAAAACGAAAGTCAAATCAAACTATTAGTTAATCTTTAAAATTGTAAAATTATGCCAGCAGCAATTATTACTACAGATGATTTAAGAGAATTTAAAATTGAATTATTAGAAGATTTTAAAAAGCTCTTAGAATCAAATTCATCAACAAAAACCAAAAAGTATTTAAAGTCGAATGAGATTATGGAGTTACTTCAAGTGAGTCCAGGAACCTTACAAACACTTCGAATCAATGGTACTTTACCTTACACCAAAATTGGAGGAATTATTTATTACGATGCTGAAGAAATTCAGAAAGTAATGGATGAGAATAAGGTAAAACATTGAGTTTATGTCAGAAGTCAATTATATAAAACACTTAAAAGTTTTTTATGATAAAATAATTGATGACCAACGCTTTAATCCAACTCACATTAGTCTCTACATGGCTTTGTTTCAATTATGGAATGTAAATAGGTTTCAAACTCCTTTTTATGTAAACAGAAACGAAGTCATGATTATGGCAAAAATTGGTTCAAAAACAACTTATCACAAATGTATTCGTGAACTAAATAAATGGAAATACTTAAAATATAAACCTTCACAAAATCCATTTAAAAGTAGCGAAGTCAATATGTACAATTTTTGGACTAGTAGTGGACAAGTACTGGGACAAGATGTGGGACAGGTAGTAGAACAACCTGTGGGACAAGCACTGGTATCTTATTATAAACATAATAAACATATAAAACGAAATAAACATTATAAACAGGAAAATCAAAATTCTGATTATTTAAAAGTTGAAAATGACAAAGATTATAACCAACCACTTTGATGGTCATCGAGCGGAGTCGAGATGAAAAAAATAGTTCCGGCCGATTTTTAAAAAAATGAAAATCTTGTAACAAATGACATACAAGATTATTTCGTAAAAATGAATACAAAAATGTTAATCAAAATGAATTTGAAAGTTCCAAGAAATAAGTCATGTAATCATGGAAGTACGTTTCGAAGAAAAGGAGCATGGAATGATGGAGTGACTGGTACGAAGTAATTTCATAGGAACCTTCTTGATTTTTTGGTTCTTTGGCATCAAGGCAAAAGAACAGAAGAAATTAGAGGTAAAAAAAATAAAAAAAGAAGAAACACTAATCTTATGCACCCACACATCATACACGAAAAAGAAACTCTATTCGAATTAGGAACCATAGAAAATAATATCATCCACTACGATTTTGATAAAATTGTAGCTTACCTCAACTACAAAGGCAGATTAACCTTTGGAAAAAACTTTAAACTCTACGAAGATGATATGTTTTTACTCTATAAGCTTTGCTTGTATTTTATCAGAGATTATAAAAAATGTGAAAAATATGGACTAGATCCCAACAAAGGAATTTTACTTTCTGGACCCGTAGGTTGTGGTAAAACAAGTTGGATGAAATTATTAAAACATATTTCTCCAAACGTTATCAATTACGAAGTTATTCCAAGTAGATTTTTAACGTTCCAATTCAATAGTAAAGGTTTTGAAGTGATAGAAAAATACGGTTCTAGCTTTTCTTTTTGTTTTGATGATTTAGGAGTGGAACCTGATGGAAAACACTTTGGACAAGATTGTAATGTTATGGGAGAAATTTTACTCTCCAGATACGATTTATTCCTCCAAAACAAAAAATTAACTTTTGCGACGACCAACCTCAATGCAGAAGAAATAGGCAAACGTTACGGTTGCAGAGTTCGTTCTAGAATGCGACAATTATTCAATCTAGTCGCTTTTGATAAGAATTGTAGAGATAAAAGGTAGTCATAACTTGGAATTCTATAAACAAGTCAATATATATTAAAAGAAGTTATTTTATAGTCTAAATAAAAAACAATTCAACTGTCTATATTATTGATACCGCTTATAAAGTAGCGGTAAATAATGGAGTAGTTTTAGAATACGTTATACTTTATAAGTTTAACAAAGATTAGTTAAAAAAGTTCATAATTGATTTTGAAAATTATTCTATTATTGTATGAGTTTTGAATTAAAATGATTTTAAGAGGCTTAACTTAACGTTAAGAAAAGGCAAGAAATCTGTATAAAAGTTAAGTAAATATTGCAGAATCAAAGTATCACGAAAATAGTGTCATAATAACTTAGAAAGTAGGCTGGTTATAATAATAGCTTACTTTTTTGCTTAATATTAAAAATATAATTATACTATTTGTTATAAAAATATAAAATATTATATGTTACGTAACTTATAACTATTCAGATTGTTATAAAACTTATTAATTTTTCTAATAGAACTATTAATTAAAAAGTAATCTTTTGTTTATTTAGTAACTCTAGTTTTAAGTCTATTTAATTTAAAAACCGTAATATGATATTAATAGCAGATGGTGGCTCTACTAAAGTAGATTGGGTAGCTGTAGATAAATACAAAACAGAGTTTTTTAAAACAAGAACTAAAGGATTAAATCCGGCTATCGTAGACTCAAATTGTATAAAACAAAGAATATTAGAAAATTGTAACCTTGAAGAGGCAAAAAACAAGGTTCATAAAATTTTTTTTTATGGGGCAGGCTGTGGTACTATAAAAGCGAAACATAAATTAATCAAAACTTTTGAAGAGATTTTTACTAATGCAATAATAGTAGTTGAAGAAGATATGTTAGCTGCAGTTTATGCTGCATCTTATGAAAAACCTGCAATTGTTTGTATTTTGGGAACAGGTTCAAATAGTTGTTATTTTGATGGTAAGGGAATTAAATCTAATGCAATTTCTTTAGGTTGGGCAATAATGGACGAAGCGAGTGGGAATTATTTTGGGAAAAAATTAATAAGAGACTATTTTTATGAAATAATGCCAGTCAAAATAAGAAATAAATTTAAAGTTGTTTATAACTTAGATAGTGATTATGTTAAAGAACAGTTGTATAAAGGTTTGAATCCTAATGCTTATTTAGCTAACCATGCAGCTTTTATGTATGAATTTAAAAATGAAGAGTATATTATTTCTTTAATGGAAGAAGGAGTTGAAGAGTTTTTTAGGTATAGAGTTTTGCCATATGGTAAAGGGAAAGAAACACCAGTTTATTTCATAGGGTCAATAGCTTACTATTTCTCAGATATAATTAGTAGGGTGTCACAAAAACATAATTTATATTTTGCAGGTGCAATTCAAAGACCTATAGACAAAATGCTTAATTATCACATTGACAATTTAATATAAAATTTATTTTTTAACAACTTTCTTCTTAAGAAGAAAGAAGAGAGTTGTATTATTTTTTGTAAAATTGTATTAATACTGTTTAACCAGATATATTACGTTTTAGTGGATAATAATATTGTTTAATAGATATTATGTTTAAATTTATATTTCTCTTTAAGTACGGTTGTCGATTAATTTAATTATTATTTATGAATATAAAATTAGAATATTTTATTTATCTTTTTATTACATTTTATTTAAAATCTTTTACTGTCTTCTCACAAACTTATGGTGTTAATTTTTATGGTCACGATGTTGTTTTAGATAAAAGAACAGAGTTAAATATCATACCTGAAGGATTTAAAAAAATAAATGAAAATTTTGAAATATCATTTGATCTAAAACAAACTCAAAAATCGTATGGTTATATTTTTAGGATTATTAATAAAGATCATCATAATATAGATTTAATTAGTAATCCAGGGGGGAAATTTAGTTATAGCTGTGTTAATGGTAATAGAATAATTCCTATAGTGATACCTAAAAAAGTAAGTGAAAATTGGGTTACTGTAAAAATTAAGTTTTTATTAGATCAACAAAAAGCTATTTTGTACTTGTTTGATTCATCTTATGTTATAGAAAATATAAAGTTTAAGAATGATGATGAATTTAAAATATTTTTTGGTGGAGTAGATTATAAGTCATTTGCAACAACCGATGTTGCTTCTATGTCTATTAAAGATTTTAAATTATATGAAAAAGGTAAGTTATTAATGCATTTTCCTTTAAATGAGAATAAAGGAAATATTGCGACAGATAAAATTAATGGGGGAAAAGCAGTGCTAAAAAATCCTAATTGGATAGCATATGGTCATAATGAATGGGTAGAAGAATTTCAAAAGCAAGACAATGGAATTATACTAACAACATATAATGGTAAAGATGAAAAATTCTATATAGTACAAGAGAATAAATTAAGTATTATTAATTTAAAAAATAACAGTACAAAGGATGTTTATTATAAAAATAAACCTAAACATATTAATGTTGATTATAATTTAGTTTATAATCAACTAGACAATTGTATATATTGCTATTCTATAGATAATAAAACATTATATAGGTTAAACCCAAACACAGGTGCGTGGAATACGTTAAATCAAACTATTATAAAAGATAGTAATAAACAAGAATATCAACATCATAATAATTATTTTTACCACAAAGAAAATTCAATGTTTGTTTTTGGTGGATATGGACAGCATAAATACAACAACAGTGTTTTTAAACTAGACTTAGGTACTAACAAATGGGAAAAATTAAACTCAAATGACTCTTTATTTACACCAAGATATTTATCTGGTTTGGCTACTTTAAATGATACTGTATATATATTAGGGGGTTATGGTAGTGTTTCTGGAAGTCAACTTATTAATCCTAAAAGTTATTTTGATTTAATAGGGTATGATTTAAATTCAAAACAATTTCTTAAAAAATATAAAATCCCTCATCTATTTGAAGGAATGAGTGTTGCTAATACAATGTGGATTGATAAGACAACAAGAAATTATTTTGCTTTGATATATAATAAGAATACGTATAATGGTAACATGCAATTAATTAAAGGTTCTTTAGAAAATAATAAGGTTAGCTATGTTGGTGGAACTTTTCCATATAAGTTTATTGATGTTAAATCTAAAGCAAAGTTATTTTATGTACCAAGCCAAAAGAAATTAATGGCATTTACTTCATATCTTTCAGATTCTATAAAAACAGAATATAGTATCCATTCCATCAGCTACCCCCCAAATGAGTTAGAGTTTATTGAAGAAGATGGTATAACTAAAAATGAAAATAAAAACGGAAGAGGTAACTATATATATATAATTATTTTAATAATATTATTTACTTTTGGATATTTATATTACATAAGAAAGAAACATAAAGATGTTTTTTTAAATAATAAAAATTATGTATCGAACTTGAATATTCAAGACACACAAGACAAAAACACTAATAGAAGTGAAGACTCAAGTTTATTAAAAGATAGTTTAGATGTAGTAAAAAAGAAGTTTAAGGCTGAATATAATTTTATGCTTTTTGGAGGCTTTCAGGTTTTTGATGTAGAGTCTAAAGATGTTACGAATAAATTCTCTCCATTATTAAAAGAACTTTTTTTGTTAATACTACTGTATACTCTTAAAAATAATAAAGGTGTTTCCTCTGAAAAAATAGTTGATATATTATGGTATGACAAGTCTCCTAAGAGTGCTCAAAATAATAGAGCAGTAAATATAGCAAAGTTAAGAACTATTTTAAATGATATTGGTGCTTATGAATTAACAAAAAAAACCGGATATTGGAAAATTATTAACAAAGAAGATAAGTTTAAATGTGATTATTATGATTTATTAAAAATTGTTGATTCTAAATCTTTTTCTAAAGACAATATTGATTATATTATGAGGATTACAGAAAAAGGAGCTTTCTTGTTAAATGTAAATTATGAATGGTTAGACAACTTTAAAGCTGATGTTTCAGATGTTATTATAGATGCTTTAGTCTCTTTTGCTGAAGATTTCGATTTGAAAGATGATCCAGAGTTTATAATTAAATTATCAGACTGTATATTTAATTTTGACTCAATAAATGAGGAAGCTATGACCTTTAAATGTAAAGCTCAATATATAATGGGAAAACATAGCTTAGCAAAATCAACTTATGAAAAGTTCTCTAAAGAATATGAATTACTTTACGGCCAATTGTTTGAAAATAGTTTCTCTAATGTTATAAATGATGGTGTTTAAAATAGATAAAAAGAGCTGCTAGAAAACTAGCAGCTCTTTTTTTGAAAGTGGAATTATTTTAATGGAAGTTTTTGAGGGGCAGGTAGATTATTATTAAAAAGGTTACTGGCTTCATTAGCTAATTGTAAATACCAGTCACTAGGTAAGTCGTAACCATCGGTATCTAAAGTTACAAAATTACCTTCTTTAGGTACTTGTTTTTTATTCTCAGCAACTTTAAAAATTGCGGTTCCTTCATCAACTTCGTCAAACATGGCAAAGTATATACATTTAGCTCCAGCTTTTTTTGTTTGGTATATTTGCTCCCATAAAAAAGTTCCTCCTTTTCTAGGAATGCTATTGTAACTTTCGTTTTTTAGATTTCCCCAAGAGAATCCAGGAAACACAACTGGCATATAGTCAATATTATTTGAAGATGTAATTTTTAGATCTTCTTTAGTTACATTATTTATGTAGTTTTTGTAGCTTTTAATATCATGATACCTCCCAACTGACCACGGCGAAAGCATATCAAAAGATTTATACAATTTATTCCATATAGGGTTCTTTTCACTGTCCTTAGATAGAGTTCTCCAATAAGAAGGCACTCCGGCTATTAAATAAGTATCAAATGAAGAGTTTTTAGGGTTTTCTTTAAAGAGATCTAAAACATCTTTAGCGTATCTAACTGTAAATGGTCTTTCGTTAAATCCTAGTCCCCAAATAGCTAAAACAGGTTTTTGTTTTTCATGCATGTAGCAAGACTGTTCGGTTAAGTCATATTTTTTATTTAGGGATTCCCAATCTTTTTGTATAAATTTTTTAAAGTCCTCTTTATTCTGTTTTCTTTCAATATTTTCATATCCAGAAAGGTCGTACATAATTGCTACTTTTCTTTTGTATTTGGTAGCAGCTTTTATAACATGTTTTAATACTTGATCTCTATGTTTTTTTAATTCGTAGTTTTTTAAGGGTCCTAAGAAACGTTGTAAAAAAACCCCATCTATGCTGTATTCTTGCATCCATTTAAAATGTAAATCGATAGTTTCGTAATCATTAGAAGAGAAAAGCTTTACTGTGTCCCCATTGCTGTAGGTAAGACTTGTACTGTAAAGATTTTTTTTGTTGTATTCTCTAAGGTCAGGAAACATGTCAACGGTTAAGTGTTCAGAACTAAGTTCTTTTTTACCTCTTCCCCAGTGAACCCATTTGTCTAGCCCTGAATTATCGCCTTTAGCAGTAAACCAACCTTGGTAACCTGTGTGTACATGATTTAATAGGTCTTGAGCACAAAGATATTGTGTAAACAGAAAGGCCAGTAAATAAATTTTTTTGATCATTGTTTTAAATTATGTGTAAAGGATTAAACAACTAATTTACTCGGATATATTAATAATATATTAATTAATTACCGCTTTTGGCTTGTTGTTAATGAAAAATTAAGTACATTCTGCTTAGTTTGTAAACTATACTAACCTTCTGAATTGAATCAAGTCAGTTCATTTAAACCAATTTAATTATGCTTAAAATTTTAACTAAAAATTATTATTTCTTGGACTATCCTAGCTGATACATCAGTCTTTTTATGCAGCTGATATATATGTAAAGGCTTCGACAAAAGGAGCTAACGATGGTTCAACAAAGAAAGATGCTTTTATCAATTTATCATCTGCTATTTCATCAGTTGTTAGCGGAGATAGGGTTTTAGTTTATGGAACTTTAAAACCAAAGTCAAGTATTAGGATAAATCCTAAAGGGAATTTTGAGCTAACAATTAAAGGGGTTGGAGAAAATGCCATTATAGATTGTACAAATAAATCATCTGGTTCTTTATTTGATTTGTACAAATTGTTGATTTTGGAAAATTTAATCATAAAAAAATCTTCAACGCAAGATGTAGGAGGTGTAGCGTTTGTGCGTAATTCTGGAGCTGTAATAGCAACTTCTTGTAGGTTTGAAAACAATTTAGCAAAAGATGGAGGAGTTTTTAGAGTGAATCAGAATGATGGAGGAGTTTCTTCTGCTTACATGCCAAAAACAAGTGGGTATAGTTTGCTAATAGATAAATGTTTATTTGTTGGTAATAGTGCTACAGCTTCTGGAGGAGCAATTCGTATGAATTCCTATGGGGTTTTTAAAATTGTAAACACAACGTTCGTAGAAAATTATGCTATACTTAATGGAGGAGCAATATCTACCAACTCCTCATATGTTTCGGCTGATACAACAAGTGATGTTTTAGTGAATGTTACCATATTTAATAGTTATGTAGAAAACAAGAATCCTGATAGATGTGGAGGGCTTATTACTCAAGCAGGGGTGACTAAAAATAAAGCGGATGCTAATGGAATGATTGTTAAGAATTCTCTTATTTATGGAAATTATAGAGGAGGAAAAGGAGATAAGCCTAGCGATTTTCTTTGTTGGAAGTCTAAAATAGCTGGGCAAGTTTATAAATCAGATTTGTAGTTGTTTAACAATTTAATAGGTTCTTCAAAAGTGAAAGAAGCAAATAATGTAACAAATAATAAGACATGTTAGAGGCAGATTTATCAGCATCTAATTTAGCTTTTAATTCAGTAAAAGGAATTGTAAAATATAATGTGGTAGCTACTGGTTTAGATACTCCTAGAGGATATGGAGAAGCAAGTTTTTTAACTGTTCTAGAAGATCAGAATAAGTTTATAAGAAAATCTAAAACAATAGATGTAGGTGCATGGGAGTTACGTAAAGAGTAATTACATATCTGCATCATAATTAGTAGAATACTGTAAGGTATTTGTTTTTTTTAGCTGTGTGTTTTTTTGTAAAATCAGAGTGTTTTTTTATTGGAGCTGATCTGGTTTTGTTGAGTATTAATGTTTTTGTTTAGGTTTTGTTAATCAATTTTTAAGGTGTTGTTTTTTTATTTGTCTCATTAACAATTCAAGGCTAAGTATTATTTAGTCTTTTAAAAACAAGTTTTAAAAATGAAAAAAACTACTAAAAAACTTATCTCTTTTGGGGTGTTATTAATTTCTTCTATTACTTTTTCTGCTAACATATACGTGAGTGCATCGGGTGACAACACTGATGGAACTACTTTAGCAACTGCTTATACGACTATTAACACAGCCTATAACGAAGCAAAAGGGAATGCTGAAGATGATAATATTATTATTGACGGTACTGTCGTTCTTTCAGCTCAAATTACGATTAATGATACTTCAGGAAATTCTATAACTTTTGTAAGTGCAGATGATGGTTTTGGAGGTACACAAGGTATTATTAATGGAGGTGGTACTAATAGATTGTTTTTTGTAAATGCTTCATCAGCAAGTTCAGTTACTGTTTTTACAGGATTACAATTCGAAAATGTAACAAATACTTTAGGGCAGGGTGCTTTAATGGGAAGTAATAGTTCTTCAAGCATGACTTTTAACAGTTGTACTTTTTCTAACAATATAGCTTCCAATCCAAGTAGTGCAAATGCTAATGGGGTTATATCTGTACTAGGTTTAACAATGACGTTTACAGATTGCGTTTTTGATTCTAATAGTACTACAAACGGTAATGGAGGAATGTTTTTTGTGGGTAATAATGGAAGTCTAGTTTTAAATCGTTGTTTGTTTAAAAACAATTCGTCTTCTAAACTGTCTTTAACAAATACGAATGGAGGAGCAATTTCTATTGTTGGAACTGGATCTTCAACAATTACAAACACAACATTCTATAACAATTCATCTGAGTTACAAGGAGGAGCAATTTATGTAGGTGCTCAAGCGAGTATTACAATGACGAATGTGACAATGTTTCAGAACTCTATAACGGATTCTAACACGGGTAGAGGAGCTGGTTTAAGGTTAGAGGGATCGGGGTCTTATACCTTGAGTAATGTTTTGTCTTATGGCAATACAGCAGATGGAGTTGCTTCAGATTTAGGTTGTGCAGCTAACAAGACAATTAATATGAATAATAGTATTTTTGGAGCAACCCCAATACCAGAAAATGTTACTGTTAACGGAGTAAATAACAGTTTAACCTCAGATTTATCAGCATCTGCTTTAACATTTAATAGTACTGATGGAGTTGTTAAATTTAGTTCTGTAGCTACTGGAACAGATTCTCCAATTGACTTTGGGGATTCTACTTATCTTACAGTTTTAGAAGATCAGAATGGTGATTCTAGACCATCTGGCTCAATAGATGCTGGTGCATGGGAGTCTAGTCTTACTCTGTCTCTAGATGGATTTGAGTTTTCTGACAATATTGGAGGTTTTTATAAAACTACCAATGGTTACAAGATTGTTGTAAAGAAAGAAGCAGAAGCTGAGTTGTATAACTTTTTAGGAGCCAAAGTAGATAGTTTTATCGTTAAAGAATCATATGATATTTTGGATAGTAAATATGCCGCTGGAGTATATATATTAAAAGTTACCATAGAAGGACTACCTTACGCTAAGAAATTTATAATAAAATAAAACAACGAACTTTTTTCAAATCTATCTTATTAATTAGTTCATGCTCCGTAATCCATGTAAATAGGGTTGCGGAGTTTTTTTTGTAGTTATATAGTCTGCTTGAGCCTAGTTTTAGCGGGGTGTTTATTTTTTTTTAATCATTAATTAAGGTCTCTATTTCATATTTGTGCTATTAACAAATCTTAAATACTGATGTGATTCAGTTGATTAAAATCAAATTTAAAATGAGAAAAATTACTAAAAAAATGTTTTTATTGACTCTTTTGTCAATTATGTTTAACTCTATGCTTTTTGCAGCAGATATACATGTAGATGCAAGTGCAACAGGAGCAGGAGATGGTTCTTCACAGGCAGATGCTTTTACAACATTATCAGCTGCTATTTCTGCTGCGGTAACAGGTGACCAAGTATTGGTTTATGGTACTTTAACACCTGCAGCAAAAATTACAATCAATCCAGGTGGTAATTTCGAATTAACGATTAAGGGTGTGGGATCAGATGCAATTATAGACTGTTCTAGTAAGTCTTCTGGAGCTTTATTTGACTTGTACAAATTGTTGATTTTAGAAAATCTGACCATTAAAAATTCTACAAGTACAACTACAGGAGGAGTGGTTTTTATTCGTAATTCGGGAGCGGTAGTTGCTACTTCTTGTAGGTTCGAAGGGAACTCTGCTACTGATGGAGGTGTTTTTAGAGCAAACCAAAGTAATGGTGGAGTAGCTGCTGCATATTCTAGTGTAACAGGTGGGTACTCTGTATTGGTAGATAAATGTTTGTTTAAGGGAAACAGTGCTTCTGGTAAAGGAGGGGCTATAAGAATGAATTCATATGGAGTTTTAAAAATTACAAATTCTACATTTGTTGATAATTTTGCTGCAGTAAATGGTGGGGCAATTTCTTTAAATGCTTCTTATGATTCCACTAAAACTACAAGCGATATTTTAAGGAATGTTACCATTTTTGATAACTATGTAACTGCGAGTGTTGGAGATAGAGCAGGAGGTTTAGATTCTCAAGCGGCATCTACAGCTTCGGCTAATGTAGATAGTAATGGTTTATTATTAGAGAACACGATAATATATGGTAATTACAGAGGAGGTGATGGAGTTACAGCTGCAGATATGTCTACTTTAAAATTTACTTCAGGTGGTGTTGATTATAGCACTACTACCACTGTAAAGAATTCTTTAATCGGAGTTTCTTTTGCTTCAGCAGATCCAGGTGCTCCAACAATAACAAATACAGACAGTAATTTATCAGCAGATTTATCTGCATCAGCTTTAACGTATGACGATTCAGAGTGGGTTGTTAAATTTAGCTCTGTAGGTGGTGGTATTGATACTCCTATAGATTTTGGAGATTCAAGTTATTTAACTGTGTTAGAGGATCAAAATGGGAATCCAAGATCTTCTGGATCAATAGATGCTGGAGCTTGGGAATCTGGAATTACTTTGTCTTTAGATGGTTTTGAGTTTTCAGATAATATTGGAGGTTTTTACAAGACTACAGATGGATATAAAATCATTGTAAAAAAAGAGGCTAAGGCAGAATTGTATAATTTCCTTGGTGCAAAAGTAGAAGGGTTTACGGTTAAAGGTTCCTACGGTATTTTAGATAGTAAATACGCATCAGGTGTGTATATTTTAAAGTTAACCATAGACGGAAGATCTTTTGCAAAGAAGTTTATTGTTAACTAATAAAGCTAAACCAACGAACATTTTCATTCTATCTTTATTGAATTAGTTCCGTACTCCGTAACCATGATTAATATGGTTGCGGAGTTTTTGTTTAAGAATAGATTTTGATGAATGTGCTTTTTTTGAGGTTTTTTATGTGTTATAGCTTTTTTTAAAGCTGTTTTATTGGTTTTTATTTAATAAATTATACTTGTTTATTAATAATTAATAATTAATTAATCCCTCATTCCTTCATTTGTAACACAGAAATTAAAGCTAACGTATGTTTTGGTATTCAAACAGCCAAGCTTTAATCTGCATGGAGTAAATAAGGAAACTAACTAACCAAAATTCAAACTATATGAGGAAATTAAAATTGATTCTATTACTAATGCTTATACCTTTTATAGGTTTTGCTCAAAAGGCAAAACTGAAAGGTGTTGTAAAAGATAACCAAGGAGAACCTATAATTGGTGCAAATGTTTTGTTAAGAGGAACGAACATTGGAACGTTAACCGATTTTGACGGTCTTTTTGAAATAGTTATACCCCAAAAAAAAGATATTGAACTTGTCGTTAGTTTTTTAGGGTATAAATCAGAAACTATAAAAGTAAAAAAAAACAAAAAAAATCTTGAGGTTGTGTTAGAAGTATCTGCAGAAGGACTTGAAGAGGTTGTGATTACTGCATTAGGAATCGAAAGGGATAAAAAGTCATTATCATATGCTACACAGGGTGTAGATACAAAAGATATTGCAGAGACAAGAACTTCAAATTTTTTAAATAATCTTTCAGGTAAAGCAGCAGGGGTTCAAATAACTTCTTCAGGAAGTCCTGTAGGGTCAAATAGAGTTGTTATTAGGGGAGCAACATCAATTACAGAAGACAATCAACCATTGTATATTGTAGATGGGATTCAAATGGATACTCCTCAAGGAGATAATGGATTAAGTGCTAATACAGGAGGAATTGATTATGGTAGTCCTATTTCTCAAATTAATCCAGATGATATTGAATCTATAGAAGTATTAAAAGGAGCAGGAGCTACTACTCTATATGGCTCTCAGGGGGCAAATGGGGTAATTTTAATTACCACCAAGAAAGGTGGTAAAACCAAAGGTTTAGGGATTACCATCAATCATAATACTATGTTTGCAAATGTATTGGAATATCCAGATTATCAATATGTATATGGATCAGGTCAAAATTTACGATTGGCTCTAAACCCTTCTCATATCGATAATAATACAGGTCTTCCAACAGCTAGTCAATGGGATCGAGCTTATGGTTTACCCATGCTGGGCCAAGATGTTATTGATGTAAATAATATTCAAGGTAAATACTTGCCTAATAAAGATAATATTAAAGAAATGTATAGTACAGGTGTTACCAAAAGCACTGGTATTAGTATTCAGGGAGGAACAGAAAAAGGAGGTTACAGATTGTCATATTCATATTTAGATTCTGAACATACAATTAAAGGAATGAATGTTCAGAAAAGAAATAATGTTTCTTTTAATTCAAATTATAAACTTTCTAAAAAAGTTGAGTCAAGAGTTAATATTATATATGTAAATGATATTGTAAACAATAGGATTCCTACAAATGGAAATCCAAGAAATCCAGCAAGTTCATATATTTATATGAATCCTAACTTTTCAAAAGAAAATTTGTTGCCATATAAAGATCCAAATACAGGAGAAGCATATACCTATACAGGGCCTTTTACAAACCCTTATTGGAATATTTATGAAAATACAAATAAAGATGAAACAAACAGATTGCTTTTCGGTACAGATTTAATATACAGAATGGCACCAGGTTATAATTTAAATTTTAAAGCAACGACAGATTTTAGAAATAGAGTGTCAGAGATACTGAATAATAGAGGGGCTCCTTATGATTTGGATGGAATGTATAGAACTGGAGATAATACTGCAATGACAAACAGGTATACAGCCATGTTTAATGTTAATAAAAAAATCAATAAGTTTTCTATAGTATCTGCTTTAGGAGCTACACTCTTTAATACTAAAAACTCGAACAGGGTAATAACAATTAATCAATTGGCTGTTTCTGGTTTTGGTACGGTAAATAACAATGCTGAGTTTCCAGTTGTTGATGAAGGTGATGCGGAAAAGGAGATTCAATCTATTTTTGCTTCGGGTTCTATAGGGTATAATAAAACGTATTTTTTAGAATTGTCAGCTAGAAATGATTGGTCATCAGCATTACCGAATGGTAATAATAGTTATTTCTATCCTTCTATTGGTACTAGTATTATTTTTTCTGAATTGTTACCAAAATCAGATGTCTTTTCTTATGGGAAAATTAGAGCATCATATGGTGAAGTAGGAAATGATACACAACCAAACCGAACAAAGAATTTATATGAGTATGGAGGGAATTATTTGGGAAATGCATACCTACAGTTACCAAATGTTAAATTCAGTCAAGATTTAAAGCCCGAGAGATCTAAAACAATTGAATTAGGAACAGAAACTTATTTTTTTAAAAAAAGATTAAAGTTTGATTTAACTTGGTATAAAACAAGAACATATGACCAAATTATTTCTTTGTTAACATCACCTTCTACAGGGTTTACACAGCAGTTTGTTAACGCAGGAGTTTTGAGAAATCAAGGTTTTGAATTAGTGATTAATGCTGATATTATTAAAAGAGGTAGACAAGGGTTTAATTGGAGTACAAATGTAAATTGGTCTAACAATCAGACCTATGTAGATCAACTGCCGCAAGGGTTAGAAAGAGTGGAGTTGGGAAGGTATTTTAATGCAATTGTGAGCGCTCAAGTAGGAAAAAAGTTTGGAGAACTAAGAGGAAAGGCATATGCAAGAGATCCTGAAACAGGTCATGTTTTAGTTGCTCAAAATGGAAGAGCATTGTTTGATAATGATGTTGTAATTGGTAATGCTCAACCAGATTGGGTTGGAGGGTTAAGAAATTCTTTTTCGTACAAAAATATAAGTTTTAGCTTTTTGTTAGATGCTAAAATAGGTGGAGATTTACTTTCGGGAACAAGTATAAAGGCAACAAATCAAGGAGTGTATAAAAAGACTTTGGCAGGAAGAGAAGATTCGTTTTTTGGAGAAGTTGTATTGGGTGAAAATCCAAATGAGAGAAGAGGTGTTGGGTTGTTTGGGAATGATTATGCGGACACTCAAATAAAAGGCTTGTATCATGAAAAATCTGCAATAGGGATTAGAGATTCTGAAGGAAATTTAGTTGCAGAGAGAGATTCTGAAGGAAATGTAGTTGAAAGAAAAATTTATATGAACTCTCAGGTATATCATTATGATGATTCTAATAATCAGATTGGTCATGTATATGATGCTTCTTATGTGAAATTAAGAGAAATAAATTTAGGATATTCTTTGCCTAAAAAAGCAGTAGAAAAAGCAGGATTACAGGATGTTAAAATAGCAGTTGTAGCTAGAAATTTATGGTATCTATATAGAAATACCCCTCGAGGTATTGATCCAGAGTCACAAACAAATTCAGGAAATGGACAGGGAATTGAATTTGGATCGCCTTTACCTACTTTTAATTATGGAGTTAATATTAATGTTAAATTTTAAGAAGATGAAATTGATAAAATATATATATAAAGTATCACTATGTGGTTTGATGATTTTTTTGAGCTCATGTACAGATGATTTTGAAGAAATTAATACAGATCCAAATAAATTTAAGTCTCCTTCTCCTGGTGCAGTTTTTAATGGAGCTATCAGAAATACATATTTACATATTGGAGGAGAATTAAATAACGAGGTGTTTCTTACATACGGAGGTTATATTGGACAAAGAGGAGGGGCTTTAGGTAATTTTTCTTTTTTTGAACCTCAGTTAAATACCTTATATCAAAAAAACTATACAGATATAATAGTTACACTAAGAAATTTTATTGATGAAAACGAAGAGAACTCGGACTTTACTAATAGGGTAGAAATAGCTAAGGTTTGGGAAACTTATGTATACTCTGTTTTAGTTTCAACATTTGGTCCAGTTCCTTATTCGGATGCTATAGGAGAAAATTTAACGGTAAAATTTGATTCTGAAGAGACAATTTATCAAGGAATGTTAGAAACTTTAAAAAATGCATCTGATAGGCTAGATATTAATGAAGATCGTTTTGAAATAGATCCTATTTATCAGGGAGATATAAATAAGTGGATTAGGTTCTCTAATAGTTTAAGACTTAAAATAGCATTGAGGATATCTAATTCTTCAGAACTAAAAAAATTAGCAGAAACTCATATTACAGAAGTTATGTTAAAGGAAGATCAAATGATTGAAAATAATGAGCAAAATGTACAGTTAAAAGGAGAAATAGGGAATAACTTAAATTGGTCTTATGCATATCAAAAATTTGTATTTAATCAAAATATTGGTATAGGTCAAATTCCAACAGCAAATTTTCATTTTTTGTTAAACTTAAAAACATTTAATGACCCTAGACTAGAAATATATCATGATTTGGCTAAAGATTCATTAGCAATTAATGACTCTGTTCTAAAGTCAGGATCTACAACTGAATACATAAAAGTTTCATACAAAATACCGTACTATGGTAAAACAGTTTCTGGAAATCAGACATTAGGAGAATGGGGTCTTAATCAACCAGATAACCCATATGAAGGAGTTGCTGACGATGGGTGGTCAAGACCTAATTATGAACGATATTTTGCAGAAGATGCATCTTTTAATGTGATAACCGCAGCAGAAACTTATTTTATGAAAGCAGAGGCGAAATATCTTGGTTTAGGAGGTGCAGAAACTTCGGAGGCATATTATTATAAAGGGATTGATGCTTCTTTTGAACAATATGAAGTATCTAGTAAAGTTGAAACATATAAAAATAAAGAGGGAGTAAAATGGGGGACATCTAATAGTGGAATAAGAGATGTTTTTGGCGTGCTAGATAGCTCAATTAGTTCAGATCCTTTAGATCAAATTGTTAGACAACGTTGGATTGCTATGTTTTACCAAGGGCATGATGCATGGTGTTTAAATAAAAGAACCAGACTGATACCTACACAGCCGCATTATAATCCAGACAACACTGTTTCTGCTAGACCTACTATATATGCAGAAATTCCTGAAAGATTGCCTTATGCCCCAGCAGAAAAGGGATCAAATATAAATAATTATAATGAAGCACTAGAAATGCTTGGGGGTCCAGATGATTTAATTACACCTTTAAAAATGAACAAGCCATTTATAAGAGTACCTGATTTAACGACTATTGTAGATGCTGAATACAATAGTGATTTTGCAAGTAATTGGTATGGAAAATCTGAAGATGATTTGATTGCAAATGGGGTTAGTTACACAGTAATAACAGAATAACAATAAAAATTATGAAAAATACATTTAGAAATATAATTCGTTTGTTTTCAATTTTGTTGATGTTTACATCATGTAATAAAGAAGATGAATTTGGACCAGAAGATACATTTTTAGGTAGCCCAATACCAATTTTTGAAGTTAATGAAGATTATAATGTAGGGGCTTTTTATAAATTTCCAAATTGGAATTTAAACTATAATGAAATGCCTGTTTCAGGTACTTATACGGCAGCAAATACAGATCAGTTTCCAACACATATAAGACAAGCTAATAAAGCAGGAATAAATTTTTTCTTGTTTGATTTAGTGTCTTCACAAAACGCTGGTGGGCATAGCTCTTCGTTTGATATTGTTGCTAGATATAATAATGAGTTAGCGGGATTTACTCCTGATTCTATTGTTAAATACGCATTTAATTATAACTATGGACCATTAGGGATAAACAATAACAATCCTGTTGATAGTACTACAGATGAAACAACTAATACATTAGATCCAAAAGAAATAGTATTTCAACAAGATTTTTTAAACATAGCTGATTTAGCGGAAAATAATACAAACTACTATAGGTTAGATGGAAAACCAGTAGTGTATATTTTGAATGCTCAAAATTTAGCAGCAAACGATAGTCCTGCTGTATTTAATAGAATGAGACAGGCAGTTAGAGATGCGTATAATGGAATGGAGTTGTATATCATTGGAATGCAACCCCAATGGCAGCCACCTTTGCGTTACGATTTTAGATTTGTAGGTGCAGTAGATGCTGTTACACACAACACTTACATGCAATTAAATGAAAATAATTCATATGAAAGAATATTGTATTTTGATAAGATGGTATATGGTGCATGGAGCTATTCACAAGAGGCTTTAGGTAGATCTGAATTTAATTTGGAATACATACCAACAATTAGTCCTTCTTCTAATTATAAATTGCAAAACCCTAATAATCAAAACTACATTTTTGAAAAAAATGAGAAATTATTCAGGTCGGTTTGTAATGCAGCTCGTGGTGCTGTTGGTGAGTCTAAAATGGTATTACTAGAGTCTTTTAATAATTGGAATATTGGTACCCAAATAGAAGAGTCTAATGAATTAAAGGTAGACGGTGTTACTCCAGCTTATGGTGATCAATATTTAAAAATATTAAAAGAAGAGTTTAAGGTTGCTAAATAACTAAAAAAGAGTCAAATAATGGGTTTTCTATGCTTTATCTAGATAAAGCATAGAAAACTACTACCTAAATTTTAATAAAATTATGAAATGTAGAATTAGATTTTTGCATAAGATACTTCTAGTGCCTTTTTTGGGGGCAATACTATCTTGTAGTACTTCTTCTAGTCAAAAGATAGAGGTGAATATAGAGGATAATATAAACTCTGATGAGAACGGCCAAAATGAAGTAACCTCTGTTAAAGGGAAAATCTTATCAGGATATCAAGGATGGTTTAATACTCCTACTGATGGATATAATTTAGGTTGGAAGCATTATAAGATATCAGGCAAATTTGAGCCAGGTATTTGCTCTATTGATTATTGGCCAGACTTGACTGAGTTTACAGATAAAGAACTCTTTGAAACTTCTTTTATTCATTCAAATGGAAGAAAGGCTAACGTATTTTCTTCTACACATCCAAAAACTGTAGATCGTCATTTTAAATGGATGGAAGAGTATGGTATTGATGGAGTTTTTGTACAAAGGTTTGTGACGAATGTTAGAAATCAAACAACACACAATAATATAAATGCTGTTTTTAATAACTGTTATCAATCTTCATTAGATCATAATAGATTAATAAGTGTGATGTATGATTTCTCAGGTAGCAATCAAGACATTGTTGAGAATACTATAAAAGACTGGAAACAATTAGTAGATAAATATAATATAAACCAATCTAGCAAGAAAAATTTATTGACCTATAACAACAAACCTATTGTAGCTCTTTGGGGAGTAGGTTTTAAGGATAGAGAGTATACATTGGAAAACGTAAGAGAATTAATCAGATTCTTTAAAGATGACCCTGTTTATGGAGGTTGTTCTATCCTGTTAGGAGTTCCTACAGGTTGGAGAACTTTAACCAGAGATTGTATTAACGATCCGGTTTTACATGAACTTATTAAATCCATAGATATTGTTCATCCTTGGACTCCTGGTAGATATAATAGTTTGAATAAAGCTAATGAACATAGACAAAATTATACTAAGAACGACAAGGCTTGGTGCGATGCTAATGATCTTTTATACATGCCCGTAGTATTCCCTGGTTTTAGTTGGCACAACTTAAAGAAAGGTTTAGGAGAAGAGGCAGATCTGGGGTCTATTCCAAGATTAAAAGGAGAGTTTCTTTGGAGGCAGTTTTACAACGGAATATCAGAAAACGTTGAAACCATGTATGTGGCTATGTTTGATGAAATGGATGAAGGAACTTGCATTTTTAAAGTTACTGATGATGTTCCTATTGGAGATAGCCCTTTTTTAGATTATGAAGGCTTACCGTCAGATTATTATTTATGGTTAACAGGAAAAGCAGGAGAGATGCTTAGAAAAGAAATTCCTTTAACAATAAATCAACCCCAATATCCCAATTTAAATAGTTTTTAAATGAAAATGAATAATCCCTTTTATAAGTATTTACTTCTTGTAATAACAGTTTTATTGGTTTCTTGTTTAGACAAGAATCAGGAAAACAAAAAAGATTTAGTTACCTATATAGATCCCCAAATAGGAGGAGTAGCCCCTTTTTTACAACCTACAAGAACAAGAATACACAGACCAAATTCAATGGTTAGAATGTATCCTGATAGAAAAGATTACAGAGACGATCAAATTCGTTCATTTCCATTTACAACCAGAAAACATAGAGCAAATCCAATTTTTAATGTTTTGCCTGTAAGTGGTGATGTGGATAAACAAGTAGAACCTGTCTCAGCATGGGATCAAGAGTTAGAGGTTGCTAAACCTTACTATTACTCTACTTGGTTAGAAGATTACAATATTACTGTAGAATATTCACCTCATAGAAAATCAGGTTTTTTCAGGTTTACTTTTAAAGAGGATACAGAGTCTAAACAATTGTTCTTAAAACATCTACTAGGTGGAGACAAATGGGAACGAAATAAGGATGGATCTATACAAGGAGTAGAAATTTTTGAAGGAATGAAAGCATATGCTTATGCTGAATTGAGTGCTAGTGGAGAGTTTTTACAGGTAAAGAGTGGAGATATATTAAATTCATGGATTCAATTTGATAACAATTCAGAGCAAATAATTTCATTAAAATATGGAATTTCTTTTATAAGTGTTGAGCAAGCAAAAAAGAATTTAAATAAAGAAATTCCCCATTGGAACTTTAATAAAGTAAAAGAAGAAGGACATAAAGAGTGGTCAAAAATCACCAATCAAATTGTAGTAGAAGGAGGAACAGAGGCATACAAAAGAACCTTTTATACAGCACTTTACCGATCTTATGAAAGAATGGTAAATATCTCTGAAGACGGTAAATATTACAGTAATTACGATGGAAAATTACACCAGGGGGAAAAAGATTTTTATGTGGATGATTGGGTTTGGGATACTTTTTTAGCCTTACATCCCTTACGATACATATTTAATCCAGAAATGGAGTCAGACATGATAGATTCATATGTAAGAATGTATGAACAATGGGGCTGGTTACCACAATTTCCGCAACTGCATGGTGAAACAAGGCCTATGAATGGTTTTCATTCTACAATTATGATTTTGGATGCATGGAGAAAAGGAGTTAGAGGTTTTGATATTGAAATGGCTTATGAAGCAATAAGAAAAAATGCATTTCAGCAAACTATGGTTGCTTGGAAGTCTGCACCAGCATGTGAATTAGATACGTTTTATGCAAAAAAAGGGTATTTCCCTGCTTTACATCCTGGAGAAAAAGAGACTGTCTCTTTGGTTGATGATTTTGAAAAAAGGCAAGCAGTAGCTGTAACTTTAGCACATTCGTATGATGATTGGGCATTGGCAGAGTTGGCTAAAGAATTAGGGAAAGAGAAGGACTACCTTCTTTTTTCACAAAGAGCAAAAAATTACAAAAACCTGTATTGGAAAGAGAAAGGCTTTTTTATGCCTAAAGATAAAGATGGAAACTGGATTGACATTGATCCGAAGTTTGATGGAGGAATGGGAGGTAGAGATTATTACGATGAAAATAATGGCTGGACCTATCTGTGGAACGTTCAACATGATCTTGAAGGTTTAAAGGAGTTAATGGGAGGAACAAAGGCTTTTGAAGAAAGATTGGATCAACATTTTAGAGAAGATTTGGGAAGAACAACTTATGAGTTAAATGCTCGCTTTCCGGATTTTACAGGTATAGTAGGACAATTTTCTATGGGTAATGAGCCAAGTTTTCACATTCCTTATTTATACAATTACACAAATTCTCCTTGGAAGACGCAAAAAAAGATAAGAATGTTATTAAACACTTGGTTTAAGGACAATATTTTCGGAATTCCAGGAGATGAAGATGGTGGAGGTATGTCTGCTTTTGTTGTTTTTTCTGCTATGGGATTTTATCCTATTACACCAGGAAAACTTATATATACTATTGGTAGCCCCTTGTTTTCTAAAATTACAATGAATTTACCTAATGGAAAGCAATTTATAATATCTGCTCCTAAATGTAATGAGACGAATAAGTATATCCAATCTGCTAAGCTAAACGGAAAACTATTAAATACTCCATGGTTTTCTCATAGCGATTTAATTAACGGAGGAGTTTTAGAGTTGGAAATGGGTGCTTATCCTAATAAAAAATGGGGAGTAAAAAAATAAAATAATCACAAATAGATGAATATGAGTAAATTAATGAGTAAGACAAAATTAATAGTCCTAGGATTGGCTATTTTATTTTGTTCTTGTAACAATGAAAAGTCAGAAATAGAGTTGCCCGTAAAGGTATTTACGGAGTATGTAAATCCTTTTATTGGTACAGGAGGACATGGTCATACCTATCCTGGTCCTTCTAGGCCATACGGAATGGTTCAGTTAAGTCCAGATACAAGATTAGAAGGATGGGATGCTTGTTCAGGGTATCATTATAGTGATGATACTGTTTACGGTTTTAGCCATACACATCTTTCAGGTACTGGTATTGGAGATTATGGAGATATTCTATTGTTACCAACAACAGGTGATATTCAATTCTCCGATGAAAAAAGGATAATATCTAAGTTCAATAAAAAAACAGAAAAAGCAGAAGTAGGTTATTATGCTACCGATTTGTTAGACTATGGAGTAAAAGCTGAATTAACTTCCACAACAAGAGTAGGAATGCATCAGTATACTTTTCCTGCTACAGATAAGGCTTCAATTATTGTAGATTTAACGCATAGTTTACAGATGCATGAAAATAAAAAGGTGTATATAAAGGTTATTAGTGACACAGAGATAGAGGGAATGAAAATAACCAAAGGCTGGGCGACTAACCAGGCCATTTATTTCTATGCAAAGTTTTCTAAACCTTTTACATCTGAACTATACGTAAATAACGAGTTACGTCCTAATTTAAAAGAATGGAGTAAAGGTAAAAATTTAAGAGCAAAACTAAATTTTAAAACCCAAGCTAATGAAAAAATTCAAGTTAAAGTAGCATTATCACCCGTGAGTTGCGAAGGAGCAAAGATGAACATGGTAGTAGAATTGCCTCATTTTAATTTTAACCAAATAGTTGCAGAAAGTAAAGTTGCTTGGAATCAAAAGTTGTCAAAAATAAATACTGCTGGAGGAACAAAAGATCAACAAACAATTTTCTATACAGCAATGTACCATTCAATGTTAAGCCCAAACACAGCAATGGATGTAGATGGAGGGTATATGGGAATGGATCAAAAACCTCATGTTTCTGATGAGTTTACAAACCACACTATTTTTTCTTTGTGGGATACGTTTAGAGGTTTACACCCATTGTTAACAATTATAAATCCTGAAAAAGATAATGAGTTGATTAAAACATTATTACAAAAAAGAAAAGAAGGAGGAATTTTACCAAAGTGGGAGTTGGCTTCTAATTATACAGGGACTATGTTGGGTTACCACTCTGTAGCAGTTATTTATGATGCTTATGTAAAAGGAATTTCCGATTACAATGCAGAAGAAGCTTTACAGGCAATGATTGAAGCATCAGTTTATGATCCTTCTATGTTAAAAGTGTCAGGTTATAACAATGCAGCTGGTAATGTGATGGAAATAGGTAAGAAATATGTTGCGGAACTAGGTTATATACCAGGAGATAAAACTGTGGCTTCTGTTGCTAAGGCTTTAGAATTTGCATATAACGACTGGTGTATTGCTCAAATGGCTAAAGATTTAGGTAAAACAGATCTTTACAATCAATACATAGAGCGTTCAAAGTATTATCAAAAATATTACGATAGAGAGACTCAATTTATGAGAGGTATAATGTCTGATAAATCCTGGAGAACACCATTCAATCCAAATAATTCATCACACTGGAAAACGGATTATTGTGAAGGAAATGCTTGGCAATGGTCTTGGTTTGTGCCTCACGACATTAAAGGTTTCCAAGAAACCATGGGAGGTAAAGATGTGTTTACTGAAAGGTTAGAAACTTTATTTACTACTAGTTCAAAACAAGAAGGAGAACACGTCCCAGGAGATATTTCTGGATTAATAGGACAATATGTTCATGGAAATGAGCCGAGTCATCATATTATTCATTTGTTTAATCATTCCACAAAACCATGGTTAACACAGTATTATGCAGATAAGGTGATGAAAGAGATGTATTTTAATAACCCTAATGGTTTGGCAGGGAACGAAGATTGTGGGCAAATGTCTGCATGGTATGTGTTAAATGCTATAGGATTCTATCCTATTTGTCCTGGAAAACCAGAGTATTCTATTGGTAGGCCTATTTTTGATACTGTGGAGATTAAAGTTGCAGGTGGTAAAACAGCCAAAATAATAGCAAAAAATAATTCTCCAGAGAATAAGTACATTAAATCAGTATCTATTAATGGTAAAAAAGTAGAAAAGATGGAAATTTCACATCAGGATTTATTGGATGGTTCTACTATTGTGTTTGAAATGAGTAAAACAAATAATTAATGTTGTAAAGAGAGCATGGGTTAATTAAAAGTTAATTTTTTTTTAAACCTATCAGGTTTCTTTGCTCCTGAATGAACAACACTTATCATAAAGAGTTTAAGTATGTATAAATAAAAGTGTTTTTTTAACTCTCTAAACTTGATTAGATACTATTTATAAGTGTTAGTTGTATTAATTAAGTCAAAGGCAATCTGTAGCAGGTTGCCTTTTTTAGTATAAAATCATTGATTTTAATTTAATTTTAATGAAATTTTAAAGCTGTGCTCCTTTTTTTGTTATTGTATTAATTAATAGCAGTTAAAGATGAATAAAATATTACGAGTTCTTACTTTTTTATGTTTGATGTTTTTTATAAACAGTTGTTCAAAAGATAGTGTTGAGAAAATAGATTTTGATAATGATGGAATAGAAGATTCAGTAGATACCGATGACGATAATGATGGGGTGTTAGATGTAGATGATGCTTTTCCTTTTAATAAGAATGAATCTGTAGATACAGATGGAGATGATATTGGTAATAATGAAGACACTGATGATGATAATGATGGAGTGTTAGATGTAAATGATGCTTTTCCATTAAATGAAAATGAGTCTTTAGATACAGATAATGATGGTATAGGTAATAATGAAGATACCGATGATGACGATGATGGAGTATTAGATGTAGACGATGCTTTTCCTTTGGATGCAACTGAGACAGAAGATAAAAACGGAAATGGAATAGGAGATAACGGAGAGTTGTTAGCTTGTACAGATATTCTTTATGTAGAGAAAGATGGTATTGTTAAGGGAGAAATGGAAAGTGCAAAGGATTTAAAAAAATGGACTTTTACAGATGTAACTAGGTTTGCAGAAGTTACTAGTAAATTCTCATCAGCTGCTAATTTATCGGGCTATTCTGGGCAAGGTTATATTTACAATAAAGATCAAGGGCAACATTTTGGGAATCCTGGAGTAAATGTACTGACTTATAAAATTAAAATATCAAATACTGGAGTATATCGTTTTCAATGGAAGTCTATTATCATCAATAATATAGATGGAAATAGTGAGCATAACGATAGTTGGTTACGTTTTAACGATGCAGATGATTTTTATGGTTATAACGCTGGTCAAAATCCAACAACTATCTATCCTAGAGGTAATAAAAATGGAAGTACTCCTTACCCTAAAGGCTCTAGTAAGGATGGTTGGATGAAAGTTTATATAAAAAACGTAGATATTTGGAAATATTCAGGAACTACAAACGATGGTCCTGGTTACGGAGTTTATGTAGTTTTTAATGCTCCGGGTATATATACAATGGAAGTTTCTATGAGGTCTACATATAACGGGTTGGATCAGTTTATATTGATGAAAGCTGGTGTAAATCAAAATATAGCTAAATCAGATATTATTCCTGTTAGTGAAATAGTATGTAATGAGTAAAAAATAAAATAATTTAAAAATAATAACAATGAGGAAGTATAAATTACTAATGATAAGTTTGGTTTTGACTTTACAAAGTCAAGCAACAGTTAAGCCTAAAAGTGAAAAAACAAATAAAAGCAAACCTAATGTAATATTTTTTGCGGTGGATGATATGAATGATTTCATAAATCCACTAGGCTATAACCAAGCTAAAACTCCAAATATGGACAGGTTGGCTAAAAAAGGGGTGCTTTTTACAAACGCACACTCACCAGCACCATATTGCGCTCCTTCTAGAACGGCAATATGGACAGGTTTACAGGCAACTACAACAGGCTGTTATAGAGATGAAGTTTATTTTTATGATTATCCAGATTTAGTATCTATGAATCAAGCTTTTCAAAAAGGAGGATATAAAACGTTTGGAGCGGGTAAATTATTTCACCATAGAGCAGGTTTTATTGATATGAAAGGATGGGATAAATACTATGCACGTAATAATGAAATAGTAGATGTAGGTTATGAAACAGGATATCATGGAGACGATCTACCTCTTCCTAAGCCTTACCCATACAGTCCGTATTATAGAAAGACAAACAAAAAAATAACAGGAGGGAAATTTTTAGAATGGGGACCTATAGAAGGGAAAGACGTAGATAAAATGATGGGAGTTAAGCGTACAAAGTGGATTTGTAAAATGTTACAAAAGAAACATAAAGATCCCTTTTTTATGGCACTAGGTTTATACACTCCTCACTTCCCTAATTACGCTCCCAAAAAGTTTTTTGACATGTATGATTTAGATAAAATTGTGGTTCCAGATTTAGGGAAAAATGATTTAGAGGATTTACCACAGGGTGTAAAAAGACGAATGACAAACAGAAGTAAAATTCAAAAAACCTTAGAAGACATTGGAGCGGTAAAAGAAGCTGTTAGAGCATATCTTGCGGCAGTGTCTTATGCAGATGAGTTGTTAGGAGAGGTTTTGGATGCTTTGGAACAAAGTAGATACAAAAATAACACGATTGTTATGTTGTGGAGTGATCAAGGGTATCATTTAGGGGAGAAAGGAAATTGGGGAAAGCATACCTTATGGAGTGAAACTTCTCGCGTACCATTCATTGTTTCGGGTCCGTCCATACCAAAAAATAAAAAAGTGAAAAATACAGTAGGGTTAATAGATATCTATCCCACATTTGTTGACTTATGTAACTTACCAAAGCAGCATAAATTAGATGGAGAGTCTTTAGTTCCTTTAATGCTTTCTTCAACCAAAAAAGATAGGGATTTATTTATACCGTCACATGAAAGAGGAAATTATTCAGTCGTTAATCAGAATTATAGATACATATATTATAAAAAAGATGGAGGTGAAGAGTTTTATAATATAAAAGAAGACCCTAATGAGTGGTACAATTTAGCAAGTAAAGAAGAATACAGGCCAATCATAAATAAAATGAAACAAGCAGTTCCTAAGCATTTTAGAAAATCGGCTACTCCAAAAAGATCTTTAAAATTAATTTTTGAAGGAACTTCGTATCATTGGGAGAGTAAAAAAGGAGGAAAACCACAAATGAATTTATAAGTTTTGATAATTAAGTCTAAAAATGGGAAAAATATTTTTTTACTATTTCTGTTTCATATAACTTTTCTTTACGCAAAAGAATACCAAGTATCAAAAAAAGGATATAACAAAAATAAAGAATAAAAAATAAAAGGTACATTAGAGCAACCCTTTCTTATCATTCAAAAAGCTGCAAATATTGCCAAAGCTGGCGATGTTATTATACTGTACATTCTGGAATCTATATAGAACAAATTACTCTTAAAAGAGGTGGATTAAATCATCTTTCACTAATTGTTTACAGAGCAGCACAAAACGAAAATGTAATTATAAAAGGTTCAGAAGTCATCAAAAAAAGAAAAAAAAGTAGAAGGAACTGTATGGAAAACTAATGCTAACAATAGCATATTTGGTAGATACAGTCCCTTATACTGATTTGGTTGCTGGAGAGTGGTTTAACCCAAATAAAATAAAACATCATACAAGGGAAATCTACATCAATAGAAAATCTTTGTTTGAACAAAATAGTTTGCAAGCAGTCATCAACGCTAAAGAACACAAACTCGCTTTTGACAAAAAAGCATCTACCTATGGATGGTATGCAGAAGTCAACGAAAAAACAACCGTGATTTTTATGAACTAAACAAAGACTGTTTTGGAACGCAAAGAAATCATCAAAAGCCCAAAGTAGGCTCTTATGAACTTTTATAAACAGGTACAAATACACTAATTTTTAAATAATATTATGAAATATTTTCGCAACTTTTTTTTAGTAGCTCTTACATTAACTACGCTTAATATTTTTGCTACCGAATATCACGTATCAAAAAAAGGAAAAGATAGTAACAACGGAAGCTTAAGTACTCCTTTTCTTACCATTCAAAAAGCAGCTACTATTGCCAAAGCAGGAGATCTTGTTATCGTACATGGAGGAACATACAGAGAAGAAGTTAACCCTATACATGGAGGGACCTCAAATACAAACAGAATTACGTATCAAGCGGCCTTAAACGAAAAGGTGTACATTAAAGGTTCAGAAATTATTAACAACTGGCAACCTTTAGAAAAAGGAGTTTGGAAGGCTGAGGTTCCAAATACATTCTTTGGTAAATTTAATCCTTATGCAGATGAAGTTATTGGGGATTGGTTTGATGGTAAAAAAAGAAAGCATCATACAGGAACCGTTTACTCTGAAGGGATATGGATGATAGAGGCAGAAAAAAAAGAAGATGTTTATTTACCCAAAAGCAAAACCAATAAGGAATATACTAGTTGGTTTGCTTCTGTAAATGATACAACTACTACTATTTGGGCTCAATTTGGAACCAAAAACCCTAACCAAACCCTAACAGAAATTAATGTAAGACAAACAGTATTCTACCCTAGAAAACCTTTTACCAATTACATTACCATAAGCGGCTTCCATTTGATGCATGCTGCTCCAAAATGGGCTCCTCCTACTGCAGAACAAATGGGATTAATTGGTACACACTGGAGCAAAGGATGGATTATTGAAAACAATACTATTACTCACTCTATAAACGCAGGGGTTTCTTTGGGTAAATATGGAGACAAATACGACAACTCTAGAAAAGCTTATAATAAAGTAAAAAGAAAAACTCCAGGTATGAAGTCTTACTATATTGCTTCTATTGAAAGAGCACGCAATGAGATGAAATGGAATGAAAAACATATTGGTTCTCATATTGTAAGAAATAACGAAATTGCTTATTGCGAACAAGTAGGTATAGTAGGTAGTATGGGAGCCTCTTTTAGCACTATTATTGGCAACCATATACATCACATACACACGCAAAGAAGATTTGCTGGAGCAGAAATGGCTGGAATTAAATTCCATGCCCCCGTAGATATGCTTATCAAAGGAAACAGGATTCATCACACGAGTTTGGCCTTGTGGTTGGATTGGATGACACAAGGAACAAGAGTTAGTGCAAACCTATTCTACAAAAATGGGATGGATTTGTACTTTGAGGTAAACCATGGTCCTTATTTAGTAGACAATAATATTTGCTTATCTCCAAAAAGCAGACACTTATCACAAGGAGGAGCATTTGTACACAATTTATTTGTAAACAAATGGGGGAATTGGATTGATTATAGAGAAACCCCTTATTTTAAACCTCACTCTACCATTAAAGTAGACGATCATAAAATAACTATTGGAGACGATAGATTTATGAACAATATTTTTGTAGGTAATGGAAATGCAAAAGACGTACTAGAAACTATAGAAAAACCTAAGAAAAAGAAAACCTTTTATTTTAGTTATGGCTTGCAATGTTACAACTTCAGACCTCAACTTGCCACAACTGAAGGGAATGTATATTTTAACAAAGCACTTCCTCAAGATAAAGAAAAAGCAATTGTTTTAGACGAAAATCCACAATACAAGTTAACAGAAGAAAAAGAAGGTGTCTATTTAACGTTTAACATTTCTCCAAAAAAACTTGATAATAATAAAATCGTCAATTCCAAAAAGCTTGGAAAAGCATCCGTTACTCAACAACGTTTTGAAAACAAAGATGGCAGCAATTTGGTGATTGATCAAGATTATCTAGGAAATAAAATCAGCAAAAAGCATGTGTATGCAGGGCCTTTTCAACACTTAAAAAAAGGAATACAAAAAATAAAAGTTTGGTAAAACTTCCAAATCCATTATAAAATGATATTATTTATGAACAAAACAAGCTATCTAAGAGCAATCGAATATGCTTTGATTTATTCACTTTCTTTTCAGAAATCGCATAGTCAGAACGAACAACAACCCAATGTAATTTTAATATTGGCAGATGATTTAGGAGTTGGTGATTTGCATGTTACAGGGCACCCTTATGCCAAAACACCTCATTATAGATAAATTGGCTGAGAATGGGGGGAGAATAAATTTAAAAAAAGAGCAGCCTAAATTATCTAAAAGTTTAAAAAAGCAATTAACGTCTTGGGTAAATAAAGTTTCTAAGAATTAGCAATCTTTTATTTTTTTTGACAAATTAATTGATAATTAGTTTGTGAAATAGGGGAATACTTGTGTAATTCATATGTTTTTAGAAGTTGTTAATTAAAAATTTAGATTTTATTAACGTAGAGGTCTTTAGTTTGTAGTTACTATTAACTAAAATTTTAATTAAATAATGAAAAAAATTATCATCACATTAACAGTTTTGTTGTGCGGAATTTTAAGTGCAAATGCTCAGGAGTTAAAACCTCATTTTGTAAAAAGAGCTAAAGCAATTATTGCAGAAAGAACAGAACATATGGACTTAAATAAAGAGCAGGTAAAAGCCTTAACTAAAAAACAGAATGAACATTTTATGAACATTCAAAAACTTCATGACAAATATGGAGCAGGTTCAGAGGAATTTAAAACAGAGATTAAAGTAATTCAAAAAAGTTACAATAAGTTTATTGTTGAGTTCTCTACACCAGAACAACGAAAAAAGTGGAATGAGTATACAAAATCAAAAAAATAAGTTATGTATAGTGGTAAGTATACTTTTGTTTTACTATTATTCTGTTTGAGTTTAAATACCTATGCATTCAAAATTGTAGAAGCTATTGCTTTAGAGGTAGATGGATATAAGATACCTATAAAGATATATTTGCCTGAAAACACATCTGATAAACATCCAATCCATTTTTATATACATGGTGGTGGTTGGAATGGAGGAACTAAAACAGAGGTTCCTCCTGCAACCATTTCAGGGGATGCAAATTACTTATGTGACAGGTTGGGGATTATCTATGTTGGTCTAGCGTATAGGTGCAAAGGGAATGATGGAACTTTTAAAAAAGCAATTTCAGATTTAGAGACTTCGGTAAAATGGTTTTTAGACAGAGCTGAATCCTTTGATGCAGATACAACTAGAATTGGTTTTGGAGGTTCTTCAGCAGGTTCTACCTTATCTTCTGTAATGGCACAGAAGTACAAAAATTGTAAGCTTTATATAGGAAATGAAGGAATGTATAATGTGGTAGATTTAGATGAAACGTTATCTCATTTTCCTGATGCAAAATCAAGAGCGGATTATGGGTTATCAGATCTTGTATCTAGAAAAGAAGCATCCGCTTATTATAATCTAAGGAAAAATCCACCAGCAACTTTATTGTTACAAGGAAAACAAGATTGGCTGTGTCATTATTCTCAAAGCAAAAAATTTGCAGATAAGATAAAGAACTCAGGAGGAAAAAGTAAAGTTGTTTATTACGATAGTATCAATCACACCTGCTTAAACCCCAATTACCCCGAGGTCTTTAAGAATAGTGTAATAGAAATTGCTCATCATTTTACAAATGAGTTTCATCTTAAGGGTATTGATTTTAAAGCGATTGAAAAACAGCTGTTCAATGCTCTTAAAAAGAATTATCCACATGAGAATTTTCCTTTAGAAATGATAGTAGGATCATGGAAAGATAAAAGAGGAACTTTTACATTTAAAGAAGATAACACTTGTTCTTATGTTAACAAGCAAGGGAAACAAAAACAAACTTTTACCTATACTAAAAAAGAGGGATGTTTGTTGTTAAAGGGAAAAAAGGGAGTAAGAGTTTTTTATATGAGGAAAAATAATAAAGTAATTTATGAGCAAATTTTACAACAGTCTCGTATAAAAGGAAGAAGATTTAATTATAGAAAAGTTTAAGTTGTTGTACAATCAATTTAAATATGTTTAAAGAGAATTAACAGAAATGTTTTTTCTCTTTTTTTATTAAAATAACTTTTTTCAAGACCTTAGAAATAAAAATAGCTCGTAACTAGAGGTTTAGTTCTATTATTTTTTTAAAAATAAACCCTAGTCTTTACTAAGGCTAAGTTTAGTTTTTAAATAGTTAAAAATGATTTTCCTATTGGAGTTAATTGTTTTTTAATCATGTGTTAATATAGTGTTCGTTTATTTGATGATACAGTATTTTTTGGGTGTTTTTATTAATAATCTTAAATGTGCTGTAACTAAAATTAACTAATCAAATATTAACCTATTATGAAAAAATTACATTTTCTATTACTGTTTGTTTTCTTACTGAAGGTAAATAGTGCTTTTTCACAAACAATTACATTGCCTATAGAGGTTTTAGGACCCGAAGGTTATGTAAAAGAAGTTCAGTTTAATTTGGATGCTAGTCAGCAAAGTCAAGCTGGGAGGCTATGGATTCAAGTTAACAATTTAAGCTATGAAAATAAAGCTTCTGTAAAGTTTAATACTACAGACTGGATTTCTTTAGAACATAGCAATACTAATATATTATACCCTGGTAAACAAAGGGGAGGAATGACTCATGGTGGGCACAATACAATTAGACTTTTGGTAGATGTTCCAACAAACGGATTAGTTGTGGGGCTAAATACCATTAAATTTAAGTTTAATGAGTCTGACGGAATTTCAAATGGTTACAGGGTGATTGCAATGAATCTTAGACCATCTTCTTCTGGAACTAATTTATTACCAAGCAGTACTTTTGTTAACGATGATCCTGCCTTATGGACTGGGGTTTTTAGTGATCCAAATGCAATTACTAAAGGGAAAAATCTTTGGGAGGGTAAAACAGAGGATGGATCAGCCAATAAAGTTTTGTTAAATAATTATTTACCACCAACTAGAAATGTTCATTGGTATGGACAGGATTTAAAAATAAAAGGGAGTCAACCAATAAATGCAAAATGTGCCTCTTGCCATACCAAAGATGGTAGAGATTTAGAAATATTTGCATACTCTAATTTTTCCATTGCACAGCGAGCTAAATTTCATGGTTTAACCCAACATGAAGGGAATTTAATAGCAACCTATATTCGTTCTCTTAAAGATGAAATGGATCCGGGTACAAATATTGGAAGGTTTGGTAGACCTTGGAACCCACCATATCAACCAGGTAAAAATTTAGAAACAAGAACTGTAGATAAGTGGGCAGCAGGAGCTGGTTTAGGAGCTGTTTTGGGGAGCGATAGTGCTATGAAAGAACATTTGTTTGAATTAACAAATAATAGTGAAACGATTACTCAAACAAAAGCTGCTCAAATAATTAATCCAACTAAAAAAGTAGACCAAACTACCATGCCGTTAGCAATTCAGTTACCAGACTGGAAACACTGGTTACCGATGATTCACCCAATGGATGCATTTACAAAAGATGATTATTGGAATAGTATGAGTAAAACATTTAACCCTAAACAAGCTTATGAAGATTTTAGAGACTTTTTAGAGTTAAATAAAACAGATCTTAGAAATGGAACAATTTCGTCTACACTAGCTACACAGTTTTTAGATGAAAGTAGAGAGTTTCATAGACATTTTAGATTTTTTCTAGCAGAAGGAGCACCTGTCAATAATCATTGGAGATCATTAAATGGAACGGCAGAGAGTAAGTTAATGGAGGTTAATGGACAGCCAAATTATGTAATGAGAGAATTTGCAGCTACAAGTTTGGCAAGGTTAATGGCTGTTAAGTATTTTGAAGTAATGCAAGAGTTTGCTTTGCAAGACAAGGCAGATAAGTTTACCAACACAGCAGCTGAAGGAAATAGATGGCAATGGCCTGGAGATGAATATCAAGTTTTTGAAGTTCCTGCACACTTTAACGCAAGTGTAACAAGTCCGGATGGAACTATTACTAAAACAGGAGATAGTAAAGGGCAGTATTTTGAAGGACAGCCTAAAGAAACTGGTCAGTTTGAATCTTCAAATTGGTATCAATTACAAGCAGTTTTAAATGATGGAGATGGTTTAATGAATCATAACTCGCCAGTAGATTATAATTACAGTCCAGAGTTTGTATTAAAAGCAAGTAAATCATCGGGTGTAGACGAGCCTTTACGTTATTATTATGTTTTAAATACTATGTATCAAACCAAGTCTGGTTCGTTTTCAGATTTAGGACCAAATAGCCAAAAAGCTTTTAGAATAAGGGTAATGGGGCCTTGGTACTTTTTTGGAAAAGAAGCAGATGCTGGTAGTTCACAGTTCCATAGTTTTGCTCCAAGAGAATGGCCTAACAAGTTAGAAAGTGTAGAGCCTGGGTTACGAAACAAAGTATTAAATGTATTTGTAGAACGTTTTTTAAATGCCGTAGAAGATGCACCGAGTATAGATACAGATACAAACAAGTATAACGAAGGAAAAAACAGGTTATATAATTTAGATGGAAGTAATTATTGGAAACGTTACGATAGTTCTTTACCAGACAATGGTGTAACCAATAACAAATCACAATTTTTAGATTTTAAAACCAAAAGCAGTGTGGTAGATGTTACAACAGGAGGAACAAGTGCAGATCCTTTGTACGCAGATCATATGTATTGGACTATTGGAGAGGCTATACATTTTAATATTAATAATAATAAAATTATAAGATTAATTAATTGGTCCAAAGCAGCTTGGCCAAATATAAATTGGGATGCATTAACTTCTACAAATGGTGCGGTAATCAATAATGAAGCTTTATTGAGTTTAAAAGCATTTTTAAATCAAGAAGGTGAAAATTTACATATTCAAGGGTTGACAAAGAATCAATATATTGTGAATGTATATGATATAACAGGAAAAAAATATATAACAACTCAATTTGAGGGAGATAGCGTAAAGGATATAGATATTTCAGAACTTCCTTATGGACTTTACATTATAACAGTAGAAGGTAATGGAGAGAGAGAGGTTATTAAGGTCTATAAAAAATAGAAGAGTTTTTAAGTTAGTTGTTTATAGAGAATTAATGATATTTTAATATGTCAAGATTCGTTAAGCCAAAGAGTAGTACTCTTTGGCTTTTTAATTGTCATCATAATTTAGTGGTATAATTTGCTGATTTGTAGTTTTTTTTGAGTTATTATTATAAATCATAGCTTTATTAACTCTTAATTAAGTCAATATTAAGCCTAGTCTCGTTACTTAGTTTTGTAATTAAACTAATTAAAGAGATGCCCTTTAAATTCCATAGAAAATTTTTTCTGTTATCAATTTTGTTTGTAGTTATTGCAAATAGAAGCTTGTATTCGCAAAAAGACTTTACGCAGTATATAGATCCTACTATAGGAAATGTGTCAAAGTTCTTGGTACCCACTTACCCCACTATGCATTTGCCAAACCAAATGTTAAGGATGTTTCCTGATAAGGTAGATTATATATCAGATCAGGTAAATTCTTTTCCCATGCAGGTGCATTCCCATAGAAGAACAGGACTTTTTAAAATAAAAGTAAAAGAAGGTAATATAACCGCTAGTTCTTGGAATTCTAAAATGGCAATAGATCATGATTTAGAAGATATAAAACCTTGGTTGTATAGTACCTACCTAATAGATGATGACATAACTGTAAGTTTTACTCCACATAAAAAGTCTGCAATTTATAAGTTCGAGTTTAACAATGATAAACAGCTAAAAAACATTTTAATTACTGGTAGTTCCAATTTAAAAGCGAATCAACTTAAAAAAGGAGGGTTTTCTTTTAAAGAAAAAGTTAGTTATACAACAAGAGGAACGGAACCTATTACTAGAGAAATGTACGTATATGTATTTGCAAAGTTTGTGGATGAAAATGATCATGAAATAGACTTATCACATTTAAAATTGAATGACGGACGTTTATTGTTTTCATTTAAGAACAAAAAGGTATTTCTAAAATATGCTGTCTCATACATAAACGTTGATAAAGCTAGGGATAATTTTAAGAAAGAACTAGCTAAGAATAGTTTTGAAGATTTGATCATTAATGGGAAGCAAACTTGGAAAGAGGTAATTAACCAAATACAGGTTAAAGGAGGTACTAGTACTCAATTAAGAACATTCTATACTTCTCTTTATCGTACTTACGAGCGGATGGTGGACATAAACGAATATGGTGAATACTATAGTGGTTATGATCAAAAAGTACATAAATCAAAAAGAGCCTTTTATGTAGATGATTGGATATGGGATACCTATAGAGCTCAACATCCTTTAAGGACTATATTAAGTCCTAAGATTGAAAATGATATATTGAATTCCTATGTAGAAATGTACAAACAAAGCGGATGGTTACCAACATTCCCTCAGGTTCATGGAAATCATATGTGTATGAATGCCTATCATTCTTCAGCTATTTTTATTGACGGTTACAGAAAAGGACTAAGAGATTATGATGTTAAAAATGCCTACGAAGGAATTAAAAAGAATTTAACTCAAGGAACTTTAATTCCATGGAGACAAGGATTACCTAAGGTGGCATTAGATAATTTTTATCATAAAGAAGGGTACTTTCCTTCTTTGGCTATTGGAGAAACTGAGAAAGTTAGTTTGGTGGATAGTTTTGAAAAAAGACAACCAGTTCCTGTAACCTTAGGAATGAGCTATGATTTTTGGACCTTGTCTGAATTTGCTTCTGAATTAGGTAAAGAACAAGAATCAAAAGCTTATAAAAAAGTAGCAGAGGGTTATAAGAAACTTTGGCATCCAGATAAATTGTTATTCATACCTAAGGATAGTCAAGGTAAGTGGTTGGATATTGATCCTAAATCTTCTGGAGGCAGAGGGTACAGAGAGTATTATGATGAAAATAATGGTTGGACCTATGCTTGGGATGTACAGCACGATATAGAGGGGTTAATTCAATTATTGGGAGGTAAAAAAAATGCTGAAAAAAGGTTAGATCAATTATTTAGAGAGCCTTTGGGGAAAAGAAAAAGTCAATTTTTTATAGATGGTTCTAATTCTACAGGAATGGTTGGGCAATTTTCTATGGGAAATGAGCCATCTTTTCATATTCCATATCTCTACAATTATTTTGGTGCACCCTGGAAAACACAAAAAAAGACTCGTTTTTTATTAGATGTATGGTTTCAGGATGATATTCATGGAATTCCCGGAGATGAAGATGGAGGAGGAATGAGTGCCTTTGTTGTCTTTACATCCTTAGGATTGTATCCGGTTACTCCTGGTATTCCGGTGTACAACATAACAAGCCCTGTTTTTGAAAAATCATCAATTAACTTAAAAAACGGAAAAACCTTTACAGTAGTTGCAAAAGGAGCTAGTAAAAGAAGAAAATACATTCAAAAGGCATTTTTAAACGGAAAAGAAATTTTTACCCCTTTTATACATAACAAAGAAATCATAAAAGGAGGAATATTAGAACTAATACTTGATGAAAAGCCGAATAAGAAATGGGGAATAATTAAATAATACTGAATCAAAATTATAGAAAAAATGAAACTAAATTTTAGCGTAAAAAAGCTTTTTGTTTTTGCATTGTACTTAATGGTACAAACAGCAAATTCACAGAAAATAACTTACAAAAATCCAGAGGCTCCAATAGAGTCTAGAGTAGAAGACTTGTTACAAAGAATGACTCTTAAGGAAAAAATAGCATTGGTTACAGGAGATAAAATTCCTAAAAAAGGGGTTATTGGTTCGGAGGGAATACCAAGGTTAGGGGTGCCTGGATTTAAAATAGAGCATGGGCCATATGCTTTTAAAGGATGGTTTGCTGGAGGTGAACCTAAGGAGATGGGAACCTATTTTCCTGTTTCTATAGCACAAGCCAGTACTTGGGACAAAGCTTTAATAGAGAAGGTAAATGCGACCATGGCAAAAGAGATGAAGGCTTCTGGTGGACAAGCCAATGCTGGGCCAGCAATGAATATTATTAGAGACCCAAGGGGAGGTAGGAGTTTTGAATATTTTACTGAAGATCCTTACCTAAATGGAGAGGTGGCTGCTGCTTATACAAAAGGGTTGCAGAGTGAGAGAGTAATGGCAAATCTAAAACATTACTTATGTAATAATCAGGAGTATAATAGGCATAGAATTAACATTATTGCAGACGAGAGAACGCTTAGAGAAATCTATTTACCTGGATTTAAAAAAGCCATTCAAAAAGGAGGTGCATGGAGTGTAATGGGAGCTTATAATAAGTTAAATGGTGTGTATAGTTGTGAAAATCCATTTTTATTAACCAAAGTTTTAAGAGAAGATTGGGGCTTTAAAGGTTTTGTTTTGTCAGATTGGGCAGGAACTCATTCTACAGCTGCCTCTGCAAACGCAGGTTTAGATTTAGAAATGCCTAATGAAAGATGGTATGGTAAGAAGTTGCTAAAGGCAGTTAGTAAAGGGGAGGTTTCTGAAGAAACTATAAATAAAATGACAGGTAATTTATTAAGAGGAATGTTTTGGTCTGGTGCATTTGATGAAAAACCTTCTTTGGATAAATCTTTATTGCATAGCAAAAAGCATTTAAAAGTAGCAAGAGAAGCTGCTGCAAATGGAATGGTATTGCTAAAGAATGAAGAAAATGTGTTGCCTTTTGATTTAAAGAAGGTTAAGAAAATTGCGGTTATTGGTCCCAACGGAAATTATGGTAAACATTACAACAATGGAAAATTTGATCCACACTTATTTCAAGGAGGAGGAAGTGCTTTTGTAAATGTTAAAAAGAATCAAATAGTAACACCTTTTCAGGGAATAAAAAACAATGTTCCTAATGGTGTAAAAGTAACTTATTTACCTGGTAGTTATGCCGAATCTGGTTGTGGGGTAATTCCTTCTAAATATTTAAGAACACCATCCGGTAAAGAAGGGTTGTTAGCTACCTACTACAATAATAACAATGCGAATAAAAAAGTGGTGAAAACAGAAATAGATAAAGTGATTTCTGAAGAATGGATTGGAGAAATTGATATTCCAGAAGCTGGAAATGAAAAGGACGATTTGTCTCGTTTTTCTGTTGAATGGACGGGTAGTTTAAAAGCTCCGGAGACTAGAGAGTATACTTTTAGTATTAGAAATTATTCAGGAGCAGCCAAACTGTACATAAATGATAAGCTAATTGCTTCTAATAAAAACGGAAATTGGCTGGATTGGAATGCTATGGGAAGCATTGTTTTAGAAGCGGGAAAATCATATAGTATTAAAGCTCAATATGCTAAAACAGGAGGGAGAGCCGACTTTAGATTGTCTTGGGATTACGAAAACGTAGCTTGGTTAAAAAAAGCGGTTAAGCTAGCAAAGGAATCCGATGCGGTAATTTTAACAGTTGGTCTTTCTGGTCATATGGGAGAAAGAGAAGCTGGGGATAGAAATCATTTAAGATTGTTTCCTGCACAAGAACAATTAATAAATAAAGTAGCCAAAGCAAATAAAAATACAGCAGTTACTGTAATAGCAGGAGGAGCTATAGATATGCGTAACTGGATGGATAGTGTACCTTCTATTTTAATGGGATGGTATCCTGGAGAACAAGGAGGTAATGCTTTGGCAGATGTTTTATTTGGAAAGGTAAATCCTAGTGCAAAATTACCAATTACATTTCCTAAGTCATTAGATCAATACCCAAGTGATTTTCATACGAGAGGGGTTGAAAGTCAGTACAAAGAGGGTATTTATGTAGGGTATAGGTATTTTGATAAATATAAGAAAGAGCCTTTATTTCCATTTGGTCATGGTTTGAGTTATACAACTTTTAAGTATAAAAAAATTAAAGTGAATTCTTTAAAAAGAGAGGTAACCGTAACCATTAAAAATACGGGAGCTTATGATGGAGCAGAGGTAATCCAGTTATATGTAAGAGATGTAAAATCTTCTGTAGATAGACCTTTAAAAGAATTAAAAGATTTTAAGAAGGTTTTTCTAAAGAAAGGAGAGTTGAAAACTGTAAAATTTAAACTTACCGATGAGGCCTTTGCTTTTTGGGATGATATTCAAAAGAGTTGGAAAGTGGAATCCGGAGATTTTGAAATTATGGTAGGAACATCTTCATCAGATATTAAATTAAAAACAGAATTGTATGTTGATTAAATCAAGATTCAATAGTTTGATATGTATTATTTTTATAACATTATCAATGAAGGGGCAGACTTTGTCTGATCCTTCATTGACTTTATGGTATAATCAACCTTCAAATACATGGAACGATGCTTTACCTGTAGGTAACGGAAGGTTAGGGGCAATGGTTTACGGAGGAAAAACAAAAGAGGTTATTCAATTTAATGAGGAAACACTTTGGTCTGGTCAACCTCATGATTATGTTAATCGTAGAGCTTTTAAAAGCTTGGCTAAGATTAAAAACAGCTTATGGGATGGTAAACGTAAAGAAGCAGAAGAAATTGCGAATAAGAAATTCATGTCTAATCCTATAAATCAGTCTAGCTATCAGAGCTTTGCGAATGTATTGATTGATTTTAAAAATCATAGCAATGTAACAGATTATAAGAGAAGTTTAGATTTAGAAAGAGCCATTGCATCAACAGTGTATAAATTAGATAAAGCTGTTATTAAAAGAGAGGTTTTTGCTTCTCATCCAGATCAGGTTATAGTTGTTCATCTTACATCAAGTGTTAAAGGAATTCTAAATTTTGATATTACTTTAGATTCTAATCATTCTGATTATAAGGTTTCTATTGAAGAGAACGAGATAGTTATAAAAGGTAAGGCAGATAACTTTAAACGCGATCTAGATATAAATAAAAATAAGTTCCCGTTAAGTAAGATTAAGTTTGAGGCTCGTTTAAAATTAGTGCAAAAAGGAGGGGAATTAATCTCCAAAAATAATAAGGTAACAATTAAAAACGCTACTGAGGTAACATGCTATTTAGTTGGAGCAACAAACTTTGTCAATTTTAAAGATATAAGTGGAAATCCACATAAAAGGTGTAAAGAATATTTTAAAAAACTAAATAACAAACCATACAATTTAGTCAAAGAAAACCATATAAAAGATTTTCAAAAATATTTTAATCGATTGCATATAGATTTAGGAGAAACCAAGATTTCCAGAAGACCTACAAACGAAAGGTTGATGTCTTTCTCTCAAGACATGGATCCAAATCTAGTTGCTTTACTATATCAATATGGGAGGTATCTGTTGATTTCTTCATCTAGAAAAGGAACACAACCAGCAAACTTACAAGGTATATGGAACGATAGAATAAGTCCACCTTGGGGGAGTAAGTATACCCTTAATATCAATCTTGAAATGAATTATTGGATAACAGAAGTAACAAATTTATCGGAGTTATCAGAGCCACTTATCAAGTTGATTGATGATTTATCTAATACGGGTGAAAAAATTGCTAAAGAGCATTATAATATGCCAGGATGGGTAGCACATCATAATACAGATATATGGAGAGGAGCAGCACCAATTAATAGATCGAATCATGGAATTTGGCCAACAGGTGGAGCTTGGTTGTCTCAACATTTGTGGTGGCATTATGAATTTACTCAGAACAAGGATTTTTTAAAGAAAATGGCTTATCCTATTTTAAAGAAGGCATCTTTGTTTTTCTCTAATTATCTTTTAGAGTTTCCAGATAATAAAGAATTGTTAATTAGTGGGCCAAGTAATAGCCCAGAGCATGGAGGGCTGGTTATGGGACCAACAATGGATCATCAGATTATAAGAAATTTATTTAGGGTGACCATAGAAGCTTCTAAAATACTGAATGTTGATAGAGGGTTTAGAATGAAATTAGAAAAAAAAATGAACAGAATTATGCCTAATAAAATAGGTAAGCATGGTCAATTACAAGAATGGGTTAAGGATATTGATAACCCTAAGGATAAGCATAGACATATTTCTCATTTGTGGGGATTACATCCAGGTAGTGAAATTCATCCATTAACCACACCTGAACTGGCAGAAGCCTGTAAAATTACTTTGCAGAATAGAGGTGATGGTGGAACTGGCTGGTCAAAAGCATGGAAAATAAATTTTTGGGCAAGACTTTTAGACGGAGATCATTCTTTTCAATTATTAAAAGAGTTAGTTGTACCTGTAAAAAAATCGGTAGATAAGAATAAAAAAGGAGGATTATATCTGAACCTGTTTGATGCACATCCACCTTTTCAAATAGATGGAAATTTTGGGATTACATCTGGAATTACAGAAATGATTTTACAAAATCATTTAAAAAACAGTAAGGGAGAAACAATCATTGATATACTTCCTGCTTTACCATCCAGAATTTCAAAGGGGGAAATTTTTGGATTAAAAGCCAGGGGGAATTTTGAAGTTTCTATTTTATGGAAAGAAAGAGAATTAAGCAAGGTAGTAGTAAAGTCAATTAATGGGGGGAAGTTGAACCTACGATACAAAAAAAATGTTATCACAAAAAATACAAATAGAGGTGATGTTTTAACTTTTAGTCCTAATGATTTTAAAAAATAATGGTTGTATAACCATTAAAATAACCTAGTAGAATATGAATTGTATTCTAATTAGATTCATAAAAGAGGTTGTCTTAAATATTTAGATAACCTCTTTTTTTATAGTAATAACTTCTGTTTACTTATTGAAAACACACTATTTCAGAACTTTAAAAACTTTATACAGTAAGTAGTATTTACCCTTCTTAAGTAATTAATTGATTATTAATTTAAAATTAACCCTGTTGTGATTATTTAGCTTCCTGTGCTAAATAGTTTACAATAACATTAGTTGATTCATTTTTTCGACGTGTTACAAATATTTAGAACTCTATATCAAAGACGTGATTAAATAGAAAGACTTTTAAATAAATAATATGATAAAGAGGTTATTATTACTAATAGTTATTAGCATCAGTTTCGTTAATTGTAAAACAACCAAAGAAAAAACAATAGAGAAACCCAATATCCTATTCATTATGACAGATGACCATGCACTCTCTGCTATAAGTGCATACAATGGTTTTTTGGCAAAAGTAGCACCTACTCCCAATATAGATAGGATAGCAAATGAGGGAATATTATTTAAGAATATGCTGTGTACCAATGCTATATGCGGACCTTCTAGAGCATCAATTTTAACAGGGAATTATAGTCATATAAATGGTTTTTACAAAAACGAAGGAGGAGGAGATTTTAATGAAAATCAACAAACGTTTCCTAAACTATTTCAAAAAGCAGGTTATAAAACAGCAGTTATCGGAAAATGGCATTTAGGAACTGCTCCAACAGGGTTTGACTATTATAAGGTGCTGTTTAATAAGGAAGGGCAGGGTTCTTATTACAATCCTGTTTTCGAAACTACAGGTAATAAACTAGTAAAAGAAGAAGGTAAATATTCCACAACTGTAATAAAGAATAATGCTATTTCTTGGTTAAAAAAGCAAAAGGATGCCAAAGAACCTTTTATGTTATTGTACCAGTTTAAAGCACCGCATAGGCCATGGGAACCAGGACCAGGATATGAAGATTATTTAAAGGATGTGGAGATTCCTTATCCAACAACTTTTAATGATGATTACAAAGGAAGAAGAGCTGCAGAAGAAGCCTGGATGAGAATTGATGGTCATATGAATAGGAAAGATGTTAAGATTAAACCACCAAAAAGCCTTACAGAACAAGAGTTAATTGATTGGAACAAGTATGGTAATGAAGATGGAGAGTTTTGGACACCAGATGATTCAATGAGTGATCAGGAAAGGAAAAACTGGAAGTACCAACGTTATGTAAAGGACTATTTAAGATGCGTAAAAGGAGTAGACGATGCTATAGGTGAGATGTTGAATTATTTAGATGAGAGTGGTTTGGCAGAAAACACTATTGTGGTTTATACTTCAGATCAAGGTTTTTATGTAGGAGAACATGGTTGGTTTGATAAACGCTTTATTTATGAAGAGTCTTTACACATGCCATTATTAATGAGATATCCTAAAAAAATAAAACCTGGACTCAGTAGTGATAAACTAGTCTCTAACATAGATTTTTCCCCTACTTTATTGGACTTAGCAGGTGTGGAAGTCCCTAAAAATATACAAGGGAAAAGTTTTACAAAGCTTTTGTCTAATCCAGAAGAGGAGATAAGAGATGCTGTGTATTACCATTATTATGAATACCCGTATTGGCATCATGTTCAGCCACATTACGGAATGAGAACATCCAGATATAAATTAATTCACTTTTATTATGATATGGATAGGTGGGAACTTTATGATTTGAAAAAGGATCCTAATGAACTTGAAAACATTTACGATAAAAAAGAGAATGTACAGTTAGTAAAAAGCTTGAAAAAAAGACTAAAAATCCTAAGAGAAGAAGTAGGTATGAATAAAAGTTTAGACGAGCTCAGATTAATGACAGATGCAAGAATTAAGAGAAGATATAAAGTTGAACCCGCAAATTAATTAAAAATGAAATTAAAGAAATTAGTAGTATCAGGTGTTGTGTTATGTTTAGTAACAACACTATCAGCCCAAACTAAACATGGTGTAACTAGTAAGTATAAAAGTTACAAAGGTTTGGTAATGGCAGGTTACCAAGGATGGTTTAGAGCTAAAGGTGATCCTGTAAATAAAGGCTGGGGACATTATGGAAATGGTAATAAGTTTAATGCAGATAACAATACCATAGACATTTGGCCAGATGTTAGTGAATACAAAAAGACTTATAAAACAGAGTTTAACTATAAAAATGGAAAGTCAGCAGAGGTATTTAGTTCTGTAGATAAAAGTACCACAGAATTACATTTTAAATGGATGAAAGATTATGGGGTGGATGGAGTTTTTATGCAACGATTTTTTGGAGTAACTAAAAATAAGAATACCAGTAAACCACAAGATATAATCTTAAAAAATGCTTTGGTAGAGGCTAAAAAGAATGGGAGAGCTATTTCTTTAATGTACGATTTGTCAGGGCTCCAACCAGGAGAAGACTGTTCTAGTGTGATTGAAGATTGGAAAATGTTGGTTGATAAGCTGAAAATAACAAATCAAGGAGAAGGGCAAACATATTTATACCATAATAACAAGCCTCTTGTCGCTATTTGGGGGGTTGGTTTTCCTGATAGACCTTATGATACTAGAAAAATAGGAATTAATAAATTGATTGATTTCTTAAAAAATGATCCTTTTTATGGTGGATGTTCTGTTTTATTAGGGGTTCCAACTTACTTTAGGGAGTTGAATAAAGATTGTTTGCCAGATCCATATCTTCATGAAATTATAGAGTCTGTAGATATTGTATTGCCATGGATGGTGCAACGTTTTACTCCTTTGGTACATAATGTAACAGATCATTTAAGAGATCATATTATAGAAGATATCAAATGGACAAAAGAACGTAATTTAGACTATGTTCCAGTAATTACACCAGGTTTTAGCTGGAGAAATTTATCGTTAAACCATCCTGATTTAGCAAAATATACTGCCTATGGAGCTATTCCAAGATTGGGAGGTAGGTTTTATTGGGATCAAATGACCACTGCAATTAGTGCCGGTTCAAAAATGATTTATGTTGCAATGTTTGATGAGGTGGATGAAGGGACAGCAATTTTTAAAGTTTCTAATACACCTCCTAATAGCGATAAAGCTCATTTTATCAACAATGATGATATGCCTTCTGATCATTATTTATGGCTAACAGGTTTAGGAGCTAAAATGTTAAGAAATGAAATTCCAGTTCAGTTTGAGATGCCTAAAAGATAGATATCTAAAGATTTTTTGAATTTTAGTGAGGAAGGAGAGTGTTAAAGCTCTCCTTTTTTTATGGGATAATTTTATTAGTAAGGGTATAAGAGTTAGTAGTTGTTTGCTAATGTGTTGACAGATAGTGTTTGTGAATAGTTTTAAGCTTGGGAGATAATAATGATGAATCCTTAATTAACACTAAAGATTATGGAAATTTTAATAAAAAATTAACCAACGCTCTTAATATTGCTAAGATAATTTTAGGTCTAAGAAACCATTTTATTAAACTAAATTTTAAAGAAATAATTAAAAAAGACATTACAAATTACAATTAACACAAATGAAAAATCAGAAAAAAATACCAGTGGTAGCTAAAAAAGATTTAGTTCCTTTTATCTTAATAACTTCATTGTTTGCATTATGGGGGTTTGCAAATGCTGTTACAGACCCTATGGTACAAGCTTTTAAAAAAGTATTAGAGTTATCAAATTCAGAAGCGGCTTGGGTACAAATGGCATTCTATGGAGGCTATTTTTGTATGGCATTGCCTGCAGCAATGTTCATGAGAAAGTTTTCCTATAAAGTAGGAATTCTAATAGGATTAGGATTGTATTCTGTAGGAGCTTTACTGTTTTATCCTGCTGCTATAACAGAAGAATTTTGGTTTTTTTGTATGGGTTTATACATACTTACATTTGGTCTAGCTTTTTTAGAAACAGCAGCAAATCCATATGCATTGGCTATGGGAGCAAAAGAAACGGCTACACAACGTTTAAATTTAGCTCAAGCGTTTAATCCTGTGGGGTTAATTGGAGGGTTGTTTGTAGCACAACAGTTTGTGTTAAAAAACTTACAATCAGATGATATTGAAGACTTTTCTTCATTAGAAGAAGCTTCTAAAATTTTAATAAAAACATCAGATTTAATGGTAATTAGAAATCCGTATGTAGTTTTAGGATTGGTGATAATAGGTGTTTTTGTATTGTTTCTAATTAGTAAAATGCCACAGTCTAAAGAGGAAGGGGGGATGCCTAAGATAGGTGAAACTTTTTCGGTTTTAGGAAAAAATAAAAAGTATGTACTTGGTGTGGTATCTCAAGTCTTATATGTAGGTGGTCAAATTATGTGTTGGACTTATATTTATCAGTATGCAGAAGGAATTGGGGTTGATAGTGTGACAGCTGGTTATTATCAAATGGTTGCTTTTATATTGTTTACAGTGGGTAGGGCTGTAGGAACTTATTTATTGAGATTTATGAGTTCTGGTATGTTGTTAATGATGTTTGCATTACTAGCTATGGCATGTGTCTTAGGAACTATCTTTATTCAGAATGTTACAGGTTTGTATTGTTTGGTAGGTGTTTCTTTTTTTATGTCTTTAATGTTCCCAACAATTTATGGTATTGCTTTAGGAGATTTAACAGAAGAACAGTCCAAGGTTGGATCTGCAGGTTTGGTTATGGCAATTGTAGGTGGGGCTTTGATGCCGAAATTACAAGGAAAAATAATAGATATAGGTGGGTCAGGTGTTGCAGACACAACAGTTATGGGGGTTTCAGAGGTAAATATTTCTTTTGTATTACCTTTTATATGCTTCTTGTTTATTGCATGGTATGGTAATTTAATGAATAAAACTTTTTTAACAGAAAAATAAAAATAGAGAATAATGAAAATTAATAGATTAATAAAAGGACTAATTCTTATAGTTTGTATTGGGTTGGTATATAGTAAGGCGAATTCACAATCTAAAAAACCAAATGTAATCGTTTTCATAGCGGATGATTTTGGTTTTGGTTCAACAAATGTGTATGGAGCATCTAAAGAATTAATAAAAACACCAAATATCAATAAGTTAGCAGATCAAGGTGTAAGGTTTACCAATGCATATACAACAGGATCTGTATGTACACCAACACGTTATGCATTTATGACAGGTGAATATTCTTGGAGGTCAAAGTTAAAGAAAGGTGTTGTAAATATGAATGATCCAGCCTTAATTGACGTGAATAAAAAAACGTTACCTAAATATATGAAATCATTAGGGTATCAAACAGCAATGGTTGGTAAGTGGCATCTAGGTTTTAAAGAAAAGCAATTCGAAAACTTATTGGGAACCATTTATCCAGCTCCAACTGATTATGGGTTCGATTATTCATTTGCACTCCCAAACAATCTTGATGATGGACACAAGGTGTATATTGAAAACAATAAAATATACGGTTTAAGATCGGATAAAATATGCGCATATGGGAAATCGTTTTATGGAAAGCAATACACGGGGTATGATGCACCTCAAAGAGTTACAGAAAATGTAACTGATGATTTAACAAACAAAGCTCTAGAGTGGTTGGGAACAGTAAAAAAAGACGAACCTTTTTTCTTGTATTATGCTGCTGCTGCGGTGCATCATCCAATTGTTCCTAGCCCAAAAATGAGAGGGAAGAGCAATGCTGGAGCCTATGGAGACTTTATTCAAGATATTGATAGGTCCCTAGGTGACTTAATCCAATTCCTAGAAGAGAAAGGTATTAGAGAGAATACAATTATTGTTTTTGCGAGTGATAACGGAGGAGATATTCCTAATAAAAAAGACATAATGCCAGAAAATTTTGCTGTAAACAAAGGATTAAAAATTAATGGTGATTATAAAGGTGATAAGCATACTATTTGGGATGGAGGATTCAGAATTCCTTTCATTGTTAACCATCCTAATGTATTAAAAGGGAATGAAATATCAAATGTTACTGTGTCTACCGTAGATATTTATGGGTTTTTAGCTGACTACATTGGAAATAATAAAGGGTTAGAAAAAAAGGATGCTCCTGATAGTTACAGTTTTAAAAAAGCAGTTTTAAAACCTACAAAATTTTATGAAAGACCCCCATTGGTACATAGAGATGCCTCGGGTAGAAAGGCGATTCGTTTTGGGGATTGGAAATATATAGAATCTGCTAATGGAGGACCTATGGATATAAGAGAACAAATGTTATTCAATCTTTCTACAGATGCTGGTGAAGCTACAAATGTGATTGATACACAAGAAAAAATAACAAACAAAGCAAAAGGGTATTTAGAAAAAGTAATAAATACACCATCAAAAGGTATTTGGAAAAAATAAATTTAAGAACAATGAAACTAAATATAAAATACCAATTATTGGCACTGTTCATATCAATAAGTGCTTTTTCACAAAATAATAAAAAACCAAATATTGTATTCATTTTAACAGATGACCAAAGTTCAATACCTATTAACAAACCACATTCAGCTGGTGAGTCTCGACCTTTTGGTTTTAATGGGGATAAATATGTACATACACCTATAATAGATGAATTAGCTAAAAATGGGATGATTTTTTCCAACGCAACAGTTTCAACACCAGTGTGTTCAGCAAGTAGATATTCTATTTTAACAGGACGTTATGCAGGAAGATCTAAGGGAAGTGTTTTTATGAAATTACACCCTAAAGGGAAAATGACAAGAGTAGAAAATAATGTTGAACTTGAAGAAGACCAAGACAACCTTGCTAAGTTATTACAAAAGGCGGGTTACAAAACAGGTTTTGTAGGTAAGAGCCATATTATAGATCATAATTTGTTGCACAAACAAGAAAAGCAATTGCCTCCTTTTAAAAGTTATGATAAAAAGGCGAATCCAAAAGACCCAGAGGTAAATAAAGCAATACATCACAATCATGAGATTTGGTGTAAAAGAATTCAAGATTTTGGTTTTGATTATGCCAATGGTGTATACGCAGCCAATTTAAGAGAACTATTCAATGACTCTATAAATGTACATAATGTTGAGTGGAAGAACAAAGCTGCATTAGATTTTATAGATCAAGTAGATAAAGAAGAACCTTTTTTCTTGTATTACAGTGAAACCATTCCTCATGGACCTGCCCCATGGATTAGAAGAGGGGGTAAATATCCTTACGGTTTGGATTCAAATCCTTCTTTCAATGGAGAGGGGTATGATAATAATGATTATAGCTATTTACCATCTAGAGATAAAATAAAAGAAGAGGTAAAAAGGCTTAATAAAGATGTTGATCATGCATGGTTAACTTGGTTTGATTATGCAGTGGGTGCTGTAGTAAAAAAATTAAAAGAAAAAGGAGTATATGAGAACACGTTAATTGTAATTACTTCAGATCACGGAAATTTTGATTATGAAAAGGCAACTTTATATGAAGGTGGTTTAGAGGTACCGTTAGCAATGCACTGGCCAAATGGAATTAAGCCTAATTCTACTTACGATGGGATGGTGCAAAATATTGACTTTACACCTACATTTTTAGAACTAGCAGGGGTTACAAAAGTAAAAGATTCAATAGATGGTCTTAGTTTAACAAATGTTTTAGCTGGAAAAGAAAAAAAAGAAATACGTGATTATTTATTCTTTGAAATAGGTTTAGCTAGAGGGGTTAGAACAAAAGATTGGAAATACATTGCCGTTCGATATGACGAAGCAAGCCAAAGAATCGTAGATTCAGGAAAAATGTTTAAAGGATATAAAGGTCATGATCATAAATTACCACATTATGTAAGAAATGGACATTTAGGATATTATGGTGCCAAAGATCATCCTCTTTACTTTGATAAAAATCAGTTGTTTAATAGGGTTACTGATCCAGAGGAAACCAAAAATTTATACAATATAAATAGTAAAAAAGCTGACGAAATGAAAAAGAAGTTGCTAGAAAAATTGGTAACATTTCCTGATAGACCTTTTGGAGAATTTATTAATAAAATGAAAAAATAAAATAAATGAGACAAACAATTTTTTTCCTATTAACTATAGTAGGCTTAATTTTTCCCGTAAACTCAAAAGCACAACAGAAGAAAAATTTACTTTTTATCATTGTGGATCAACAAAGGTCCGATGCTTTAAGTTTTGCTGGAAATAAAGTGTTAAAAACACCTAATTTAGATCGTTTAGCAAAAGAAGGTGCTTATTTTAGAAATGCATATACACCAATGGCTGTTTGTGGTCCTGCTAGATCATCTATTTTAACAGGTATGACAGTTGAAAATACAGGGGTAAACACCAATGATAAAACGTACTTCTACGACAAAGAACCAGTAATGACCTCCTTAACATTTGATGAAATTTTAGCTAAGAATGGATATCACAGTGAATATTATGGAAAGTGGCATTCGATGACAAATCACACCAAAGTGTATAAAAATCCAAAGAAAGTAGCTTCTAATGGAAAATCGATGTTTGAGCATGGTGGACAAAGTCACATGTATGCAGATTATTTAAATAAAAATTATCCAAAAAGGAAATTAAAAAAAGGAGAGCATTTAGATAAATTTACCAATAGAGCATACATTCCAAATCAAATGGATATTAATTATAATCTAGAATATCAACATTCCGATAATAAACAGTCTCAACCAAACTATCATGGTAAGTCATTAATTCCGAAAGAACATACCTTAACAGCTTATCAAGCCAAACAAACAATCAATGCTATTGAGCGTTTAAAAGATAAACCGTTTAATATAACAGTTTCTTTTCATTTTCCCCATGCACCAATGATTGTATCTGAACCATACTATAGCAAATATCCTGCAAAAGACATGGAACCTCCAGTAAGTATAAACGATTCGATGAAAAATAATCCATACAGTAATGCAAATGGTAGAAAACAGTTAACTTCTTTTGCTGACAAAGAAAAAATTAAACATATGATTTCAGAATATTATGGTTTAATTTCAGAGTTAGATGATTGGTTAGGTAAAATTTTTAAAAAGCTTGACGAAGAAGGTGTTGCAGAGAATACTTTGATTATATACACCAGTGATCATGGAGAAATGTTGGGGGCTCATGGAATGAGAGAAAAGAATGTTTTTTATGAAGAGTCTTCTCATATTCCTTTAATTATTAAAGATCCTCAGTCCATAAAACCTAAAACAAGAGTAGATGGATATGTATCAACAATTGACTTGTTTTCTACAATTTTAGATTATTTAAAAATAGAGGGAACCTATCCATCTGATGGGAAAAGTTTAAGAGGACTGATTGAAGGTACAGATAGGAAACATGGTAAATATGTAGTGACAGAATGGGATTATAGAGGAGATGTTTCTCCTAATTACATGATTGTAAAAGATGGTTGGAAAATGTACATTCCCAAAACATCAACTTCTAATGTAATAGATGTTTTATATAATCTAAAAGAAGATCCTTATGAAATGAATAATTTGTTAGGAAATAACCCAGATAGATTTAAATATCAAGAAAAAGTTGAGGAATTAAGAAGTGATTTATTAGAGTGGCTAAAGAAAAATAAATCTAAAAATTACCAAGGAGTAAAAGATAGAATTATAGTTAAGTCATAACCATATAAAATGAATACTCTAAAAAAAATAAGTCTCGTAATAGGTTTATTACTTAATTTTTCAAGTTGTACCTTAATAAAAGAAAAGATTATAAGTAGTGAAAAAGAAGAAAGGCCGTTTTATGCTTATAATTTTGGGTTGTTAGAAAAACAAACTCCAGAAGAACAAATTACCTCGTTGTATAGATTTGGTTATAGTGGAATTACATTTCCTATAGCCAATTTAACTGATATTAGAGAGTTAGATAGATATATACCTAAAGCAAATTCATTAGCAGACTTTAAGATATACAGTGTTTTTTTTAGATATAATTTCAATCAACCAGTAAGTTTTAAAGAAAGTTGGAAGTTAGTGATAGATAAAATACAAAATAAAAATATTGATTTATGGTTTGTGTTTGGAAAAATGATTCAAGGTGTTAATCAAGAGGTTGTAGAAGCAAAGTTGCGTGAAGTGGTAAATTATGCAACAAAAAAGGGGGTGACTGTTGTTTTATACCCTCACAGTAACTGTTATTTCTATGCTGCAGAACAAGCATTGCCGTTAGTTTCAAAAATAAATAGTCCAAATTTGAAATTAGCAGTGCATACTTGTCATGAGATGAGAGCTGGGAATGGATTCAGGCTAGATGAAGTAGTAATGAATGTGAAAGAATATATTGGAGCCATAACAATTGCAGGAGCAGATAAAACAGTGGACAGACGAACTTTTGGAACTATGGATAGCAGTACAATACAACCACTTGAAGTAGGGAAATTTGATTATGCTCCTTTTTTGAAAGCTTTAAAAAAAATTAAGTACAAAGGTCCTGTTGGTTTTATCAACTTTAATATTAAAAGTAAACCTGAAGATTATTTACCAAAGTCTTTAAAAGTTTGGAGAGAATGGGAATCGAAATATTTAAATTAAGTAGTGATGGAATTGATTAGAAAAAGTACAATACTGTTTTTTTTAACAGTGAATTTAGTTTATTCACAAACGGATGTGATATACGATGCTCCAGATCAGGTGGTATGGCACAAGCAATCACAAACGTGGTTTGTATCTAATTTAGGTGGTGGAATTTCTTTAGCAGAGGATGAAAATGCTTGGATAACTAGACTTGACAAAGATGGTAAGGTTTTGAATAAAGTGTGGATAGGAAAGAAAGAAAAGATGCATGCAATATCTGGAATGACAATTACAAAAAATTATCTATTTGCGTGTGATAGAAATGGAGTTTACAAGATTAATATTAAAGAGGCAAAGGTAGATGAGTTTTACAAGTTAGAAGGGGCTAAGTTTGTTAATGACATTGTAAGAGCCAAAAATGGAGATTTGTACGTGTCTGATTTTTTCGGAAATAAAATTTACAAGATAACTGAAAAAACAAAAGAGATTGAAGTATGGTTGGAAACCTCAAGGTTGGAATCTCCAGATGGTTTATACATGGAAAAAGACAAGCTTATTGTTGGTTCATGGGGTGTTTTAAAGACTCTTAATACTTTTGAGACGACAAAGTTTGGGGATTTATTGAGTATAGATTTAAAAACCAAAAAAATTACATCATTAGTAAAAGAAATCGGAAATATTGAGGGGATTACCAAATCCGGAAAACATTATTATATAACAGATTGGGCTTCTGGAAAAGTGCTAAAAGTAGATGCAAAGAAGAAAACCGTTGAAGTTTTTATCAGTGGTTTGAGTCACCCTACGGATCCTAACTACTCAGAAGAACTGAATGTTTTAGGTTTTCCACAACATGGAACTAATCAAGTGTTATTTATTAAACTTTAAGTATTATGGATTTAGGTTTACAAGATAAATTAGTTTTAGTAACAGCCTCTTCAGGAGGCATAGGCCAAGCAATAGCTACTACATTTGCGGAAGAAGGTGCAAAAGTTATTGTAAACGGAAGAACTACTGAAAAGGTAGAAAATGCAATTCTTTCTATAAAAAAAGAAGTACCCAATGCTCAGTTAGTTTCTTTAGTAGCAAATAATGCCACCAAAGAAGGATGTGATAAAACAATTGCTAAATTTCCAGAGATAGATATTTTAGTAAACTGCTTAGGTATTTACGAAGCCCCAGGTTTTTTTAATGAAATGGATGAAAATTGGCAAAATCTTTTTGAAACTAACGTAATGAGTGGAGTACGTTTGGCAAGACATTATTTAAAATCAATGTTGGTGAAAAAGAAAGGACGAATTGTGTTTATTTCAAGTGAATCGGCTATTTCTCCAGCTCCAGAAATGGTTCATTATAGTGCTACAAAAACGATGCAATTAAGTATCTCTAGAGCTTTAGCTGAAATGACTAAAAATACAGGAGTTACAGTAAACAGTGTATTACCAGGGCCTACAAAAACAAGTAATGTAGAAAAATTTGTGGGAGATTTGTTTCCTGAATTATCTCAAGAAGAAGCTGAGAAAAAATTTATAGAAGAAAATAGACCAACCTCATTAATACAACGCTTTATAAATCCAAATGAAATAGCAAATACAGTTGTTTTTATTTCTAGCAATATTGCTTCAGCTATTAATGGATCAAATATAAGAGTTGATGGAGGGTTAGTAAGAAGCGTTTTTTAAATTATTAAATATGAAATTATATCCATTAAAATTTAATCCTTTATTTAAATATAGAATTTGGGGAGGAGAAAAATTAAAAAAAACATTAAACAAAGAATATCAAGAAGAAAATATAGGAGAATCTTGGGAGATTTCTGATGTCAAAGGTGATAAAACGTTAATTGCAAATGGAGAATTTGCAGGACTAAGTTTAAGAGAGCTAACTAAAAAGTATAGGGGGGATCTTGTTGGAGATTTAGTGTATGACATTTTTGGAGAAGAATTTCCTCTATTAATTAAGTTTATAGATGCTAAGACTCCACTTTCTATTCAAGTACACCCAAGTAATGAGATAGCCAAGGAAAGACATAATTCTTTTGGAAAAAACGAAATGTGGTACGTAATGCAGGCAGATAAAGGTGCTGAGTTAATTGCGGGTTTTTCATCTGAGTTAACAAAAGAAGAGTATACCAAGCATTTAAATAACAATACAGTTTTAGATGTAATGCATCACGAAAAAGTAGAAAGTGGAGATACGTTCTATATTCCTACAGGACGAGTACATGCTATTGGAGCTGGGGTTTTATTGGCTGAAATTCAACAAACATCAGACGTAACTTATAGAATTTATGATTATGATAGAGTAGATGCTAAAACTGGAGCAAAGAGAGAGCTACATAATGACTTAGCCTTAGATGTTTTAGACTTTAAGGTACAGGATAACTATAAAACAGAATACAAACTAGATAAAAATGTATCAAACAAATTGGTACATACTCCTTACTTTAAATCTAATATTCTAGATATAGAGGGTGTTGTTAAAAAGGATTACGCTAAAATAGATTCATTTGTAATTTACATATGTGTTGATGGAGTGTTGGCTGTGGAAACAGAAGAAGATACTATAGTAATTAAAAAGGGGGAGACAATATTAATTCCAAATGAGTTAAATAAGATTAGCTTGTCATCCAATAAAGCAAAAATATTAGAAGTATATTATTAAGACTAGAAACTATTAAACTTCTAAGAAACTCTTACGTTAACGTAAGAGTTTCTTTTTTTATGAGATTAATTTTTTTTTAATTAAAAATTAAGTGTGTAGCGTTTTATTTGTTTTTGAAGTTAAAAAAATGTGAAATGAATAAAATTAGTCTTTCTTTATTATTAATATTTTGGTTTGCATATGTGAGTGTTAATGCCCAAAATATAGTCTTACCTGTGGAAGTTTTAGGACAAGAAGGAGTGGTAAAAGAGAGGCAATTTTATTTAAGCAACCAGCAAGTAAGTTTAGTAAACAAAGTATGGTTTCAGATAAATAATTTGAGCTATCAAAATAAAGGGTCTATTCAAATTAACAACGAAGATTGGATTTCCTTGAACCACACGAACTGTGCTATTCTAAGTCCAGAGAAAGAAAGAGGAGGAATGGTACATGGAGGACATAATACAATTCGATTTACCATACCTGCTGAAGGTTTATTAGAAGGGGTAAACAACATTAAATTCAGATTTGATTTGTCTGATGGAATTTCCAATGGTTATAGGGTAGTGAGATTTAACTTGTTGGATGTTAATAAAAATGATATTCTAGAAGAAAGCGTGTTCGAAGAAGATGATCCAGAACTATGGACAGATCCTTATACGGAGGATGGAGAAGCCTTAACAATAAATCAGTTAAAAGATAGTGTAAGTAAAGGAAAAAGTCTTTGGTATTATGGAAGAGGAGGAGATTTTGAAACAAAGAAAATGGGACAAGACTTATGGAGTAATTATTTACCGTCAACTAGAGATGGTTTCTGGTATGGACATAATTTAGGGAAGAGAAAAACGATTAGCGCAAAATGTGCTAGCTGTCATACACAAGATGGTAGAGACTTAGAGATTTTTTCGTATTCCAATGAATCTATTATTCAACGATCTGAATTTCATAGTTTAACTAAAGAAGAAGGTAAGTTGATAGCAGCTTATATAAGGTCTTTATCCAATTCAGATGGAAATACTACGGGAGGTAAGATTCATAGGTATGGTAGACCATGGAATCCACCTTATCAACCAGGACAACAATTAAAGGATAAACCTATTGAACAATGGTCTGCCGGAGCTGGTTTAGATGCAGTATTGGAAAAAGATGCAGATATGTTAGAACATATGTTTCCTAATGGTGTCAATCAAGAAGAGGTGTACAAAAGGTTTGATTCTAAAAAAATGTATGACCGAACTTTAATTCCATTGGCTATTCAATTTCCAGACTGGAAACATTGGTTGCCCATAATACACCCAATGGATGCATACACAAAGAATGATTTTTGGAACAATCCTTTTGCAAGTGTTACAAAAAGAACGTTAAAAGCTTTTGATAGATTTCCAAGAGATGAGGATTTTTTTAATCCCAAAAAAGGATACGAAGATTATAGAGATTACTTAGAAAACAATTTTTCTAAATCAGCGAAAACACTAGATGATTATCAATTATTGCATAAATGGAATCAGTTATTTCATCATCATTACAGAGGTTTTTTGGTACAAGGGACAGCTAGTGATGAATTTCCACATTGGAGAACTTCCGATGGAGAAGCAACTAAGAGTTTAGGAGAGGGGGTTCCTAGAGAATTAGCAGGGACTAGTTTAGCTAGGTTAATGGCGGTTCAGTTTTTTGAATTGTACAATGAATTTGACCTACAAGACAAAGCAAAAAAATTTATGAGACCCGATCAGGTAGATGGCTACAAACCTAACCCCAACAATAGACAGTGGTTTGGTAAAGATTATCAGGTGTTTGAAGTCCCTCCTCATTTCCAAGCATGTGTAAAAGATACTTATACCCCTGAAGGTGAAAAAATAATTGGAAACTGTCAATTTTTTCATGGGCAGCCTGAAGAAGTTGGCCAATTTGAGTCGACAAATTGGTATCATTTACAGCTAGTTTTAAATGGTGGAGAAGGAGGTTTTGTTCAAGGTAATGGACCAACTGATTATAATTACCATCCAGATTTTATAATGAAAGCGAGTTCTTCTTCGGGGATTTATGAACCCTTAAGATATTATCACTCTATGAATGCTAAATACCAAATAAGAGATTGGGAAGATGCAGGAGGACCAAATAATGACAGTAAAGGCTTTAGAATTAGAGTACAAGGGCCTTGGCATATTATAGGAAGGTCTGATAGCCATCAATTAAATAAAATACCAGAGAATGCTTGGCCAAAGTTTTTAGACAAGATTCAACCTGGTTTATCTGTTTGGATCTTAAATGCACAGTTAAAACAATTTTTAGAAGCAGTAAATAGTCCTGTGAATAGCATAGAAAAGTTTGAAAGATCTGAAAATGGTAGTAGCGATGGCTTAGATGCTGTTAGTAAAAAAACGAGTGATTTAAAAACGGATATGGACACTTTTGTAGGTTTAGATTACTGGGCAGATAAGATGTATTATTTAATACCTCAATTTATAGATCTAGGAGTAGATTGTAATATTATAGAGGACTTAATTTCATGGTCTAAAAAAGCTTGGCCTAATATAGACTTTGAAAAGTATAGAAATACAACGGAATTAAAGCTATTGATTGATTTGGAAGATCAAAGCGAGTGTAACACCAATCAGAATGTGCTGATAGCTCAAACAACTGGAGATGTAGAAAATTTAAAGTACGAATGGTGGATAGATGACCAAGAAATAGAAAATAACACCAATAAATTGTCTACAGAGAATATAAATACAGGAGCCCGAGTAAAGTGTAGGGTAACTTTAAAAGATGCCGTTTGTACGCTAAATAATTGGGCAGAAAACAACTTTATTTTACCATCTGAGGGACTGAACATTAAAATGAAGAAGAATGCTGGTGAATGGTTAGATTTTAAAAATAATATTGCTTGTCTTGATGATGTTTTTGAGCTAAAATTAGAAGCTTCTACCCAACCGTTGTTATGGCTTGATGCAACAAAGGTGAAAGAGACGAATGAGCCTACTAATAGATCATTTGTAAATCATTGGTACAATAAAGCAAATAATGGTTACGCTATACCAGTGCTTACTAATAATAATCTAAGACCAAGGTATGATAATGAAGGGTTGAATGGTTTGCCTGCTGTTGTATTTGGAGAACGTAATGCAGATGGTCTAGAATTGTTTTCTACATCAAATGATGAGTTTCTAAATAATGACTGGACGATGATAGTTACAGGTAAAGGGTATAGAGTGTCAAATAAATGGGGAGATTTAATGGGGAATTTTACGAACAATAAAGGGTTTGGGTTTAAGTTTAGTAAAGACGGTAGAAGTCAGACTGTTTATAATGACGAGAAACATTATGGGAAGTATTTTAAAGATGGAAATAATTTTATTATTACTACAGTTAAAAAAGGAGATAGAGTTCAGGTTTTTATTAATGGAAAATTGGAAGAGGATTTTAAAATAGATAATACCAATATGAGAACCTCTAGAGCTTTTTATTTAGGTCAAATATCAGGAGGAAATGCAAATGCTAATTGGTATCATAAAGGACCTATTTCAGAAGTATTGGTGTTTGATTACAGTATTCCAAAAAATCATCAAACTTATCTAGAGGGGTATTTGGCTCATAAGTGGAGAATGTCACAAGAGTTACCTTTAGAGCATGTGTATAAAAAACACTCACCATTAGATATTTCTTTAGAACAACCTGATGGAACTACAGTTTTATTGAATAATAATAACTTAAATCATACAATAAAATTAGATGAATCCAACAAATTTGGAAAGTTTACATTTTCCAAATTAGCCTGTTCTGATACAGTAAGTAAAATAGTTAGTATATCTAATAGTCAGAATATGGAAGAAAATTTTATCAAATACAGAATAGACAATGGGATATTTAATACTTCTGATGAAATTATTTTAGATACAGAAACCCAAATTACATTAAAACCAAATTATATTTTAGAAGGAAGGTATCAATGGGAAACACCTAGGGGGGATAAATTAGCGTATAATAAAGACCCAGAAATATTTTCTATAATCGATGAGGATAGTGACTATTTAGGTGAATGGAAACTACATATACTAACGGATCCTAATTGTTTAACGAATCCTCAGGTATTTAGTCTGCAAATAAAATATAACAAAGATTTAAGTACTCCTGAAGTAGAGGGAACGGAAATTTCCATACAGAATAATCCTTTTGGTAATGTTTTGAAAATAAATGGGATGACTGATGAAACCTATCAATTTGTGATATACGATATGTACGGCAAAGTACATATAGATAAAGAAATAAAAAAATCGAGTTCTCAAATAGATATGTCAAGTTTTAATTCTGGAGTTTACCTTCTTAGGATTCAGGACGATAATAGTACAGTGGTCTTTAAAATTATTAAAGAATAATAAGCAATCGTCACTGTATTAATCAATTCTTAAGATTGTATTAATACAGTACGTATTATTTTGTCAATATGGAAAATTATAAGAGTGGTTTTTTGGGATTTTGTTTTGTTTGTAACTATGGTGCACGCACAAAAAGTAAAATTACCAATAGAGGTTTTTGGCTTGCCTGCAAACATTTCAGTCAATACACCAGAATTACAAGGCTTAGGCTTAAAGTTAGGTGTGTCAGAAAGAAGGTTTACCATAGACGAAACGATGTTTAATAACATTGGTGTTGTTGATAATTTGTATTTACAAATAAATAACGCTAGTTACCAAGATAAAATAGCTGTTAGTGTAAATACAGCGGCTTTTGAAAGTTTAAATCATAGCAATACAGAGATTTATCCACAAGAAATGGCTAGAGGAGGTATGGTACATGGGGGCTATAATACAATTAGATTAAAGTTTACAAGTAATGCTTTTAAGGTTGGACAGAATAAAATACGTTTTCGTTTTGAAAAAACAGATGGTATCTCTAGTGGTTTTAGAATAATTGATTTGGATATTTTAGATCATTCCGGAAATAGAATTTTAAAGGGAAACTCTTATTATTTACCAGCTAATAAAACAGCATTAGCAGATCAGCAACCAAATGTAAGTTATTATACAGAAGATAACCCAGAAGAATGGAAAGATCCATATACAGAGGATGGAGTTGTATTAACTAGTTCTCAATTAAATGATAGTATTAATAAAGGAAAGGATTTATGGTATTATGGAAGGGGTGGAGATTTTGAATCAAAAACGATGGGGCAAGATATGTGGAATAGTGTTATACCCGAAGGACAAGAGGGATTTTGGTATGGTTACAATTTAGGAGGTCCAAAACTAATATCGGCTAAATGTACACATTGTCATACACAAGACGGTAGAGATTTAGAAATTTTTAGTTATTCAAACTTTTCAATTATAGAAAGAGCTAAATTTCATAGACTAACAGAAGAAGAAGGTAAGCTGATAGCAGCATATATAAGGTCTTTATCAGACAAAGATGGAGATAAAGGGAATATTCATAGATATGGTAGACCATGGAACCCACCTTACCAACCAGGGCCAGATTTGGAAACAAAGTCTGTCGAAGAGTGGTCTGCCGGTGCAGGCTTGGAAGCTGTTTTGGAAGACGACAAAGATATGGCAATCCAACTTTTTGGAAAAACATCAGGTTTTACACAAGAGGATATGGATACTTATTTCGATTCTGATAAGTCTCCAGAGACATTTACGTTAAAATTACCAATACAATTTCCAGATTGGAAACATTGGCTACCAATGATTCACCCAATGGATGCCTATTCTAAAGACAATTTTTACCAAAGAACCTATGAGGATAAAACACCTTTTGTAAGTATTAAAAAGAGTTTTTTAAACCCCCAAAAAGGGTATGAGAAGTATAGAGATTTATTGTTGAGTTATGTAGATGCCAATGGTAAAGTTAATTTGAAGAATTTACCAAGTTCAGATATTGATTTGTTAAAGGAGGGACACATAGAGCAAAGACTACATTATCGATTTTTTCAAGCACAAGTTTTAAGTAGTGATACTGAGGATATGGGGGGGCATTGGAGAACAGATACAGGTGATGGACTTAATGCAGTTACAACAGGAGTTCCTCAGGTTTTTGCAGCAACAAGTTTGGCGAGGCTAATGGCGGTAAAAAACTTTGAATTTATGAATGAGTTTGGACTTCAAGATCAAGCTCCTAATTATTTAAATCCTATCGATAAACCCTCAAGCAGACAATGGTTTCTTTCTGATGAGGATGGAAAACATGTATTTGAGATACCTGCTCATATTACAGGATGTCAAGATGGTAATTGTCAAAATTTTTTAGGACAACCTAAAGAAACGGGACAATATGAATCAACAAACTGGTATCAATTACAGATGGTGTTAACACCAGGCTATGGAGTAAATTCACACAATGGACCTGTAGACTTTAATTATCAGCCAGAATTTATTTTAAGTTCAAGTAAGTCATCGGGTATTATGCAGCCATTAAGATACGTTCATACTATTAACAATATGTATCAGACAAAAACATGGTCTGGAGATACAAATCCTAATGATGCCAATGGTTTTAGAATAAGAGTCATGGGGCCGTGGTATTTTCTAGGAAAAGAAGCAGATGCAGGAGCCTCTCAACTAGCAGGTTTTCAACCATTGGAATTTATAAAGTCTTTAAATGATTACGATTCTAATTTGTTGAAATATGTTTTAAACGCTCAGTTTAAGCAGTTTTTAAAAGAAGTAAACAAGCCTCAGAATAAATTTTATTTGAGTGATAATGATTTTTCTAGTTCCAATGAAAATTGGTGGAGGTATGACAATTTATTACCTGAAGTTCCAAGTAATGCCAACAATTTAAGAGGGCAGAATGGTTCGCAAAATTTAGACTCGTGGTATAAAACACAAATTTATGATGTAACAAAATCTGTAAATACAAAAGAACCTATGTATGCAGATCATATGTATTGGATGTTGAAAGAAGCTCAGAATTTAGGAGTAGACTGTGAAATTTTATATCAGGTTAAAGATTGGGCAAAAGAAGCTTGGCCTAACATTAACGAATTGATTGTACAGCATAATAACGTAGTACAATCTACAGAGACAATAAGTTGGGATAATATTTTGATAAGTTGTTCTGCTGCTAGTTTTATTGATGGAGATATGGTTTCTTTAAAATCGAAGAGCTTAAATGAGTATATAAGTATAGAAAATGGAATTTTAGCTAGTTTGTCGGAGAATGAGGAGCCTACACATAACGAAGCCTTTCTTTTAGAAGTAAATGGGAATGGTTATAATATAAAAGGGATGAATAATTTATACATGAGCTCTGAGAATGGAAACAACCCTATTAAAGTGAATAGAACCAATAAAGGAGTGTGGGAGTTAATTTCTTTAGTAAACCTAGGAGGTAATGAATATGGATTAAAAGGGAACAATGATAAATATTTATCTGTAGTAAACGGAGAAAATAACATGAGATTTAATGCCGATTTAATTAGTGACAATGAAATATTTACCATAGAAAAAATAAATAATTCTTTATCTAACGAGGAACAAAATTCTTATAATCAATTAGTTTATGTGTCTCCAAACTCAGTAATAAATACTTTAAAAATTAACGGACTCTTTGGTAGTACAAAAGTACACGTTTACGATTTCTTAGGAAGAAGACAAATAAATACTGTATTAATTGTTGAGGATGAATTATTGGATGTATCTAAGCTATCTTCAGGAATTTATATTGTAAATATTGAAAATAAAGAGAAGGTATATACACTTAAGTTTTATAAGAAATAGATTGAATGAAAGATTTGAAAGGCATTAAAAAGAAGGTGTTAAATTTTTATAATAATCCAAACACCTACAAAGTCTCTCTAATATTTCTCTTATTAATAGCTATTGCTATTCAAGGAGGAAAAGATTTTACATTTTTTAATAACAAATTAAAAACTGAGCCTAGCGTAGAATTAAGTCATATTAAGGACATTTTTCCATTGGCTCATAGTTTCTCTGTAAAGAATAAAAAAGGATTTCAATTTGTATTCTCAAGTAAAAATGATACCATCGGGAAAGTAATTTCTTCTTTTGCTTATGCCAAAAATATAAAAGGTTTTGCAGGATACGTTCCAGTACTAATAGGTATAGATAAAAATAACATTATTAAAGGAACTACACTTTTAAAGCATCATGAGTCGCAAGAGTATATGGAATATATTATAGATGATAAGCTTTTGTATAAGTGGAATGCCAATACCATAGAGCAAGCATATCAAACTAAGGTAGATGCTATTACTGCAGCAACCGAAACGAGTCATGCTATTATCCAAGGAGTCAATAATACATTGTCCTATTTAACAGAGAATGCAAGCTTAGGACAAGCTTTAAGTTTGAAAGAAATTATTCAGTATATACTAACTTTAGTAACAATACTATTTGCTTTGTTAGTATGTTATGTTAAGAGTTTAAAACAATATAGAACTTACATGCTAATTGCAGTGGCATTAGTAATGGGGTTTTTATATAAAACCATGCTATCTGTAGCATTGCTATATGGATGGCTTGTTAATGGCTTACCATGGAATAATAGTCCAGTAATAATATTGCTGTTACTGTTGTGCATTGTACTTCCTTTTACAACAAAAAAACAATTCTATTGCCATTATATGTGTCCGTATGGGGCTGTTCAAGAATTGGCAGGTAAAATTTCACCAATTAAAAAGAAAAAATCTTTAAAATGGTTAAAATGGAAAGGTATAGAAATTCAAACAATTCTTTTTACCCTACTATTAGTAGGGTTACTAATAGGTTTCTTTCCAGAATTATCTTTTATAGAACCTTTTACCTCCTTTTCGTATGAAATAGTTTCTTGGGCAATGATAGTCTTTGGAGTTATTTTTATTATTCTATCCTTCTTTTATTCTAAACCTTGGTGTAGAATATGTCCTACAGGGTTCATATTTGATTCCTGTAAAAAACAAACCAAATCATCTGATAAAATAATCTTATTAAATATGAAGAAAAGTGAAATTATGAACCTCTTGTTGATTTTAGTAATCATCATTTTACTATTAAAGATTGATCCAAAAACTACAGATAAGCTAGATCATCACAATACCAACCCTGAAAAAATAGTACAACCTAAGGATAGTATAACAAGTACAGAAAAGAAATCTATAGGAAAGAGACCTACTATGTTTCCTTTACCAGCTGTTGTTATTGGTTCTTATTCAAAAGATGGTACTCCCAACATAATGACAGCTTCTTGGAGCGGAATCGTGAATTCCAGCCCCTTAAGTATGAGTGTTTCTTTACGAGAAGCCACACAAACATATAAGAATGTAATGGAGTCTAAAGCGTTCACTTTAAACTATGCAAGTGAGGATTTATTACCCTATGTAGATTGGGTTGGTGAACATTCTGGTAAAGATTATAATAAGTTTAAAACTTTGAATTTAACTCCTATTAAGTCCTCAATAGTAAATGCTCCTTATGTAAAAGAATTTCCTGTAGTAGTAGAGCTAAAGGTCATAAAAATAGAAAAGTTAGGAAGACATACTCAGTTTATAGGTGAGGTAATAGATACCAAGGTAAACGAAGGTTTGTTAATAGGAAATAAAAAAAATAAAGTGGATATAAAGAAAATGAAACCAATTATTGTAGGCTCAGGAGGAGGGTATTTTGGTTTTGGTGAGTGGTTGGGGCAACCTGGAAAAGTAAATAAGGTTTTAGGGATTGAATTAGAACAAAAGTAAGTCTCTTGTCTTTTTGAATAATATATTGAAAATGATGACAATGAATTTAAATAGAAATAAAGTAGTTATAATAATCAGTTTAGCTATTACTGCTGTAGCTTGTAAAAAGGAAGGAAGAAAATATTTCGATACTAAGTATACAAAACCTGAAATTGTGAAGGAAGCTCCTTCTACGGTTCATCCACCAGAGGAAAGTTTAAAAAGCTTCTATTTGCCAAAAGGGTATAAAATTGAGTTGGTAGCAAGTGAGCCTATGATAGATGAACCTGTAACTCTAGCTTGGGATGGTGATGGAAAAATGTATGTAGCTGAAATGAATACCTATATGCAGGATGTGGATGGTACAGGAACGAATAGATCTATTAGTAAAATAAAACAATTAGTTGATACTGATGGAGATGGTAAAATGGATAAGAGTACTGTTTTTATAGATAGTTTATTACTTCCTAGAATGATTTTACCACTAGAAGATGGAGAATTAATTGTAAATGAAACCTACTCTTACGATTTGTGGTTGTACAAAGACACTGATAAAGATGGAGTAGCAGATACAAAGAAAAGAGTTTATTATGTACCTAAACGTAGAGGAGGAAATTTAGAGCATCAGCAAAGTGGTTTGTTATGGAATCTAGACAATTATGTCTATACTACATACAATCCAATGAGGTTTAAATTTAAAAAAGGTGGAGTAGTAGAGGTAGATACTTTAGACTATATGCCATCTGGACAATGGGGGTTAACACAAGACGATATGGGGATAATGTATTACTCTGCAGCTGGTGGTGAAAATCCAGCTTATGGTTTTGGTCAACATGCGCAATATGGAGATTTTAGTCCTAAAGAAAGATTAGAAAAAGGTTTTAATGAAACTTGGCCAATTGTAGGTACTCCAGATGTACAAGGAGGCCCTAGAAGATTAAAAGAAGACGGAACATTAAATCACTTTACAGGAGTTGCTGGGCAAGAAATATATAGAGGTCACAGACTACCAGAAAATACGTATGGAGATTTATTTATACCAGAGCCAGTGGGTAGATTTATAAGAAGGGCTAAGGTAAAAAATATAGAAGGTCTAAGGGTTTTGGAGAATGCTTATTACCAAACAGAATTTTTAGCATCTACAGATTTAAACTTTAGACCTGTTTGGTCTAAAACGGGCCCAGATGGAACCTTGTATATAGTAGATATGTATAGAGGTATTATTCAAGAGAGTAATTGGACAAGAAAAGGAAGTAAAATTAGACCTGTAATTAAGCGTAAAAAGTTAGATAAGAATATTGGGAGAGGAAGAATTTATAGAATTGTTCATGAGGATTTTAAACCAGATGATCAGCCACAACTATTAAATAAATCAGCTAAAGAGTTAATTCCGTACTTAGGTCACCGTAATGGTTGGTATAGGAATACTGCTCAAAAGCTAATTATACTAAAAGAGGATTTGTCAGTGGTTCCTCTATTAAAAGAAATTGCTACTCAAAATCAGAGTGTATGGTCTAAATGGTTTGGAGATGACAAAAAGGATTATGGGTTAGAAAGAATTCACGCTTTATGGACTTTAGAAGGACTAGGTGTTGTAGAAAAAGATTTTATAATAGAGAAATTCAAAGATGAAGATCCAAGAGTTCGTATGAATGCCATAAGGTTAAGCGAATGTTTTATAAAAAACGAAGAGATAGATTTGTTTAGTGAATATAAAATTTTATCGGAGGATGCTTCTATTGAGGTTATAAATCAACTGGCTTTAAGTTTAAGGTATAGCGATACGAAACAAGCTAGTTCTTTATTGAAAAAAATAAAAAATCAGTATCAAGATAATATAGTGATATCTCATTCAGCAAAAGAAAGTTTAAAGAAAGATGATTTAGCACTTTTAGCACTACAAAATAAAATTAAAGGTTGGGCACCAGGAGATAAATCAAGTATTATTAGAGGTTATAATATTTATAATGGATTATGTATTACTTGTCATGGGGCTGATTTAAAAGGGGTACCTAATGAAGATGGCTCGTTGGTTGCTCCTCCATTAGTTGGAAGTAAACGTGTTAAAGGCGATAAAAAACGCTTGGTTAAACTGGTTTTAAATGGGTTAATAGGAGAGGTAGATGGAGTTGATTATGGAGTAATGATGTCTTTAAAAGATAATCACAATGGATGGATTGCAGATGTGTTAAGTTATATAAGGGCAATGAACGGTAAAGGTGTTGTAAAAGGACATGAGGTAGGAAAAATAAAAGTGAACAATAAGAGGAAAGACTATTGGACCTTAAAGGAGTTGAATAAGTAATTTTTCAGCTATGAAAAGAGAAAAGACGAAGTTTTTATGCTTGTTGTTTTTACTACTAATAGTTTTTTGAAAATCAGAAAAATAGCTGGTTAAAATTAGGGGAAAGTAAATAGAAATTAAACCTATTCATATGATTTATGGAAGTGTACAGATACTAATTTCATTAGAAAATGTGCCAACAGTACAAGAGGTATTAATACAAGATGATTTAGGAAATTACAGAAGTGATAACGAGAATTAAATTACTTCATGAAACAAGTGGATGAAAAGCATTCAAGAATTAAAAACTTCAATTGTTCAAAAGATAAATATTCAAGATTTACGAATAACAATTCCTGAAATACTTGAATATGCTGAACGTACTAAAAACAATGTCCTAAAAAAAAGATGTATAAATGAATTGTATGGATATTCAGAAGAGGAAGAATTACCCGATTACAGAAAAATACCTGTTACCTTTTATAATAAATCCCAAAAAGAAATTAGACTATATCCACAAGGAAGTATAATAACAGCAAATCAAATTTTTCATAAAAAGCGCTTTCATCATAAAGGGCCTATTGAAAAATTTGAAAGATTAGCAATTGAAACAGGAATAACCTCAATAATAGCACTTCGAGAACCTTTTGAGGTCGAGGTAAATGGGCAGATTCAAGAAGCACATAGTTTTCAATATTTTGCGAGTGATGTAAAACCATCAATATTAAAATTAAAACAGATACTCTTAAAAGAAGTAGACAAAGAATTACCCGTATATAAAGAGGATACCGATGATGAAATCAATTCATTGCATCATACAGTGGTAAAACTATCATCTCAGCTTTTTAGAAACAAACATTACAGACAAGCAGTGTTAGATGCTACAATTGAATTAGTCAATCAAGTAAAACAAAAATCAGGAATTGAGACATTAGACAATACACCATTAATACAAAAGTCTTTCTCTCAAAACAATCCCATCATAAAACTTTCAAACGATAAAGATTTACAATTAGGGTTTATGTGGTTGTTTTCTGGAGCAGTGATGACATTAAGAAATGTTAATGCACACAAGTTAAATCCTAATATGACTAAACAAGAATGCATAGAACAACTTTATTTTTTAAGTTATTTATTTAGAGTTTTAGATCAAGCTACCTAAAACTTTTTTATCTTTTTATAAATAAATCTCCTACTACAATTGAGTAAAAAAAAAGAAATAAAAAAACTAAGAAAAAAGCTTCAAAAAAATGTAGATCGCTTATTAAAAAGTTTAGTTGAGGTAAAAACAAAGGAACTAAACTCTTTAAATTTTGATATAAAAATTGAAGAAGTTAATTTGATAGAGGATGCTAATGAAATGGTAGAGCTATTATACAATAACAAGGAAAATACAAAAAAACTAAATGGAGAACTTTATCTGTCTAAAAAAGTATTTGAATTATTAATCTATGAATATTTTGTACTTCAGTATTTAATAAGTCAACCTACCTGGCAAGAAAAAATAAAGATTGATTTAACTTCTGAAACAAAAATTCGATTGAATAACTTTTTGTTATTGCTAAACAATCAAATTAATGGTTTAAAATCAATATTACTTTTATTAGAAAAAGGCTTAACACAGTCATCTGATGTGCTATTTAGAAATTTTATGGAAACTTCAGAAAAGGGATTAGCTATTTTAATAGATGATGAATATTACAAAGCGTACACAACCCAAACAACATCTCATGAAGAGAGCTTAGAAATTTGGAACAAAACCAAGCCTTCTAAAACGTGTAAAATCATTGAGCGTAGATTTAAAAATTTAGATAAAAATCAATTTTACGAGACTTTCTTTAAATTAAGAAAAGATTTCTATAGTCAAACATCCAAAGCGGTACATGCGGAGCTCCACTCAACAGTTACCCAGTCTTTAAATTTTAATAAAAATGATACAGTAAATTTATCTTTTGGTGGCAAAGAAGATGATATGGTAAATCAAGCATTTCAAAACTATATACTCTATATCAAGACCATGTCTCAAAAAATGCTCATTGTTTTGGTTTCAGACTACAAGTTAAATATGAATAAGTTTGGAGAAGATGGAATGCATTATACCTTAGTTTACAAAGTCACCGAAGAAGCTTTTAAACTATGTTTAAAATAATTCAATTCTTTTAGACTTTCATCAACAACTGTCGTTTCGAGAGAAATCGAATGAGTGCAACGAATATGTTCCTAATAAAACTTTTACCTGTTACTTTTTATGCTCTACTCAATATTAGATACTTGCTACTTTTTACCAACAATTGTCATTTCGAGTGAAATACGAAACGTAGTGTAGTATTTTGTATCGAGAAATAGTATCCTACTCTATAATATTTAATTTTACTCACTACTCACCGAATATCGATCAACGGTTATCGGTCATCGAGCGTGGTCACTGAGCATAGTCGAAGTGAAGTCGAGATGCACCAACCAATTGCCTATTACCAACAAATAACCCAAAACCCTAAAAACATACCAAAGGACTTTGTATATTTATCCATCATTAATGTTTGCTAACATTAATAGCAAAACAATTCACAAACATTACACAAGCCGTTTAAAAAAACATACATGAAGAACGTTAAAGAATCTGCAAATTTTATATGGTCTATAGCCGATTTGTTAAGAGGAGATTACAAACAAAGTGATTATGGTAAAGTAATACTTCCGTTAACAGTACTTCGTAGATTAGATTGTGTGTTACATAGTACCAAAAAAGATGTATTAAAAAAATACGAGCAATTAAAGCTTACAGATATAGAAGATGTAGATGTTTTGTTAAACAAAGTATCGGGATACAAATTTCACAACAGAAGTAATTTTGATTTCCAAAAATTAATAGCAGACCCTAATAATATTGCCCTAAACCTTAGAAACTACATCAATGGATTTTCAGAAGATGCAAGGGAAATTATAGAGCAATTTGAATTTGACAATCAAATAAATAAAATGGACGACAACAATTTGTTGTTCATGGTAGTAAAACGCTTTCAAGAGGTCGAATTACATCCCAATAATATTTCTAGTATGGAAATGGGATATATGTTTGAAGAACTCATCCGTAAGTTTGCAGAAATTTCTAACGAAACAGCTGGGGAACACTTTACCCCTCGTGAAGTCATCAAATTAATGGTAAACATTCTATTCTTAAACGATAGAGAGATTTTAACCAAAAAGGGAATTACCAAAACCATTTACGATTGTTGTGCAGGTACAGGGGGAATGCTTTCTGTAGCCGAAGAATATTTGGTAGAGTTAAACCCAGAGGCACGATTAGAAGTATTTGGGCAAGAATTAAACCCAGAGTCTTATGCCATTTGCAAGTCAGATTTAATCATCAAAGGACAAAATGCAGCCAACATTAAAAAAGGAAATAGTATTTCTGACGATCAATTAGAACATCAAAAATTTGATTATCTAATTACCAATCCTCCTTTTGGTGTAAAATGGAAAAAGATAGAAAAATTAGTCAAAGAAGAACATGCCAGTTTAGGTCATGGAGGTCGTTTTGGAGCAGGATTACCCTCTGTGAGTGATGGTTCTTTTTTGTTTTTAATGCACTTAATGAGCAAAATGAAACCAAAAGAACAAGGCGGTTCTCGTTTGGCTTTGGTCTTTAATGGTTCTCCTTTGTTTTCGGGGGCTCCTAGTAAATCTAAAAACGAAAGTAGCATTCGTCAATGGATCATAGAAAACGACTTGCTAGAAGCGGTCATAGCATTGCCAAATCAGTTGTTTTACAACACGGGTATTGCTACCTATATTTGGGTAATTTCTAACCACAAACCCAAGGAACGAAAAGGAAAAGTACAACTAATTAATGGAGTAGATTTCTACAAAAAAATGAGCAAATCTTTGGGAGACAAACGTAACGAATTGTCCGAGGAGCACATTGCAGAAATCACCAACACCTATGGAGCTTTTACAAATAATGATTATTCCAAAATTTTTAACAACAAAGACTTTGGTTATGCCAAAGTAACCGTAGAAAGACCTGCTAGAGATAAAAATGGAGACATAATAACAGACAAAAAAGGAAACCCAAAACCAGATGCTTCTTTACGTGATACTGAAAATATTCCTTTAACTATGGATATTCAAGAGTACATGCAAAAAGAGGTATTGCCTCATGTACCAGATGCTTGGGTAGATCCTAACAAAACCAACATAGGCTACGAAATTAACTTTACCAAATATTTTTACCAATACAAACCTTTACGTTCTTTAGAAGAAATCCGTAAAGACATTATGGCCATTGAGCAAGAAACAGAAGGCTTACTTAAACAGGTAATTGCATAATGGAAAAATATAAAAATTACAAAGATTCTGGTATTGAATGGATTGGGGAAATTCCTGAGCATTGGAAACTTGACAAAATCAATCGTTTATTTAAAATAAATACGGGTTTTACTCCTCCAACAGGAAATGATGGTTATTATAAAGATGGTCAACACGTTTGGATTACCATTAGGGATTTAGAGGGGAAATATGTATCTGATTCTAAAACTAAACTAACAGACTTAGCTGTAAGAGGAAAGACAAAAGTTCCTAAAGGGTCATTACTATATAGTTTTAAATTAAGTGTTGGACAAATGGCTTTTGCCATTAAGGATTTATATACAAACGAAGCTATTTTCTCAATATTTCCAAATGATAATATTAACTTAAATTATTATTATTATTTATTAGATAGAATTTTAATCCACAATTCTAACGAAAATATTTACGGTGCTAAAATATTAAACCAGGAATTAATTAAGGCTGCCAAATTAGTGATTCCATCTAAAGATGAACAAAACCAAATTGCTAACTATCTAGACTATAAAACCACACAAATAGACCGTTTAGTAGCTAAAAAAGAGCAACTCATAAAATTACTACAAGAAGAACGTACGGCCATCATCAACCTAGCGGTAACCAAAGGAATTCCCCAAAGCAGGTCATCGAGCGTGGTCACTGAGTTTAGTCGAAGCGGAGTCGAGACGTGGTCATCGAGCGGAGTCGAGATGGGGTTATCGAGCGGAGTCGAGATGGGGTTATCGAGCGGAGTCGAGATGAAGGACTCTGGCATAGAATGGTTAGGTCAAATTCCGAAACATTGGGAGTTTTGTAAAATTAAAAATGTTACTCAGAAAATAGGTAGTGGTGTTACTCCTCGTGGTGGTGCTGAGGTTTATAGATCTTCAGGGGTTCCACTTATAAGAAGTCAGAATGTATATTTTGACGGATTTAAATTAGAAAATGTAGCGTATATTACTAAGGATGTTCACAACCTAATGATTAATAGTAAGGTTTTAAGAGGTGATGTTTTATTAAATATTACAGGAGGTTCTATAGGAAGGTGCTATTTTGTTACAGATGAGTTTAATGAAGCTAATGTAAATCAACATGTTTGCATAGTTAGACCTAATGAAAGAATATCAACTGAATTTATATATTATATTTTGAGTTCGAAAATAGGTCAATTACAAATAGATTTGTGTCAAACAGGAGGTAATAGAGAAGCTTTGAATTTCGAACAATTAAAAAGATTCTTATTTGGATTACCTCCAATTGAAGAACAAAAACAAATAATCAATTTTATTGAGAGTGAAGAAATTAGAATAAACACCATCATCACCAAAACCCAACAAGAAATAGCCTTGTTAAAAGAATACAAAACAGCTTTAATTAGCGAGGTAGTAACAGGTAAAGTAGATATAAGAAACGTTGTTTTAAACTAAAATAAAGATGACACAAGCAGAGCTAAAAACACAAATAAATCATTTTCGTAATTTAATTTCGGAAACAGAATGTGTAGAGTTTAAAGAAGCCAAAACTAATTTTGATACCAGAAAATTAGGAAAGTATTTTTCTGCCTTGGCCAACGAAGCCAACTTAAAACATCAGCCCGCTGCTTGGTTGCTTTTTGGAATTAAAGACAAACCTGTTCCTAGACCTATTGTAGGAACTACTTACCGTAATAACAGAGCAGATTTACATAGCTTAAAAGCCGAAATCGCAAACAAAACAACCAACAGAATTACCTTTACCGAAATTCACGAACTTACTTATCCCGAAGGAAGAGTAGTAGCTTTTCAAATTCCTCCTGCTCCTAAAGGAATTCCCATTGCTTGGGAAGGACATTACTACGGTCGTGATGGTGAAGAAATAGGAGCTTTAAATTTGGTAGAAGTAGAAACCATCAGAAACCAAAGCAACAAAGTAGATTGGTCTGCTCAAATCATTCCTACAGCAACACTACAAGATTTAGACCCCAAGGCAATTACCAAAGCACGTGAAGAGTACAAAGAGAAAAACCCTAGAAGAGCTACCGAATGTGATACTTGGAACGATAGTACTTTTTTAAACAAAGCAAAAATCACCATCCAAGGTAATATAACCAACACCACTATTTTATTGTTGGGAAAAGAGGAAGCAGTACATTTTCTAAATCCTGCCGTGGCAAAAATCTCATGGATTTTAAAAGATAAAAACAATGTAGAATTAGATTACGAACACTTTACCGTTCCTTTTGTGCTAAACTCTTCTGAAGTTTTTTCTAGAATAAGAAATCTAACCTACCGTTACATCAAAGACAATTCTTTGTTTCCTACAGAAATTAAAATGTACGATGCTTTTGTAATTCGTGAAGCTTTACACAACTGTATTGCGCATCAAGACTATAGTTTACAAGGCAAAATAACAGTAGTAGAAAAATCAGACGAACTGGTGTTTTCTAACTTAGGTGCTTTTTTACCACAAAATGTAGAAACAGTGATAGAGCAAGATGCTCCGCCAGAATATTATAGAAATGCTTTTCTGGCCGATGCAATGGTCAATCTAAACATGATAGACACCATAGGAAGTGGGATCAAACGTATGTTTTTAAAACAAAAAGAACGTTTCTTCCCAATGCCCGATTTTGATTTATCGGATGCCAACAAAGTAATTGTAAAAATTCCAGGAAGAATTTGGGATGAAAATTACACCAAGTTGTTAATGAGCAAAACAGACTTGGATTTAAAAACAGTGGTTTTGTTAGATAGAGTACAAAAAGGCTTACCGCTAAAGGATATAGAAATCCGTTTTCTAAAAAAACAAAAATTAATAGAGGGGAGAAAACCCAATTTGTACATCTCAGAATTGGTTGCTAATGTGACTGGAGAAAAATCGGATTATATAAAATTAAGAGGTTTTAAAGACGAGCATTACAAAAAAATGATTTTAGAGTATCTTGAAAAATACAACACGGCTTCTAAACAAGATATTGAAAAGTTAATTTTAGATATACTTCCCGATATTTTAGATGAACAAAAGAAAGCAAACAAAGTCAGAAATATTATTTACGCAATGTCTAAAAAAGACCAAACCATTGTAAATAAAGGGACTACAAGGTACCCTAAATGGCAAAAAGTATAACTAAAACTACAATACTTTTTAGTTATACTTTAGTTATACTTATAGAAAATTAGACAGGTTAACAGATTAAAAATGGCAAAAGGAATACATACAGAATTAACTTTTGAAGTAGCAATAGAAGAAGCTTTACTCCAAAATGGAGGATACACAAAAGGAATAGCAAAAGACTTTAATGCAGATTTGGGCTTGTTTCCTAATGAGGTCACTAATTTTCTAAAATCTTCTCAACCTCTACTGTGGAAAAAACTAGAGACCATTCACAAAGAAGAGGTAGAAAAAAAGGTCATTACCAGATTAATCAAAGAAATAGAGCTGCGTGGTGTCTTAGATGTCATTCGTAAAGGATTTACAGATTATGGAGTAAAATTTCAAATGGCTTTTTTCAAACCTGAAAGTACGTTAAATCCCGAAGCCGAAAAATTATATGCAGCCAATAACTTAACCGTAACTAGGCAAGTATATTACGAGAGAGTGGGAAAAAACTCTTTAGACATGGTTTTGGCTCTAAATGGAATGCCCATAGCAACCATTGAACTTAAAAATCAATTTTCAGGTCAATCGGTAGACAATGCAAAAAAACAATATGTGTACGATCGAGAACCGAATGAGCCTATTTTTAAATTTAAAAAGCGAGCCTTAGTTCATTTTGCAGTAGACACAGATGAATGTTATATGACCACTAAATTAGCAGGAAAAAACACAAGATATCTTCCTTTTAATTTAGGACATAACAACGGAGCAGGAAATCCTCCAAATAAAAAGGGATACAAAACAGCTTATCTGTGGGAACAAGTGTGGGCCAAAGATAGTTTTATGGACATTATTGGTAAATTCTTACACTTAAGTGTTGAAGAATTTGAGCTAAATGGTGTAAAAAAGAAAAAAGAAACCATTATTTTTCCTCGTTTTCATCAAATGCAAGTAGTTCGTAAAGCTACCGAAGATGCTAGGTTGCATGGAGTGGGTAAAAACTATTTAATACAACATTCTGCAGGTTCTGGAAAATCAAATTCCATTGCCTGGCTGTCTTATAGATTATCGAGTTTACACAATACTAAAAATGAAAGAATATTCGATTCTGTAATTGTAATTACAGATAGAAAAGTATTAGATACTCAGTTACAAAATACCATATATCAATTTGAACACAAAGAAGGTGTGGTTCAAAAAATTGACAAAAATTCTCAACAATTAGCAGATGCTTTAGCCTCAGGATCAAACATCATCATTACCACACTTCAAAAATTCCCGTTCATATTAGAGAAAATTGACGAAATCCCTGCTAAAAAGTATGCCGTCATCATAGACGAAGCACATTCTTCTCAAGGTGGTGAAGCAACAAAAAAAATGAAAGAAGTACTGTCTGCAAAATCATTAGAATCAGCAGAACTAGAAGAAAATGAGTCAGGCTTAGAAGAAGATGCAGAGGATGAAATCAGAAAATCGATGTTAGCACGTGGGAAACAAGAGAATTTAAGTTTTTTTGGTTTTACAGCGACTCCAAAACCAAAAACAGTAGAAGTCTTTGGTACCAAAGGAGCCAATGGAAAGCCAGTTCCTTTCCATTTATATTCTATGAAACAAGCCATAGAAGAAGGATTTATTTTAGATGTGCTAAAGAATTACACCACTTATAAAACCTATTACAAACTGTCCAAACAAATTGAAGATGACCCTAAAGTAAATAAGAAAAAAGCAGCCAGAGCTATTGGTCGATTTATGTCTTTACATCCGCATAATTTAGCTCAAAAAACCGAAGTAATGGTAGAGCATTTCCGTCAAGTAGTTACTAATAAAATTGGTGGTAAAGCCAAAGCAATGGTTGTGAGTAGTTCTAGGTTACATGCCGTACGTTACAAAGAAGAATTTGATAAATACATCCAAGAAAAAGGGTACAAGGATATCAAAACAATAGTAGCCTTTTCAGGAAAAGTAATACATAGCAATGCACCAGAAGGTGTTACAGAAGTGGAGTTAAATGGCTTTGCTGAAAAAGAAGTGCCCAAAAAATTTGCTTCCAATGATTATCAACTACTATTAGTAGCAGACAAATATCAAACAGGTTTTGACCAACCTTTACTACATACCATGTATGTAGATAAAAAACTTTCTGGAGTAAAAGCAGTACAGACCTTATCTCGTTTAAACCGTATGTGTGCGGGAAAAGATGATACTTTTGTCTTAGATTTTGCAAATGATACAGAAGAAATATTAAATGCTTTTCAGCCTTATTACGAACAAACATCCATATCCGAAAATTCAGACCCCAACCATTTATACGATTTAAAAGTACAAATAGAAGTAGCTCAAATCATTTGGCCGTCCGAAGTAGATAATTTTTGTAATATCTATTTTAAATCTGTAAAAACCCTAACGGCTTCTCAACAAGGAAAATTAAATGCTTTCATAGATCCTGCAGTAGAAAGATTCAAACAATTACCTAAAGAAAATACAAAAGAAGATACTATAGGAACGGTGGTAACTCAAGAAGATTTAAAACATACCTTACAAGTATTTACCAGAGCATATTCTTTCCTAACGCAAATCATGCCTTTTACAGATGTAGATTTAGAGAAATTGTTTACCTATGCTCGCTTTTTAATCAAAAAGCTTCCTAGAACAAGTCAAGATGACAAGTTCAAGTTAGGAGATGAGGTTTCTTTAGAGTATTATAGACTTCAAAAAATTTCAGAACAAAATATTGTGCTAGAGGATAGTAGTGTTTATGAGTTAGATAGCGGGGGTGAAGCAGGTATAAGAATGACAAAAGAAGAAGAAACGGCTTTATCAGAAATTATCAACGTGTTAAACAAACGTTTTGGGACAGAGTTTAGCGATGCTGATAAATTATTCTTTGACCAAATATATGAAGAGTTGATAGGTGATGCCGATTTAGCTGTACAAGCAAAATCTAATTCAATGGATAATTTTAAGTTTGGTTTTGATGACAAATTCTTAGATACAACCATCAACCGCATGGAACAAAATCAAGACATTTTTACTAAAATGATGAACGACAAAGAGTTTGGAAACATTGTTAAAAATTACATGCTCAAAAAAGTATATCAAGAATTTAGAAGGTAAGGAATGAATAGATTAGTGATTATAGGGAATGGATTTGATTTAGCACATGGTTAAAAAAAATAAAAATGAAATACACTAAAAAAGAGATTGAAAAGGTATTTAGAAAATTAAAAAGTTATTCATACTACGACAACTTTTTCCTTTTTTTAAGAGAACGTATAGCTTCTTTTGAAGCAGAAAATAATTTTGAGTCTAAATTAGATGAATTAGTAGCTTTTTTAAACACAAATACTCCTCTTGAGGAATCAAATTATTTTAAGGAATTACTTTCTAATATAGACTATGTTGTAATTCCAAAAAAGTTTGAGCATGATAAAATTGATGATTCAGAAGATTTTATTATTACAAATAAATTTTCTAATGAACACTATAATGTTGAATCTTGTAATTACTTGATTGATGCACCAATAGAGATTCACCTAGTTTCATTATTATGGATATTAAATGAAGGGGTGTGTTTAAATGATACATATAAAAAAAATAATTACGCATATGCTTTAGAGTTAGATGAGTCGAAAAGTAAAGTAGGCTCTATTCAATAACTTAACGCAACAAATCTAATTTTATAGATTTGTTATAATGGAAGTAAAAAAACATAGAAGACTTACCTTAAAAGAAAGGGTCCAAATTGAGACTCTTTTAAATGAAAATAGATCCAAAGCTTACATCGCTAAACAGCTCAATAGATCAAGATCAACAATCACCAGAGAAGTAAATAAATTAGTTATTAATTCTAATGATAAATATGATGCTCATTTATCTCATTGGTGCGCTAAAGATGATTACTTAAACAAAAGAAATCTAGATAAAATCAGTACACATAAACCTTTAAAATATTTTGTATATAAAGGTCTTTTGTCTGAATGGACTCCTGAGCAAATTGCTGGAAGAATTAAGGAACTTTATCCTAATGATCCTATCATGTCTATTTCTCATGAAGCCATTTATAGACACATTTACACTAGACCACAAGCTAGTTTAAACAAAAAACTTATCAAACTACTAGTGCGTAAAAAAACAAGACGTAGACCTGTTAAAAAGAAACGTGGAACTGGTAGTAAAATAATCAACCAAGTCAGTATTGACAATAGACCTAAGCATATTGAACTTAGAGAAGAAATAGGACACTGGGAAGGTGATTTAATGATTGGTAAAAATCAAAAATCTGCTATTGGAACCATTGTAGAACGAAAATCTAGGTATACTTTAATCGTAAAACTAAAAGCTAGAAATTCAAAAGAAGTTGAGAAAATGTTTTCCAGAATATTAAATAAACTAAACCCTATATTCAAAAAAACGATGACTTATGACAACGGAATTGAAATGGCTAGACACGAAAAAATAACACGTAATACAGGTATGAAAATATACTTTGCTCACCCCTACTCTTCATGGGAAAGAGGTACTAATGAAAACACTAATGGACTCATCAGAAGATACCTCCCAAAAGGAACAGATTTTAATCTAATTGATGAAAAATTACTCCTCAAAATTCAAGATAAACTTAACAATAGACCTCGAAAAATAATTGGTTATAAAACGCCTAATGAAATTATGGATTTTGAACTAAAAAATGTAGCTTAGTATCAAACTAAAAAAGGCAACGTTTGTTGCGTTACAACATTGAATGCAGCTAGTTAATGGTTTACGTTTATTTAAACCTTATTTCGAGCAATATCAAAAGTGGAGAGATAATGCTATAAATAAAGCTCAAAACTTTATAGAAGAAGGAACGGATATACTTATGATAAGTGTTGATGTAAAGCAATATTTTTATAATATTAATTTAACTAATAAGTTATCAAATTTTAAAAAAGACCTTAAAAAAAAATCTTCGAATAAAAGTTTACCATTAACAAGTATGCTTTTAAAAATACATGAAGTGTATCAATTAAAGTTAAAAGATAATATACCTAACAATATTGATTACAAAAATTGTATTCCAATAGGTTTATTATCATCAGGTATAATAGGGAATTGGTTTTTAAAAGATTTAGATTTAAAAATAATAGATAACTTATCACCTGTGTATTATGGTAGGTATGTTGATGACATTATTATTGTTTTATCAAATGCCTCTGTTAATGAAAATGAAAAGAAGCCCAAATCAGCAATCTTAAAAAAGTTTTTTATAGATCGAAACATACTAATTAATAAAGAAGAAACTCCAAATGTTTATAGCTATTCAGATGATGAAAATATAATACTACAGAAAGATAAAACAACTGTATATGCATTTGACAGTAAAGAATCACATGCAGTATTAGAAAAGTTTAAAAAAAATATAGAAAAAAATAGTAGTGCCTTTTGGTTTTTACCAGATGAAGAAAATGCAGATGAAGATTTTGATGATAATGTATATGAGTTAACTTATTCTGATACTTCTAATAAATTAAGGAGTATCAGTGAAATTAAACAGAGTAAATACGGTGCTTCAATTTATTTAGCAAAAAAAATAAAATTAGCTTTATTATCAGATGATAAGAAAGATTTAAAAACAACCAAACAAATTTTAACCTTTTTTAAAGGGCGTATAAATTTAGAATTTAATTCAATTTGGGAAAAAGCACTTACCTATTTTATAATTCAAAATAACACCAAAGCTTTTTATAGAGTTTATTAATGAAACTCATAAATCAATAAAGAAAATAAAAGTAATTGAATTAGAAAAGTCTTGTAATATAAACAAACTTCGTGAAAGTCAATATAGTTATTTATTCAATTCAATAGCACTATCGTTATGTTTAAATCCAAAGTTTTTAAACAAAGATATTAAGTCACATATTGATCGTTTAGAAAACGAAATTATTACTGTAGAGCGTTTAGATCAAATAATATTAAATTATAAAAACACAAATCTTTTTAGACATTATTTTGTAATTCAACCTTTATTAAATTTTGCGATTTTTAATTTAGAAACGAATTTATTAAAATTTGATATTCAAAAATATAAAGATTTAAAATTGTCAAATGATAATTTTAAATATGCTCCTAGATATATCTATCTACATGAGATTGTACATTTTTTTGACTTTTCAAAAATTATATAATTCATCACAAAATATTAATGAAGTAAATAATACTGTTTTAATAGAAAATCTGTTTTTAGAAGAAGAAAAAGTAGTGGATAATAATGAAAATATAACAAATTATTCATCAAACAAAATTATAGAGGATGCTTTAAAATTATATTATAAATTCAACTATGAACTAAGGAATTCAGGTACATTTAATCAACTAGAATTTGAAAGTATCAAATCTGCATATTTTAAAAATACACTTAAACATAATCATGCTGATACTATCAAATATGATGAGGTGTCATGCAGTAATCAAGAACAAAAAGATATTGTTAAAATAGCTGTTGCTAACATGATAGTGTATAAAGAAAATATTCAAGCATCTTTATTTTATAAGCCTATTTTATCAACAGATAGAAGAAAAAACTTTATTGATATATTAAATCAAACAGAAAATTGTAAGGCTGATTTTCTAGTACTTCCTGAGGTAAGTATACCATATCAATGGTTACCTTTAATTGCAGATGAATCAAGAAGAAAACAGAGAGTTATAATAGGTGGTTTGGAACATATTAGAATCAATAATATTTGTTATAATATTATGGTAACCTGTCTGCCAGTTGAAAGAAATGGTATAAAAGATGTAATCACGGTATTTCGTTTAAAAAATCACTATTCACCTCATGAATCTAAGTCAATAAGAAATCAAAATAAAATTGTTCCAGTACCTTCTCCATATACATACAATAAATTTATCTGGAAGAATATTCATTTTAGTGTATATAATTGTTATGAGTTGGCTGATATAACTCACCGATCTATTTTTCGTTCTGAAGTAGATTTATTATTTGCTTCTGAATACAATAAAGACATTAATTATTTTTCTAATATAACAGAAACGATTAGTCGTGATGTACATTGTTATTTTGTACAAGTGAATAGTTCTGATTTTGGAGATTCAAGAATTACAAAGCCATCTAGAACTGAAATTAAAGATATCATAAGATTAAAGGGAGGTATAAATTCTGTTGTATTATATGATGAAGTTAATTTAAAAGAATTAAGAGAGTTTCAAAAAACACATATAGACGGTCAAAAGACGATTAAATTTAAAAATACACCTCCTAATTATAAACATAGTAGAGCAGAAGATAGAATTAATA
>NZ_AFPK01000063.1 GCF_000220525.1 Ochrovirga pacifica | reverse complement strand
ACAAAGAGGTGTTTTTATATACAATGCTATCAACTATAATATCTGACCCTATAATTCCTTTCCACTCACCATTATAGCATCTTCAAGATTTTAAACACCAATCACTCCACTTCCAAAACTTCATCCCAATGAGTAGTGTATCTAGGTGATAACTTTTCTTGTTTCATTTTCCAGGTTCTACCCAAACCCTGTCCACCTACTTTTAGTTTATGTACTCCTAATTGATTGTTTATTTTATCAATAGTTTTCATTAAAGCATCATGTTTCGGATTCTCATTCACAAACAAGTTCAACTGCGTTTCATTGTCTGGTCGAATTCCCATCACAATCACACCTGCTTTCTTATAAGCATAACCCTCTTTATAAATAGCTTTCAAAGCCTTTTGTGCATACTGACTAATGGTAATACTAGATGAGGTTGGGTAAGGCAATTGTATATTCACATTTCGACTATATTGCGGCTGATTGTCTTTGTATCGATTGGTCAATACAAACACCATAATGGTGGTACAATTACTTTGTTGGACTCTTAATTTCTCCGCGCAAGAACAAGCAAAAGTTGCCACACGTTCTTTTAAAACAGCATACTGTTCAATATCTCTATCAAAACTACGTGTAGTAGCAATCGCTTTTTTATTTTTTACTTCCTCCAAAGCCAATCTCGATTTCCCTTCCAATTCATGTTTCAAACGCAAACCAACAATAGAAAATTCCTTACGTACATACTGGTCATGCAGTTGAGTAAAATCATAAGCAGTCATCACTTTTCTAGCTTGTAATCTTTGTGAAAACTTTCTTCCAATGCCCCAAACATCTTCAATCTTTGTCCATTTTAAAGCCTTAATTCTTTTTTCTTCAGAATCTATCACATAAGAACCGTTAGTTCTATCAGAAAACTTCTTTGCAATCTTATTGGCAATCTTACTCAAAGCTTTAGTCGGAGCAAATCCAATACTAACCGGAATACCAGTGTGCTGCAATACAGTTCCTCTGATAGTTACACCGTAAGATTGTAAATCATAATGTTCAAAACCTTTAAATTCTAAAAAAGCCTCATCAATAGAATAGATTTCTACATCTAGAGTAAAAGTTCGCAATACGTTCATCACTCTATTGCTCAAATCTCCATACAAAGCATAGTTGCTACTAAATACATGAACATTATGTTGTCTAAACACCTCTTTAAACTTAAATGCGGGTGCACCCAAAGGTACATAAGGCTTTACCTCATTACTTCGTGCAATCACACAACCATCGTTATTTGATAGCACCGCAATAGGCTTTCCATTTAGCTGAGGTCTAAACACACGCTCACAACTAGCATAAAAATTATTACAATCTACAAGTGCATACATAAATACAAAGTTAAAGGATATGAATTGATTGCAAATAAATTGTTGATAAGTGTGCTCAGGATGCATAGATGAATTCGGTATGCATTTTATTTGTAATCATATTATACTGTATACTATTTGATATTCAGTATAATATGGTATATTTATAGGAAAAATGATGCTATGAAATATATATTAATAATAATTACTTTATTTTGTTTCCAAGTAGCTTTAGGACAAAGTAATTTTTTAGGATATAGTAATATTGAAAATAGTTTAAATCAATATAGGAGTGATATCTTAGATCATAACAAATCCAAGTTATCCTTTAATGTTGGTGCTATACTAGATCTTGGAATAAGGGATAATTCCAGTTTTCGAATATTTACTTCCTTATCTTATATCAAAGGTTTAGTTAGGATAGATAACTTTCATTCGCTTATTGGAGCTCAATCATTAGTTGAAATTTTTAGAGGTGGCTTAGCCTCTTCTGTTCTCGATACAGAAAAAGGAAAATTTATATTCGAAATACGCAATAGTCTTATGGTTTTATCTGGTTTTCATGCCAGTAATAAAGTGTCTGGGAAACCTGTTTTTGTTGGGTTAGGGAATAATTACAATAGCTTATTAGATCCTTTGGATTATTCTCTTAGTCTCGGAACTACATTTGTAAATGGAATTGGTCATAATAGGAATCAACAAGTTGGTATAGGTAGCATATCGGTATTAAATTTTAGATTAGCATATTATAATGATGGGCCTCCTTATAAAAAAATAGGCTTGGGTGATGGTTATGATAGGTATTGGTCTGGCGGTGGATCCCTAGGGTTATATTTTAAAGATGATCATGCTTTTTTTACAGATTACGTCATAAGATATGATAATTATACAGGTTACCAATCCAATTTATATGAAACGGTTGACTTGCTAAAACTAGACAATATCATATATAAAAACAAAAAACAACAATTTTACAATCAAGGCAGGATCCAATATCAGCTAAATATCAAAAACCAAATAAGAGTCCATTACTCTTTTTATCAACCCTATTATTGGGATATTCAAAAGTGGATTCATTATAACATGTCTCATAATCCATTCCATCCAAGGCCAAAACCAAGAACAAAGACGTTTGGTGTAGACTATAATCATATAAACCTATCATTATGAAAAAGGTAATTTATTTTAGTGTTGTAACATTAGTGTTTTTTTTAACCAGTTGTTTAAGTGGTAGTGGGTATAGAAGAATAGGTAAACTTAAATTGGTGAACTTTAAAAATCCAGACACTATTGCTATTAAAATAGAGAATGAAAATTTATTTCAACTTAGAATTTTTGAGGAAACTGTTCACTTCGTTGATGATGGTGTGTACACTAACACCGAATACTTAAATTACACGCAAGCACTTAGTTTTCAAGATACAATAAGCTATAATAAAAGACAAGTAGTAGAAGAAACATACCTGTATCTAGATGGGTTAAACGAGTCTAAAAATGGAGGATATGCGATATACATAGAAACTCATCCTATTATAAAAAACAAATACAATCTAGATTCATACAGAGAAAAATACTTTAATAATCCAAACAAAATTTACACCAATATACTAAAAACTTGTTTTGTTGGTAAATGGGAAAAAGAACAATCAAATAACCAGTACCTAATAACTTTTCAAACTTATAAATCTATAATGTTTAAAAAACAAAAGGGTAAGAAAGTATTTAAGATAAAAGCAAACTATATCCAAGATAGTATACCAAATAAGGCTGTTATTTCTATACATAGTATATCACACCCAGCTATCTTTAAAAACGATATTGATGAAAGCGTTATAAATTCGGCTGAATTTCTAAAAATAGACAGTATTCTTTCTTTAGAAAAAATGTCTAACAATAATCTTGAACCAGGCCTTCTTTTCTTTAATGTGCCAAAAAATAAAAAAATTACCATTGCACATGAAGATGAAATGATATTTCACAATTATGATTTAAATAAAACCATAAAATATTTTATCATTAAAGACAACAATTTATTTTTCTCTAACGATACTGAAACGTATTTACATTTAAATTCACAAGTGTATAAATAATACTAAAAAGATACGTTTTCACAATGTACACCAACACCCCACAATGGCACCAAGTTTTAACATGCTACTATGGGATAATGGTTATGAAAACGGTTTAACAATACCATATTTGGTGGGTGCTTCAACAATCATTAGTCCAGACAAACCATTAATGACAATAAATAAGTTAATACTAGATGCTCAAAACTTAAGCTTACCTCATAAATAGAATTAAGGTTCTGTGAATTCAAAGAAGTTTTGCAATAAGAATACTCGAAACATTGAATAAATATCTATAAGAAGCTCATGAAAAAGTTTACGACAATTTAATCATCACCGAAGAGTCTTTAGCCGATCTTAATTTAGAAGAAGTCATCCATAAAATGTACAATTTATATCAAATACCTATTAGAAAAGGGAACTACAATCGTGGTATAAATACTTGGTGTTCTTATAGTGATTATGAGCTTAAGTAAACAAAAACACACCTTAAACATGATAGTTGTAAGTATTTAGTATCAAATAACAGCATTTAATTTTTTTGTATGCAGATAGGTTACACATTTAAGTAATTATTTTACATCAAATTCAAACAAATAACACTTATGAAAACAAATTTTTTAATCTCATTACTAATCCTATTTATAAGCTTTTCTTATGCACAGAGTGAGTAAAAACTAATAAAAACCTATGGTGGCATCCCTACTGAACATGAAAAGATGCAGTGGCTAGATGAAAATACACCAAATGAAAAATATAAAGGTATCATTGTTTCTATTCTATATTTTCCGTTTGGCTTGACCTTAGCCATTTTTACAATATTTCAAATGATGGCACTTTTCATCACTATTGTAGGTATTCCTGTAGCCATCATTTTGTCAAAATCTTTAAGTACGTTTTTTAATCCGGTTAATAAAGTATGTGTACCTAGAGCTGTTGCCAAAGAACTAGAAAATCGTAAAGCAAAACAACAAATAGATAAATATTTAGGTGTGTCTTAATGCTAAATATGAATAGTAATATCTACTCTCAAAACTTAAAAAAAATGTGTGACTTAGAAAGGGAATTCAAACTGTGTACTTGTGATTTTGACATGTCAAAATCACGATACACGTGGAAACTATTTAGAAAGAATAGAAACAAAATAGAGGTAATTGTAGGCCAATACTTTATCCCTGAGATAGATTGGCATCAGATGATATTACCTCAAAAAATAGAGCAATTTCTGAATCAAGCTCAAGAGAATAATATGTTGTTTGACAAAGATATTGAGGTATATGATAAAGATAGACTGGTGTTTTATAACAAAGGACAAGTATGGCTACAGTTTGAAAGTTCTATGTGTAGATGGTGGTTAAAAAAATCGAATAAAGAACCTAAATATCATATGGTTAATAATGGAAATATACTAGAAACAAATGCATGAATTTCCTAAAACAATAATCAAAATGACTTCTAATAAAATTCAGTTAAAAAGAAGTGAACAGGTAGTTTTGTATGAATTAGAACGATCAAAAATTCGAATAACTATTTAATTTAGTAGCTTTTGATAAAAATTAGTGAGATAAAAGATCGTTTAATCATTTATTTATTTCCTATAATATAATTTCAGAGTAAAACATTTTATATTATTCAGATTTTCTCAACATAGCATAAAAATATTTTTTTTAAAAAGAATAGTTATTCCTTTACTATGTTTCTGATGTTCATTATATTTGAGTGTTCAGTGACAATGAACATGTTAAATTATTGAACAGTTAGTTATGTATAAAGATAATGATTTCTTGTATGAGTCTATTTACCAACTAGAAAATTTGATAAAAAGAAATATAGAGGTTAATAGTACTAGGCCTGAATACGATGCTGTATTAAGTTTTTTTGAAGAGCAATTTGTAGTTTGTTTAAAAGCGGATATTCGAAATTCGAATTTTGGGATGATTCTAGGTGCTGTTAATGAGTTACGGTCAAATACATCAAAACCAGTGGTTGTAGTGGCTAAGTATATTTCAAAATCAATCATGAACGAATTTAGAGAGAGAAACATCAACTATATTGATGTTTCAGGAAATGCTTTTATAAGCTACAGGAGTATCTTTGTTTTTATAGATGGTCAAAAAAGAAAGACAACAGAAAAGAAAAACCAATCAAGAGCTTTTCAAGAAACTGGAATTAAAATAATTTTTTATTTATTAAATAATCAAGACTTCTTAATGAAGTCTTATAGAGAGATTGCTGAGGAAACAGGAGTTTCTATTGGGTCTGTAAGCAATGTAATGAAAGAATTAGAAGAATTAAATTTTATAGTGAAAACACAAACTAAAAGAGTCTTAAAAAATAAGAAAGAATTGTTAGAGAAGTGGATGTTTTCATATAATGATGTTTTGAGACCTAGAATCTTTAGGAAAAGAATGAAATTTATAGGAAATGAATCTAATGGTTTTAGAATAAACAATAACAATAGAGAAGTTTGTTTAAGTGGAGAAACCGCAGCTTCTATCTTGACAAATAATTTGAGACCAGAAAAACATATTATTTATACTCAATTACCCTTGTCAGAACTTAGTAAAGAGTATAAAATGATTCCAGATGAGCATGGAAATATAGATGTATATCAAAAATTTTGGAATATTAATAGTTTTAATAGTAGTCAATTAGCCCCTAAGTTACTAGTATATACAGATTTAATGAATAGTGGTTTTGGTAGAAATATTGAAATAGCTCAAATGATAGGACTAGATGGAATATAAAATCAACACTGATAAACTAAGTCATCCTTTACTTAAACCGTTATTGGTCGATTTACAATCTTGTTTTAGTCCTGAAAATATACATTTTTATGTAATTGGAGCAACTGCAAGAGATATTATTATGGAGATTCATAATGAAACTTCAGGTAGATTAACTTATGATTTAGACATAGCGATAGCAGTAAACAATTGGGAGGAATATAAAAAAATAGAAAACTTATTAATTACTTCAGGATTATTTGAAAAAGATACACAACAAAACCAACGATTTTTATATAATAAAACATTTCAAATAGATATAGTTCCTTATGGAGATATAATGCGAGAAGATTGCAAAATATATTGGCCTCCAACGGAAGATTTTGCCATGTCTGTCTTAGGATTTAATGAGGTTGCTAATGCGACCAAAAAAATTGTAATTGATCAAGAGCTAGAAATAGAAGTTGCTAATTTATCAGGAATATTTTTATTAAAAATATTTGCATGGAAAGACAGAGCTAAAAAAGGAAACAAAGATGCTGATGATATGTGTTTTATCATGGCAAATTATCTTTCTATACATCAAACACAAGCAATAGAGTTTTATACTGAAATATATGAAGTTAATGATTTTTCAGAAATAGCTGCAGGTGCAAAAATATTAGGAAAACACTTATGGCAAATATTAGAAGAAAGTACAGAAGTAAAAGAAGAAGTAATTAAAATAGTAAAAAGAGAATTAGATTTAAAAGAAGAAAGCCTACTAATAAATCAAGTAATGGAAACAAACAGAATTTACCCTTATGAACAAGTGGTAGCGTGTTATGAAAATATTGTTAAAGAAATAGAAAAATAATGAGTGATAAAGAAATTGTGTTAGAGGATAATCAACTTATTTGTTTGGTGTCAGGTGCTGTAAAAAAAATCAGCGCAAAAGAGATAAGTGGTTGTTAAGCTGAATGAAGGGTATGGTTTTGAGTTAGAAGATATGGAGAGGGATTTCTCTGTAGTATACCAAGATCCAGATACAGAAAAAAATAAAAAGTGGAATTGGTGATTTTTGAAAGAGGAAAACCTCATGAACAAGATCATATCATACGTATCTGTATCATTCGAGACGATAAGATAACAGAAACTCAAAATTAAGCTTACCTCATAAAATAGAATTAAGGTTCTGTGAATTCAAAGAAGCTTTTGTAATAAGAATACTCGAAATATTGAATAAATATCTATTAGAAGCTCATGAAAAAGTTTACGACAATCTAGTTATCACTTTAGAATCTTTAGCCGATCTTAATTTAGAAGAAGTCATTCACGAAATGTATAATTTGTACCAAACACCTATTCAAAAAGGGAACTACAATCGTGGAATAAATACTTAGTGTTCTTATAGTGATTATGAGATTAGGCAAATAACAAAAATACTTTAGATATTATAGTTGTGAGTACTTAATATCAAATAACAGCATTTAATTTTTTGTATGCAGATAGATTACACATATAAGTGATTATTTTACATCAAATTCAAGCAAATAAAACAATGAGAAAATTAGCAAACATTAATCATAGGTTCCATCTTAATCCTAACGATTGTTGGAGCTCCAATAGGTCTAGGGTTGGTTCAATTATCAAGGTTATTACTAAACCCCTTTTCAAATGAAATGGTAAGCCGTAGCAACTTAAAAAACGAACAAAATAAAGCGTGGAAAGCTTATGGTGTCATAGTTTCCATTTTATACTTCCCTTTTGGTTTGGCTTTAGCCATTGTTACAATTTTTCAAATTATGGCTCTTTTCATCACTATTGTAGGAATTCCTGTGGCCATAATTTTGTCAAAATCTTTAAGCACATTTTTAAACCCGGTTAATAAAGTATGTGTCCCTTGAGCAGTGGCAAAAGAATTAGAAAATCGTAAAGCAAAACAACAAGTAGATAAATACTTAGGAGTTTCATAATTGTGAATGTAAATCATAATACTTACCCTAAAAGAAATAAAAACAACATGTAAGTGATGGTAAGTGTGTGCTTTGTATCAATGGTCTAGTTAAAAAAACACTCACTAAACGCCTTCTATTTTCAACCCAAAGTCTTTTTACCAAATACCAAACAAATGCAATCCATACAAATATAAACTTCAAACCCTAACAAATACCAATAAATCACTATAGAATTTACGAAAGTACTTTGTATATTTAGCATCTTATACGGCTATGTAAATAAGAAGAATGAAGTTTAACGAAGACTCTAGGGTAAAAATTCCCACAATATTACATCTCATTAGTTTAGGATATAAATATCTATCATTAAAAGATCAGATATGGGACTTGAGCACCAATATTTTTACTGAAATATTCAAAACACAAATTCAGAAAATTAATCCTCATTTAAATACAACTGAGATTGATAGACTGTATACAGAAATCTCTCTATCCTTAGAAAATGAAGATTTAGGAAGAGCTTTTTTTGAAAAGTTAACGGCTCGTTCTGGTGTTAGGCTTATAGACTTTGACACCATAGAAAACAATAGCTTCCATGTTGTTACAGAATTACCATATCAAAAAGATGATGAAGTGTTTAGGCCAGATATCATTTTACTGGTTAATGGAATGCCATTGGTGTTTATAGAAGTAAAAAAGCCTAATAATCTTCAAGGAATTCAAGACGAGCATGTACGAATGCAATCCCGATTCCAAAACAAGAAGTTTAGAAAGTTTATCAATATTTCTCAATTGTTAATCTTTTCAAACAATATGGAATATGATGATGAAGCTACCATTCCTTTACAAGGAGCTTTTTATTCTGCTACTTCTTATCACAAACCTATTTTTAATTATTTTAGGGAAGAACAAGAGTTTAATTTAAAGTCTTTATTAAAACCTGTCACAGAGCAAGAAGAAAATGAAGTATTAAAAGACAATAATTTATTGAGTATTAAAAATGCTCCTGAATTTGTAACCAATAAAAGTCCAAAAACACCCACCAATAGTATTTGTACATCCTTACTTCAAAAACCACGTTTGTTATTTCTGTTAGAATTTGCTTTTGCTTATGTAAAAGAAAGTACAGGGTTACAAAAACATATCATGAGGTATCCTCAATTGTTTGCTACAAAAGCTATTGAGGATAAAATTGAAAATGGAATTAAAAACGGAATTATTTGGCATACTCAAGGAAGTGGTAAAACAGCTTTAACCTATTACAATGTAAAACATTTAACGCATTATTTTAGAAAGAAAAGCATCGTTCCTAAATTCTATTTTATTGTAGATAGATTGGATTTGTTGATTCAAGCTGCTAGAGAATTTAAAGCTCGTGGTTTGGTGGTACATCAAATAAACTCTAGAGATGCTTTTGCCAAAGACATCAAATCTAATTTAGCCATACACAACGACTCTGGTAAAGCAGAAATAACGGTAGTCAATATTCAAAAGTTTAAAGACGATCCGGATGTTATTAAAAACAACGATTACAATTTAAACATACAACGTGTATTTTTCTTAGACGAAGTGCACCGTAGTTACAATCCAAAAGGTAGTTTTTTAGCCAATTTAGAGCAGTCGGATAAGCATGCTATTAAAATAGGACTAACAGGAACCCCCCTTTTGGGTGAAGAATACAATTCTAAAACCTTGTTTGGAGAATATATACACAAGTATTACTACAATTCATCCATCAAAGATGGTTATACGTTAAGGTTGATTCGTGAAGAAATTGAAACGTCTTATAAATTACAGCTACAAGATATTTTAAAAGATATTTCAACATTAAAAGGAAACATTAAAGCTGAGGATGCTTATGCACATAGAAGTTTTGTAGAGCCTATGTTGCATTATATTGTAACAGATTTTGAAAAGGCACGTTTATCCATGAATGACAATTCAATTGGTGCTATGGTGGTTTGCGATTCGTCCAAACAAGCCAAAATGATGCAAGAAATTTTTGATAGCAAATATGCAAATACAGAAGTTTTGTCTATGGTTGCCGAAGATGCAGAAGCTTATGGAAAACAACAAGCTGCATTAAGAAAGGTAAAAAGAGCACAGGTCATTCTTCATGATATTGGTGACAAAGAACAACGCAAACAATGGGTAGAAGATTACAAAGCAGGAAAAATTGACATCTTGTTTGTATTCAACATGCTATTAACTGGTTTTGATGCCAAACGTTTAAAAAAACTATACATAGGTCGTGTGATCAAAGCACATAACTTATTACAAACCTTAACCAGAGTAAACAGAACTTATAAGGAGTTTAAATATGGCTATGTAGTAGATTTTGCAGACATACAAAAAGAGTTTGACAAAACCAATCAAGACTATTTTAAAGAGTTACAATCGGAATTGGGTGATGAATTACAGCATTACTCAGCACTCTTTAAATCGGAGGAAGAAGTTCAACAAGAAATTAAGCAAATAAAAGAGGTCTTGTTTTATTACGATACCCAAAATAAAGAAGTATTCAGACAGCAAATAGACCAAATAAACAATAAAAAGCAAATACAAGAAATTGCCAAGGCTTTAAACAATGCCAAAAGTTTGTACAACTTAATCCGTTTGTCTGGGAATTATGAATTGTTAGAAAAATTAGATTTTAGAACCTTAAATGTCTTGTCTAACGAAGCCAATAGACGTTTGGCTTTAATCAACACCAAAGAAACTTTAGAAAACAATGTAGATGCTACCAACTTGTTAAACGAAGCTTTAGAGGATGTTATTTTTGCTTTTACCAAAGTAAAGGAAGAAGAAATGGTTTTGGCAGATGCACTAAAAGATACACTTCGTAAAACAAGAGAAGGGCTAGGTGGGAATTTTGATCAAAAAGATCCTCAGTTTATTTCTTTAAAAGAAGAATTGGAACGTTTGTTTAAAAAGAAAAATTTAAACGAGGTAACCAAAGAAGACATGGAAGCCAACATCATAGAATTGAATAAAATTTACGATAAGGCTAGAGAATTAGAACGTAAAAATCAGTTGTTAAAAGCCAAGTATAACAACGATGAAAAATATACGCGTTTACACAAAAGATTACTAGAAAAAGATCCTTTAACTGATTCCGAACAGCAATTGTTTGAGGCTTTATCTGGTTTAAAAAATGCCATTGATAATGAATTGTTACAAAATACCAATTTGTTAGAAAACGAAAATTACGTGGAGAAACTCATGAGACGTTTAATAGTTACAGAATTTAAGAAAAAACAACAGATTACTATGAATATAGAAGACACCAAACGTGTACAACAAATCATTGTAAAAGAATATATGAATGAATATTACGGTAACGTAGGATAATCAATGTCAATTCGAGTGTCCTGAACTCGTTTCAGGATGTATCGAGAATAAAAGGAGGAATCATCAGCCTGTGCTGAGTTTATCGAAGTAGAGTCGAGATGCAATTCTAAGAAAAAAAGAATGTCAGTTCGAGTTCTTTCGAAGCATGAGAAAGAGTATCGAGAACAACTATAAAAAACACAAAATAAAAAAATGACAACAGTATTAGCTTTTGAAACCCAAACCAAAGCATTGATAGACGACTTAAAAAGTGTTTGTGCCAACTATGGTTTAGGAAATGATGGAAACGAATTCAAAATCATCACCCAAGTATTTTTATACAAATTCTTAAACGATAAGTTTATTTATGAATTAAAAAAAGCAGACCCTAATCTAGCCAATGCCAAAAATCCTGAACAGGAAATTGCCAAACTAAGCGATGAGGATTTTGAAATGTTAACCTATGAGCTTAACGAAAGTACAGCAGTCATACAACCCCATCAGTTTATATCGTATTTACACAGCAAACAAAACGAAGACAATTTTTCTGAATTGTTTGACAATACCTTGTTAGCTGTAGCAGAAAGCAACAGTGCTATTTTCTCGGTAGTAACCCACGGAGGTGAAAAAATTGTGTTGTTTGAAAACCTAAGCAAGTATGTTACCGATGATAGAGATGGTTTTTGCAAAGCCATTATCAACAAACTAGCAGGTTTTAGTTTTGAGCAAATTTTTACAGAAAAATTCGATTTTTTTGCAGCTATTTTTGAATATTTAATCAAAGATTACAACTCTAACAGCGGAGGGAAATATGCAGAGTATTTTACTCCCCATGCCGTAGCCAAAATCATGGCTCGTTGTTTGGTGAACAAAAGCGTTAGCAATGTAACCTGTTACGATCCTTCTGCAGGTTCGGGGACATTATTAATGAATTTAGCCCACCAAATTGGAGAAGACAAGTGTTCTATTTACTCTCAAGACATTTCTCAAAAATCATCTAACCTGTTGCGTTTAAACTTGGTGTTAAACAATTTGGTGCATTCCATTCCACACATTGTAAAAGGAAATACCATTTTAGACCCTTACCATAAGGATGCCAACGGACAATTAAAAAAGTTCGATTATATAGTTTCTAATCCTCCGTTTAAATTAGATTTTTCTGATTACAGTGCAGATTTAGACACCAAAGAAAACCACGAACGCTTTTTTGCAGGAATTCCTAAAGTACCTGCCAAAAAGAAAGAATCTATGGCTATTTACCTAATGTTTTTACAACACATTATGTATTCTTTAGAAGAAACCAAAGGAAAAGCAGCCATTGTAGTACCTACAGGTTTTATTACGGCACAAAGTGGTATAGATAAAAAGATTAGACAAAAAATGGTGCAAAGTAAAATGTTGGCAGGAGTGGTTTCCATGCCTTCTAATATTTTTGCTACCACAGGTACCAACATATCTATTCTGTTTTTAGACAAAGCCAATACAGGAGATGTAGTGTTGATAGACGCTTCTAACTTAGGAACTACGGTTAAAGAGGGTAAAAACCAAAAAACGGTGTTAAGTGAGCTTGAAGAAGAAAAAATTATCAACATTTTTAACTCCAAAAAAGCAGAAGATGATTTTTCTGTAGTGGTTTCTTATGAGGAAATAAAAGCCAAAAACTACAGCCTGAGTGCAGGACAGTATTTTGAAGTAAAAATTGAATATACAGACATTACAGCAGAAGAATTTGCCACCAAAATGAATGAATTTGAAAGCAATTTAGAAAATCTATTTGCAGAGTCTAAAACTTTAGAAGTGGAAATCCAGAAGAATTTAAAAGGTTTGAAGTATGAAAACTAAAACTTTAGAAGAAATTACTTTAAAAATAGGAAGTGGAGCAACTCCTAAAGGAGGACAAAGTGCATATAAAAATGAGGGTATTTCTTTAATTAGGAGTCAAAATGTATATGATTTTTCTTTTTCAAAAAATGGTTTAGCTTTTATAGATGAGGAACAAGCTAAAAAATTAAACAATGTAACTGTTGAAGAAGGAGATATTCTTTTTAATATAACAGGAGATTCAATTGCTAGAACTTGTTTGGTTCCAAATAATGTTTTACCTGCTAGAGTAAATCAACATGTCAGCATAATTCGATGTAAACCAGAATATGATTCAAGATTTGTGAATTATTTTTTAATTAATCTTAAACCATATTTAATGCAGATATGTGGGGTTGGTGGTACAAGAAACGCTTTAACTAAAGAAGCGATGCAAAATCTCAAAATCAATATTCCAACTACCCAAAAACAAATCGCCAAAGTTTTATCCGATTTAGATGCCAAAATAGAAATCAACAACAAAATAAATGCGGAGTTAGAAGCCATGGCCAAAACCCTGTACGACTATTGGTTTGTCCAGTTTGATTTTCCCGATGCCAACGGAAAACCCTACAAATCATCTGGTGGTAAAATGGAGTTTAATGAAGATATAAAAAGAGAAATTCCTGAGGGGTGGGAAGTGAATTATTTGATAGATGAAATGGATTTACAGTATGGATTTCCTTTCAGTACAACATTATTTAATTCAGAATCTGAGGGAGTACCAGTAATAAGGATACGAGATATTTTAAATTGTACAATTTCAAATTTCTCAACCGAGGAGGTTCATGAGAAATACAAATTGGAAAAAGGAGATTTATTAGTTGGAATGGATGGTAATTTTCATATAAATTATTGGAATAAAGAAGGTTGTTATTTAAATCAAAGATGTTTAAGAATAAGAACATCTTCTAATTCTATTTCCGAAATTCAAACTAAATATTCAATAGAGCCATATATTAAAGCTAGAGAGAAAAATGTATCACGAACAACTGTAGCTCATTTAAGTGCCAGAGATATTAATGATTTAAAAATTTTAAAAGCAACAGATAAAATTCAACAACAAGCAAATATTTTTTTCAAATCCACTTTAAGTAAAATTATTTCTAATAATGAAGAAAACCAAAAACTCTCAGAATTAAGAGATTGGTTGTTGCCTATGTTAATGAATGGGCAGGTAACGATTGGTGGAGCAGAAAAAGAGTTAGGCATGGTGGCAGAGGAATCTGTTCAATATGGGAATAAAAAATAATATAGATATTCTGTATATGTTATAGAAAAGAGGTGTTAAAGTATATAATTGAAAGAAAATAAAGAAAAATATGAAATGGAAATTTGCAAAACATACAAATGAACTAGATATTGTTGGTTTTAAAGATAATGACATTGAAAAATTCGGTATGAATCCTGCTAAATCAATAGTACGTGAAGCCATTCAAAATTCATGTGATGCAAAGGATCATAAAATAACCAACCAACCTGTTAAAGTGATTATTAAAACAGGAATAGTTAAAAAAAATACGCTACCAGAGTTTACTGAGATTGAAAGTCATATCAATGCTTGTGTGAATAGTGAAAATGACAATTCTGAAAATGAAGAAGTAAAAAGACATATCAAAGAATTTTCGGACAATGATTTTTATACCTATTTAGAAATATCAGACTACAACACTACAGGAATGACTAAAAAGTCGTTTGAAAGTTTAACACAAGGTATTTTTAAATCCAACAAAACCAATGCTTCTTCTCAAGGAAGTAAAGGGGTTGGTAAAGCAGTATATTACGCTAGTTCCTATTTACGTACCATGTTAGTTTCTACAAAAAATAATGAAGGTAATAGGTTTAGGGCAGCTGCCAAACTTGCTACACATACAAACCCTAATAATCTTCAAGAACAAAGTTATTACAAAGGCTTTTATGGAGATATTGAACTTAAAAAAAATAATGAAATACCTGATTTATTTAAAAGAGAACAATTAGGTACGTCTGTTTTTATAATTGGATTTTGGCAAATAAATAATTTTACAGACGAAGTAATTAAAGAAGTACTTCGTAATTATTGGTATGCTATTGTAGATAATCAGTTAGAGGTAATTGTAGAAGGTCAAAAATTAAATACAGATAATGTTCAAAAATATATGATGGATTATTTTCCAGATTATAGAGATTATAAAACAGGAGATAGACAAAATCCTAGAGCCTATTATGAAACTTATATAAATGGAAAATGTTATACTAAGGTAATAGATAATATAGGGGAATGTAAGTTATGGTTACATAAAAATGAAGAGTTTAATTTAGGTGCCGTGGCTAGATTTAGGCAAACAAAAATGTTAATCTATAAAGAAAATAATTTAGATTCTGGATTTGCAGGTTTGTTTTTATGTGATAATGATGAAGGAAATAAATTTTTAAAAGAAATTGAAAACGATGCTCACGATATGTGGAGCCCTAAAATTAATCACAACCTAACAGTGCAAGCTAAAAAGACACTAGAACAAGTTAAAAACTTTATTAAAGATATGTATGCATTGTATGCGGGGCTAGGGAATAAAAGCTCATTTACAATTGATAAACTAGACAATTTATTTAGTTTTTCTGGTGGTACTACATCGGGTACAAACAAGAAAGAGGTTTCTAATATAGTATCTATTAAAAATGATGTTCCAAGAGATAGAGTTATAGGGAAACATAGTTTTAGAGCAAGACTAGAAAATAATAAATATAAATACGATCTTATTTTTAATGCAAATAAAACAATTAAAAATCAAAAATTTAAAATTAGTATTGGTACAGATTCGAGTAAAGATGTTGTAAATATTCTTAAAGCTTCAATGGGTTATATAAATGACAACATCATAACATTAGATGTAAAAAAAGGCGATAATATTATTAAAAACATAGAGTTAGATTGTCCATACTTGGTGGCTCCCTCTATTACTTCAATAAACAAATAAATAGATGAAACAGGCTACTAGTTTTCCATATAGTGTAGAAATACATACCATTGAATTAAGTGAATTACCTCATTCTTCTATTAATTTTGAGTATGAAATAAGATTACCAGACTATTTTATTAGCGATAATAAATACAAAACAATTAAATCTAATATAGATGTAATTGCTGAGGTTAATTGTTCAGCAACAATGTTTAGAAAAGTTTTCAAAGCTAAAAATGATACACTTGTAATCATTCAAATACCTCGGAAAAATGTAGCTGTTAATTTTAACATTGATGTCTTAGTCGTAGCTAACAAAAATATAATATGGGAAGGACAACAAATACAAAAAGGGATGCCAATAGCACATTTTGGTTCTCACAAAAAAGATATTGATAACAGAAGTAAAGGATTGATTTCCTTTGAAACTTCTGAAAATAATCAACTAACAATTGCAACAGCGGGCAATACTATTGTAATACAAATACCTAAAAAACAATATGAGTTTTTAGTTAAAAAACAAAATGACAAATTAGTAAAAGAGGTGTTAACTTCACAATTTGCACAAATTGCTCTTCTAGAAGCATGTAAATATCTTAAAGAAGGATCTAATTTAGATCATTTACTTTGGCACAAAGCATTACTATCAAAATGGAGAAAATATTCTTCACAAGAAACAGGATTTCCTAATGAAAAAGACCATTTAAAATTTATTTCAGATATGCTAAAAAATCCAAGTATTAGTTTAGTGAATCATTTAATTGCTGTAGAAAAACAAAATGAAGATGAGTAAATTAATCACAACAGAAAGTCTTACCTCTTTAAGACAGGAATTTAAAAATTATAATGAACTAAATAATTTTTTAATCAAATTTCAAAACGATCAATTTGATTTTAATAGTATTAACTATACAGAAGATGACAATTATCCTGTAATAGATAAATCTTCGTTGGATCTATTTTATTCAAAATACAATGAAAATCAAAAGGATGAATTTTCACTAGCAAAAATTATATATGAATCACTTCCTCTTGATCGTGTTCAAGCTTCAAATAATTTATTCTGGTTATATCTTAATTTAGATCCTTTCTTTAAGTATATAAAAGATAGATGGATTAAAAAATGGGAAGAAGATGATAAAAAACAAAAAGATGAAATTGAAAGATTTTTTTTATCAATTGAACCTTCTCAAAATAGTCTGATAAAATCGCCTATAGCTGGTTTATGGTGGGCGATTCATTTAACCATAGATGAGACTTTATCAGATAAATATTTCTACAGTAAAATATTTCTTTCTGAGAGAAATTTGAGAGATAAGAATATAGGATCGTACCAAATTATTAGAGATAAGAAAGTAATGCATGCAGTATTAGATTTTTATCATAAATATAAAGATCAAGCTTTTGAGGGTAAAAGGATTGGTTCTGAAGCAATTGCTCAACAAATGATTAAAACTTTAAATCAATTAGGGGGGCTTACTGTTTTAAGTTATTTATCGAAAGAAGAGATTTATCAAAAATTAGAACAATTTAAAGAGACTATTTTCAACAGAGCAAGAGGCATTCAAATAGGTAAAAAAGTTTCAAGACTAAAAATTGAAAAACAGAACAATTTATTGAATAGTAATAACTTTATGGTGGCTCCTAAAGTTCCGGTTAAACTCAAAGAAAAAAAGTCTCCTGTAAGAATCGCCAAAAAAGAAAAAGTAATTAAATATTTTAATTTAAGAGGCAATGGTGAATATAATCTAACAGATAACCTAGTTAATAGTTTTGATTTCCATGCTTCTATTACTTCTAAAAATGAATATTTATTGATTTGTTATAATGAATCTGGCTACATCAATAGAGTAAAAGTTAGTGAATTGTTGAAAAAAAATCGTGAATTATATCAAAATGGGATTTATGAAGGAAATTCTGTTAATGATATTTTGGTAGCAAAACCTAAAATGATAGTTGGTATAATTTACTTTAAAGATGGTGAAAAGTTTTTTAAATCATTTTATACAAATAAATTAAAAGATAATAATGGTGTTGTTGGTTTACAGGGTTATAAAACCATGTATGAATCTTATGATAACATAAGATACTTCCTTTTGCCGATGGATGTAGAAAGTTTAATAAAAAGACTTATTTTTAAATCATTTTCTGCATCTGGTAAATCCTTTAATAATCCCAATTATAAAAAAGAATTTCAAGTCATTAATAACCTTACAAATAATATCAGCTTTGAATTATTCTAAAATCATTAATTAACGGTAAAGCGGAGTTCGTCATTCAATCGTCAGCAAACAAACCTGCCAAACCAAGCATACCCTTTTTTTAACTTTTCTACTATCATTTCAATGGCTATAAAAAAGCGTATACTTGCCCTATGGGTTTCCGCTACGCTACAAGTTTGTCATGTTTGTTGCGTTCCTCAATCAATCCTCACGGCAATTCCCTTGTCTGCTTATGCACCTGCATTCCATTGCACTCATACTTCGTTCCATTACATGCAGCAGCAACACAGCCAACCATTGCCATAATTTTGCTCGCCTGCTGGTCGCTAGTGGCTACGGTGTCTTTTTATAATTTGCCTCCGCCTTTCCCAACCACATCACCAACCGCTAAGGCTCTAGCCAATAAATAAGTCACCTTGTGTAAGTTTCGTTTCACTCTGGGTTTTTGTATAGAAAATTTACAAAATCCCGACGTTCCACTACACACATAGCTACAAAACACCTTCCGATTGTCAGGCTGTTTTTTTGTACCACCACTAGCTCCACTCGCTAGGCGGCTCGCTATCGCTTGTGCTGTCTCTGCAATCCGTTACACTCATTGCATAGCCATCCCACCGTTTGGCTCAAGGCTGTTTTACCTGTTTTCTATTCTGATCAAGCATACTTTTTTCAATCTATAGAAGTATCAAATTCAATCCAAACAAGGACTTGTACATTCCACCATGTTCCATGTACAAAACCTTTTAGTTTCTATACCTATTCGATATTTCAAAACAACCCATAGAAACATCGTTCTCCTGTTGTAAACATCCCATAATAAATCAAAACGTTGTCCATTCCGTTGCACTACATTCCCAACGCTTTAAGTCTAAAAAACAAAAACTCAACTACATATACATTTTAAAATAAAAGAGCAGGCTTACATCAAAAAGAACTTGTTCAAACCGATTAAAAAGAGAGGTTAAAATCTATTATTTGGATAAAAGATGGCTAATATCGTTGCTTTCCTCCATCCAGCACTTAATGCAGTAAAGGTCAAGCCCTACGGGTTTTGATAAAAACTTTGACCAACTTTTTCCAAAACCATCAGATTTAAACACCAAACTTTTTATCAAAAACCTTGACAGCATCTGCCACAGCAACAAATACAAAGGCATCTTTTTTCCAAAAAAAATATTGGCGGAGCGTAGCGATGCACAAATTTAAATTGGATAGCTATGCTTTATTTTGAAATCAAAACTCACCGAGTAGGTAAAACGTATGAAAAACCTCATTTTTTTATTTTGAACAAAGGGCTGAACAGTGGCAAGCCACTACACAACCCATGCCCGAACTGTTTTATCATTACCACAAAAACAGAAGAAGTCAAAAACAAACTTTTCAATTTGAGTATGATGCTTCAAATAGGTGGTTTTTACACTTATTATTTAAAAGGAAGTGTTATTCCATTCATAACGATAAAAGATTGTTCAAACACATTAAGAAATGGATTAAATTCAATGGTTGAGGTAGACAAGCACATTCAGATTGTTGAGGTGTTGCAAAAAGAACAAACCCGTTTGTCAGAAAACCTTGAAAAAATCAGACAAATGAAAAAAGCCTACATACAAGCTTGTTTTAAATTTTATCCTCTAGAATAAACACAAAAACCTCCTGATGTTTCTCCAGGAGGTTTTAAAATATAGTTCTTTAATAAACTACATCAATTCACTTCAAAAAAATCTTACGCAAAAGAATTGAACCTCAATCGTTAATAGTGGTAAACTTGACATACAAGGTTATTGCGTAATAAATTCAATCGAAAGACTCGTAAAAACAAATGCTGTTTGAGCGAAGTCCTAAATTCATTTCAGGAAGTAGCGAGTTCATTTGTTTTAGAGGATGAGGTTAGAATTTTAGCAATGTTCATGAAGTCTTGACTTTTGGGTTCTTTTGTGTCAAGACAAAAGAACATAGAAACCTTCATATAAGAACTGTTTTTATAGCTTTCCAGATATCCATTTTAACAAAAGTGAAACAAAAAAACTCACCACAGCACCAATCACAGCCATGATAATCGTGAAATAAACATCATGAGGTTGAATATTTGCTACGGTACTAAACAACGTACCTCCGAAAACAGTCGATTTCAATTGAAGATTCCCCATGATGTTAGTTTTTGTCTGATACTACTGCTTGACTCACCGCAGTGGCCACCGTTCCGGCAACGGCTACATATCCTGCTATGCTTATAATAGCAGCAGGCAATGCGATGGGAGCTGCCAAGATGGCCCCACTTGCTGCAGCAAGTGCTAATCCTATATTTCTAAGTTTTCTAAAAAACTTTGGTGTCGGTTCTGTGATTCTTTTTTGAATATTCATGATTTTAATTTTTAAGGTTTAATAATATCGACATACAAGGTTATTGCGTTATAAAAGCAACTGAAATTCGCGTTAAAACAAATGCTGTTTGAGTGTTAGCGAGTTCATTTGTTTTAGTGGATGAGGTTCGCTTTTTAGCAATGTTCTTGAAGTCTTGATTTTTTGGTTCATTTTGCACCTGTGCTGAGCTTGTCGAAGTATCAAGAAAAAAATGAATAGAAACTCTAATGTGTAGAGACTCTTATTTTTTACTTTTTATGATTTAATAATTAATAAAACCGTTTCTTTCCTATCAAAAGCTTGATAACATTTAGAAACCAATTTGTGGAACAATAATCTGGAAGAAGTACCTTTTCCTATGCCTGATAAACCAGTTACAGGAGCGATACAACCCCTTAATTCTTGCAAAGCATCATTCGCAGGATGAATCAAAATAAGTGTCCTATTTTGAACGTTTTCCAAAATCAAATGATGACCAAACTTTTGTGAATACCTAGCTTTTAATACATAGACTCCTTCTGGAACACAAGAAACATTTCTACGATTATCCAACCAGGGCAACTCGATACAGAATCCAAAAAACTGTTCTTTGATAAAGAGAGCACCATTGGTGCCCTCTTTGTAATAGGTCCTATGTAAATTGATCTCCATAAGATTACACTTTGTCCGCTAGTTTCACCGCTAAAGCGTTGTAAGAACCATTTTTTAATGAATACATTTCACCATTCACTTCTTGATAGAATTCAACACCTAACACCTGTACAACGGGTAAGGTTGAATTGGCTGTGATAGTTGCTGATAAATCAATCACAGCAGTATCGTTGCTATCATAAGGTAAAATAGCAGTTTCATCATTGTCAAACACAAAAGTTTCGTTCACAAAATCCAATTCCGCAACACCAGTCACAATTTTAAAATGAGTGGTTCCAGAAGGAGCTGCAATATGAGTCGTTGGTTTAAATGCAGGAATGTCAATCGTTCCCTCTCCAGTCACGCGGTCAAAAGCATGGGTATGTGTAGCAAACAATGTAGCCCCTAATTTCCCATTGATGTTAAACTCAAAATTGCTTAGCAATCCAAATGTTCCATCTTGGATGGTTCTTTCTCCACGAGCATGTGTCGTATCTGTTTTTACTACCTTTAAAACAGCAGCAGTCAATCTACTTGATACACGTTTGTCTTTTGCATTCTGTAAAAGAATTCGGATAGAGTTACGTAAAAGTTTTCCACCTTTACCAGCGGTTCCAAACTCAGAACCGTTTTCACGCGTTCTTTGAAAAGCAGGATCTGTTTTGATACGTTGTGCATCCACACCACCTTTTTCACGAGCCAAATGCCCATCGGTTGTTTTGTAAAAAGAAATATCTCCAATAGTTCCTTTCAGTTTAATAATTCCAGTTTGTTTTGCCATAATTCTATGATTTTAAGATTTATAACAAAAGAATGAGTATCTTATATAGAATTCAAAAATAGATGGTTATACAGACCGTTAAAAGCCTTTCTTTCCGAAAAGGAGGATATTAACCCTATAGATAAAGCATAGTTAAAGTATTAAAAAAATGAAAATTATAAGAGCATGTATCTATCCAAAAGACATTCAGTGCATTACTGGAAGAAGTGAACGTTACAGTAGGAGGCTTTTAAACGAAATAAGAGCCCATTTTGACAAGCAGCCTTATCAATTTATCACCCATCAAGAGTTCTCCGAATACACAGGTATAGACATAGAAATTATCAAGGATTATTTGAAACAAGTATCATAGAATTTGTTGTGTTTTGTGTTGATTTATAGGTTGTTAATTCGTAAATTTGTATAGTTCGATGATAGTCAAAATCTACTAAAAAGAATTATTTTTTAGGTTCACAATTCGGTCAACACATTTTATTGAAAGCTAACAAACTATTGATTTACAGCAGGGTTAGTGATAAGGTTCGAATCCCACTCTCACTGCAACAACCCTTTAAAAGCTTAGGATTTTAAAGGGTTTTGTTTTTTATAAGATCTACATCCGAAATGGGATTTTAGGCATAGAACAATAATCTTTTAATTTAAGACCAAAGGCTGTTGTTTTATGCAAAAGAGTTGCTTTTTTGGGTAAACAGCTAGCAATGAACTTATTTTTTTAAAACAATTGCGGTTTGCGCGTTTGTTTTGGGGGCATGCCATGGGTTTGGTTTGAGTTTTGTTCGGGATTGTTCCCTGAAATGTCCATTTTTAAAAAATAACCCAGAGTGATTCCCGAAGAAAACCCGAAGGAGACTCGAACAAAACCCCTAAAAAATCGAATTTTTGTGTCAATCTCGGTCAGGTTGTTTCAGAGCGTGTCACGATGTGTCATCGTGTGTCACTGTGTGTCAGGATGTGTCACGCTGTGTCAAAAAAGTTCATGTTGTGCCAACGTGTGTCAGGGTGTGTCACTGTGTGTCAGCTTTTAGGTAGTTTGCTAGGAATTGCTTAGCTTGCAGCTGCTTGAACCTGTGGTCCCTACAGGTGTTAGAATACCCTAAAAACACAATGTTTTTTAGGCAGAAGGCTAACAAGCACTACAAACAGAAAAAAGAATATAGATTAGGGGACAATTCTGTGTTATTTTAACATTTGTTGTTTGTTTTAGGTGCTTTTACATGGAATTCTGTTATATTTGGAATGGTATAATAAATTACGTTGTTATTAGACGTTGTGCTTCATGCTGAAAAAACCAACGAGACTACTAATGATAAACTTAAAAAGAACAATTCACCCTTGAACAGAAAGACAATAAAGCTATGAACAAGATAAAATTCTTTTTGACAAATAGATTCATTCTATTATTAGTTACCATAGTATTGTTCTGTGGATTGCATTATTTACTTACAGATTCAATACTACCCGATACTTCAACAAAAAATGTTTGGTTCTATTCAGGACTTTTTATGTTGTTCTTCTCAACCCTTTTTATTGAACCGTATTACTCATCACCAAAAAACATAATTACTAATTCAATACCACTACTTCTGGTTTATTTGTCAATTCAATCATCATTTAAAAATGACACTATTTGGTATGTAACAATTGCTTTGATAGGCATTCTTATTGTCCTTTCAATTGTTGCAATTGCCCTTGCTTCTGAAAATGAAAGCCCAGATTCTTTTAAAAATAAGCTATCAAATAAAATTAAGAATATAGCAGTGTTTTTCGGTCGGGGAAAAGTTATCTACTCTTTTGTTTTCATCTCCATACTTATTCTATACAAATCCGACATAATAGCAGAAGTTAGTGATAGCTATCTTTTTACAATGATTATTCTTTGGGGATTAATATTAATTATCGACCCAAAATCACTTCATAATACGTTCATTAGAGAAACAACAACTCTTCAATCAAATGCAATCGGGGAAATATTTGGGGTTCAATCGAAGAAAATATTTCTTACCAAGCTTTTTGAGGATAGAAGTAAAAGTATTAAACGGTTTGACATTGTAACCTTCAAGTATTCAATGCAAGACTCCGATTCATATGCAATTGCAGGCATAGTATTCGACACATATTTGTTAAATCAAGAGAAGTGGATAAAAATTCTTCAACTAGGTACAACACAAAATGATTTATCAAACTTAAAACGCAATGTAGTTTATAAAACCATAGAACCTGATGAGATTCGTAATTTGGCGGATTCTTTAAAAATTTCAGATTTTGTTGGTGTTGTAATTGAAAAATCATCTATTGGAACTATAAAATTCGAATACTCAAAGCAAACTGACGATATTCAAGAAGGAGATTTATTGGAGTTAAAAGTAGGTAGTCGTAGATTATTTTATCAGGTAGTAAGTGGCTCTACAGAACTAGAAAAGTTGGAAAGTAAAAATGAATCAGGTTTTATTGAAGGAGAAGCGATTCAGCTAGGAGAATGGCAAAATGATGTTCTTTCCTTTCAAAAATTTGGGTGGGTTCCATCAATAAACACACCTATTTTCAAAGCAGACACTAGTGATATCGAAGTTGACCAGTATCAATATCCTGACTTTGAATTGGGTACAATTCCAAGCACAACTCTTCCTTCAGTAATTAACTTACATGAAGCTATAAGTCATCACACAGCATTAATTGGAGTAACAGGGTCAGGAAAATCATTCCTTGCGAGAGAAATAATTGACCAGCTTAAAACAGATACTAAAGTCATTTGCATTGACTTCACAGGAGAATGGAAAAAGAAACTACAATTAACTTCACTCAACAGTGGTAATTTAGATGCTTTTCTAGCAGCTCAAGATGATTCTATCGGACTAGTTGAACTCCCAACTGTTAGTAATACAGTTGGTGTTATTCAATCTACTGAAAACTTTATCAGTTTAATATTCTCTAAAGCAAAAGAAGCCTATGAAGCAAATACTCCTATGAGAATTTGTCTCGTGCTTGAAGAAGCTCACACAATAGTTCCAGAAGGCAATTTTATGGGTGTTAATGATTGGGATAGCAAGGCAGTGGTAAACAAAATGGGACAGGTAGCATTGCAAGGGCGTAAATATGGTGTTGGTTTATTGGTTATCGCTCAAAGAACCGCGAATGTATCAAAAACAGTTCTTACACAATGCAATACCATCGTATGTTACCAAGCTTTTGATGATACTAGTTTTAACTTTTTAGGAAACTATATTGGAAGGGATTTAGTTCAAGCTTTGCCAAATTTAAAACGATATCATGCAATTGTAACAGGTAAAGCAATTCGTTCGAATTTACCGATGATTGTAAATCTAGAAAGACAGGTTGAATAAAAATGCACGAAAGCACAACAACGTATATAAAAAATAGCGGCTTAATCGCTTAATTAAAAGAAAATGAATAAATTAAAGGTCTGTTATAATCCGAAAAGTTAGCGTGTAAAACCCGCTACTTTTCATATACAAGACCGTTGTAGTAAATTATGAAAAAAGTAATACTGATATTCTTAATTATAATTGGAAATGAATCCTTTTCTCAAAAAATTGTACCTAAAATCATAAAACCTTTTTCTGAACTTAATAAAAAAGTGGATTTTGAGAGAATAATAAATAACACTGAGTTAAATCTAAAAGTTGACCAATTATCTCAAAAATTAAATATAGAAAACAGAGCGGTTATTAGGATAGTTTCTTTTTTTAGAATAGATAATAATAACAATGTTAATATTGGGAAAATTGTTACAAAACCGAAAGGTTATGAATCTATAGCTCGTAAAATAATAATAGGTTTTTCTGAAGATGAATTAAAATTAATGTCTAAAAAAGATCCTATACATGTGCTAACGAAAATTGAATTAGGTAATTATAAAAAAAGAATAAAGAAAAGATTGAAAAATCAATAAACTGTAGAACTTAATAAACTTACTACAACACCTGCTCATAGTTAATGTGGGCTTAGGTTCTTTTCCAAAGTTTTGTCTATATTTACTAAGTCGCCAAATCTTGTTGATTTGGCTTAGTTTAACCAAAAGATACAAATCCAAACAAAAAGCTTCGGCTTAGTTGCGTGTTTGAAAATCTTGTCGATTTTCTTCCGGCACAAAAGCTAGTCAAAACCGTTAGGCAAAATTAACATAAAACAACACGCATTTGAAAATCTTTATACACATACTTATATTATTCTCAATTATTAAAATTCATTCTCAAAACAATTATTCTCTTGAGAATGGAAAAATTTCATTAATCCTGCCTGAAAACTGGAAATACGAATACAGTTTAATTCATAATGAAAAAAATGAAAAAGTCGGAGAAAAAGGTCAAGGATTGACTGAATATATCAGTGGTAAAAATTTTATCCAAACCTATAAAAATGGATTTGTGGATGACTCAGAAACAACAAAATTTATTAAATCCGATACATTAGTCATTAATGGCACAAAATGGTATTATGCATTAAGGAAGGGCGAATTTTGGGACGGAAAAGGAAATACTGGTTTTTGGTATAGCCATAATTTTATGAGAATTTGTGACACGAATTCTTTTCAATTTGTTCTCTATAATTACTCTGGACAGTTTGACTCTTGGATGGAAAAAATTCTCAATAAAATTAAATTTAAAAAATAACTTTGCCTAACAATGTATAACCGCAATTACTGCGGATTTAACTACGTCCGAATCCACTCGGAATTGCTAACGTCAGTGCTTAACCGAAAATCATTAACTTTAATCCCGTAACTGACGGTTATACGAGATTGTTGTGTGTCATTTATAAACAAAAATCTGAATACAAAGAATGGAAAATAAAACATACAAGAAAATATCTAATTGGTACCTAAAATTCCAAATTAGTAAATCACCACAAATGAATTTAGTTTGGGGATTCTTTTTGTATACACTTATTGGATTCATCTTACTATCCATCCCATTATTTCACAAAACCGACATATCGTTTTTAGATAATTTGTTTATATCGACTTCTGCTATTTCAACTACTGGACTTGTAACTATAAGCGTTTTCGATTCCTATAATTTTTTGGGTCAGTTTGTTATTATGGCATTAATACAAATTGGCGGAATTGGATATATGACGCTAACGACATACTATTTAATATTTACCACAAAAAAAATAACCCATTGGCATAGTAAATTAATAGGAGTGGAATTTACTTTACCTAATACAATTCAAATAAAAGATTTCATCAAAAGCGTTATTGTTTTTACCCTAATCATGGAAACTATTGGAGCTATACTTTTCTACTTTGCCTTTACCGATTCTAAAATGGGAAGTTTAAAAGCAATTTGGTTTTCAATTTTTCATAGTGTTTCATCGTTTTGTACAGCTGGATTCGGATTGTTTGATGATGGATTTGAAAGCTATCAAGACAATACTTTTATAAATACAATTATTTCTGTATTAGCAATTTCTGGTTCTTTGGGTTTTATTGTAATTACAGATTTGTGGTATCGAATTAGGGGTAAATCAAAAGAAATTTCCTTTACAACTAGAATTATTATTTATGGTTTTTTGATTTTACTTTTTTTAGGTACTTCTCTTATTTATATAACAGAGTCATCATCTATTCTGGGCTCAAATAGTTCACTAATGACCTCTTTTTTTCAAGCAATGTCAGCTATGACAACAGTTGGGTTTAACACGATACCTATGGGTGAATTATCCTTACCAATATTATTACTTGTAACCTTTCTTATGTATATAGGAGCTTCGCCTTCGGGAACGGCAGGAGGAATGAAAATAACGACATTAACGGCAATGCTATCAATATTGAAAAGCCGATTGTTTGGTCAGAAAAAAATCACATTTTTAAACCGACTCATTCCGTTTGAGAGAATATATGTTGCGACATCTACTTTTATGCTTTACACGAGTTTAATTTTCTTGTTTTCATTTTTACTTTCTTACTTTGAAAACTTTTCTTTCGATAGTATATTATTTGAAGTAGCATCCGCTTTAGGAACAGTTGGATTAAGCACAGGAATTACTGGAGATTTATCTAACATTGGGAAAACATTGATAATTATTTTAATGTTTATTGGACGTGTTGGAGTTCTAACTTTTGGATTTGCTCTGTTGAAACAAAAAGAGAACGATTCTAAAAAAATCAGAACTGATGATTTGGCTGTATGAAAAAATTAAAAATAAGAAAAATAGAAAAAACGCCACACAACAATGCCTATAAGTAATTGCTTGTTATTACCTACTTCTAAAAATCCTAAATGACTTTTTATCAGTAATTTATTTGCTAACTTTATCACTTAAACCAGCAATAAAATCATACACTAGAACTTAATGTACAATCGCTAAAAACCAAAAACATTGATAAGAAACATTCAGAAAACAATACTTCTTGGATTTGTAACTTTTTTAATAATCAGTTGCAATGGAAATAAATCATTTAAGAAAAATAACCCAGAGAAAATTGTAGAGCATTTTGCTACTGATTTTTTAGATGATGACAGAATTCATTCCGTTTCAATAGCAATCTACAATAAGGGAAAAGAAGCTACGTATCATTTTGGAGAACAAAATCCAAACAAGAAAAACCCACCAACCGACACTACACTTTACGAACTGGCTTCGGTTACTAAAACCTTTACTGGTACAATGGCAGCAAAAGCAGTTCTTGATGGCAAAATATCGCTTGATGATGATATTCGTACTTATTTACCAGAAGCATATCCCAATTTTGAGTACGATGGAGAAATAATTACAATAAAAGACTTACTAACTCATACAGGTGGTTTTCCAAACTTTCCACCTACCGATGAAAGCAAGAAAGCATTTTGGACTGGGTTGCATGAAGTAGAAATTAGTTCGAAACCTGGAACAGAATTCCATTATTCAAATACCGCTCCTGAAATAACTGCATACATTCTTGAAAAAACGTATGGAGTTCCGTACCAAAAGCTTATTCACCAATATATTTTAGAACCTAACAAAATGACAAATACGAAGTTTGTTCTAAATACAAACGACCAAAATTTGTTGATACAAGGTTACAATGGAGAGAAGGAACCGCAAGCACATTATCAAAATAATCTTTGGGGTGGGATTTCTGGAATTCACTCAAACACAAAAGATTTAATCAAGTACATTAAATATCATTTAAACGATTCAATCCCAGAAGTTCGAGAATCTCACAAAAACTTTTTCAAAACTCAATACGATTTTGATATTGGTTATCATTGGAATATTGTTGAAATAGAAAATGAAGTATGTTATAGACATCACGGTGGAATTTGGGGAATGCAGAATTGGTTTATGATTTTCCCAGAATCAAACATCGGAATTGCTGTTTTATCGAACGCAAGTTTTGAAGGTACAGTTTTATCTAAAGGAATAGATGATAAACTTGAAGAGTTGGCTTTAAACATCATAAAAAGAATAAAATAACGGCAAACTACAATGGCTATAAGTAATTGCTTGTTCCTGCCTACTTCTGAAAATTTGGGAAGATTTTCAGTTGGGTGTGTTCTTGCAAAGTTAAGTACTAAACCATGCAATAAAATTATAGGCAAAAAAGTAGAATGCAATTAAAATGAAAAATTTGAAAAGAATATTTTTACTATCAATTCTTGTATTTTGCAATTCTTGTATTGTAATTTCGCCTAAAAAAAATCAATTAATTGATGCTAAAAATATTAGGATTTCCAAAGGAATACAAATAACTATAAATGAAGCTCCTAGAGCTTTGGGCAGTAACAAAACAACTATTGAAATATATGACCATTCCGAAAACCAATTAGTCAGAAATAAACTAATTAAAAAAAAAGAATACAAGTGGTTTACTACAAACAATATCCAACTTGATAATGGAAAATATAAATTAGTTACATATTATAATTACATTGGAAAGGATAGGTTTAAAACAGAAAATATATTTAATATTGAGAATAACATAGTAGATATTGTGCTAGAATACCCTCTTTTTATGACAGGAAAAGCTAGATTGAAAATAAATGAAACAAACTTGGAAATGAATAATTAATTATAAAAACTATGTCCAACAACAAATCACTTATTGTAAGTGATATTTTAAAAGGAAGAGGTAAGTTTTCTGCTGAATGGATGTTAGTTGCTCAAAAAGTAGATAATTCTGCAAGGTGGATTTTAAAACCAATGAACTATTGTTTGAACTTTTTTGGTAATGGAGAAATAGAGATAACTAATAGAGGGAATTTTAAAATAGGTAGAATTACAATGCAAAGAAAAGGTGGTGATGGAGGTAGAAAAACTGCTCAAATGTTACAATTTAAAATGAATCCTGCAGAACTATTTAAAGAATAAACTACACCCAATACAAAATATTATAAGTGATAGCTTCCTATCGTCAGCTTCTATTTATATGCAAACACATAACAAACTACCTAAAATAAACCGAATTGGAACTTAGAGAATCTTATAAAAACGACTTTACTATTTCTACAGACAAAAAGAAATTAGATATTGAAAGTATTCATAAATTCCTTTCAAATGAAACCGACTGGGCCAAAGGGATTCCTATCCATACCTTAAAAACATCTATTGAAAACTCTTTAAATTTTGGACTTTACTTTAAAAACGAACAAATTGGATTTGCTAGAATAATTTCTGACTATGCTACTATTGCATATTTAGGAGATGTCTATATCTTAGAAAAATACAGAGGAAATGGATTGAGTAAATGGCTGATACATGAAATAATGGAACATCCAAATCTTCAAGGGTTAAGACGTTGGATTTTGCTGACTGACACTGCTGAATGGCTTTATAAAAAATTTGGATTTACGGAGTTACCTAAGCCTGAAATATATATGGAAAAGCACAATCCTAATGTTTATAGCAGAAAAAAAAGAGTGTGAACAGGTTGTATTAAGTAATAACAATAATAACAATCTTTGTAGCAATTGCTACAACTTTCATATACAATAACTCAAACAGCCCTATAAGGGCTGTTTGTAGTTTATATAAAAATATTTTTTAGCCTAATTAAAAATGGCACCAGTGGTTGTACAGTACAAACATCGCAAGATTGGAAAAGCATAGGTATCTGTTTTAAAGTATTTTTGTGTGTATAAAAAAAGAAGATGCACAAAAAAACATCCAACAAAGAGTTTTATATAGAAAGGTTAAATATTGTAACAGAGTACATTCAAACTCATTTGGATGCAAAAATTACGTTGAATGAGTTGTCTAAATTGTCTCACTTTTCTGCTTATCATTTTCATAAAATAATGAAGGCAATGCTAAAAGAACCTATAGGTGCTTACATTGTTAGGGTACGCTTAGAACAGGCAGCACAGCAACTTCAGTACACAGGCAAGGCTATTGAACAAATTGCTTATAGTGTTGGTTACGAAACACCTTCTTCTTTATCAAAACAGTTTAAAAATCATTTTGGCATATCGCCAACGGAGTATAGAAATGGAAAAATAGCAACCCACAAACAAACAATTCGCATGGAAACAAAACTGAACATCAAAAAACCAAAAATGGTACAATTAGAACCTAAAAATGTTTTGTATTGTAAGCTTCAAGGCCCTTATCAAGAGTTAGATTATGCAACTGCTTGGGAGCAACTTTGGGGCGAAGTAAAAAATCAAAAGTTATTTACAGCGGGAATAGAGCATATTGGCATATCGTACGACGATCCAAATTTAACAGAACAGGAAAAAATACGCTATGATGCTTGTTTGGTAATTCATAAACCTGCAAAACCTAAGGGAAGCGTTGGTGTTAAAACCTTAAATGCAGGAATGTTTGCCATGTTTCATTACACAGGCAGTTATAAAAACTTATCACAAGTTTATGATTTTATTTTTAACGAATGGCTACTTAATAGTCCATACCAACTAAGAGATGAACCTTTAAGGGAAAGGTATCGTAACAATCCGCAACGTACCGAAGAGTCTAAGCTTAAAACCGAGATTTACATTCCTATTCAGCCACTATCTTAAAGCATCAAATACAAACATAAAAATAGAGTGTTGTATTGTGGTTTCTTAAGGTTAATAGTACTTTTACAACTTTTAAATACACTTACAGCCAATAAAAACAACCAAAAGATGTCTATAACAAAAGAATCAGAATTAGTAGGAATGAAAAAAGTAAGTGAAGTTGTAGGAACGACACTAAAACTAATGAGAGCCTATGCAAAAGTTGGCATGTCTACCAAAGAACTGGATGCATACGCAGGAGAGATTTTAAAAAGTTACGGAGCAAAATCAGCTCCTTATGAAACTTACGGTTTTCCTGGATATACTTGTATTAGTGTAAATGAAGAAGCAGCTCATGGAATTCCATCTGAAACAAAAATTTTAAAAGAAGGAGACTTGATTAATATTGATGTATCTGCAGAATTGAATGGATTTTGGTCAGATAATGGAGGTTCTTTTGTTCTTGGCAAAGACATTTACAATCACCAACCTCTTGTAGATGCTTCTAAAAATATTTTGCACAAAGCCATCCATAAGATTAAAGGAGGAGTTAAAATTTCTGAAATAGGATATATAATAGAAACGGAAGCAAAAAAACACGGTTATAAGGTAATTAAAAACTTAGCTGGTCATGGGGTAGGAAGAAGTCTGCATGAAGAACCAGAAAATATTTTAAATTATAGAGTTAAAACCAACAGAGAAAGGTTTAAGAAAAACACTACCGTTGCTATAGAGACTTTTATTGCAACCCGATCTACCATCGCTGTAGAATTGAATGATGGTTGGACTTTGGTAGGGGATAAGGGAGGTTATGTTACACAACACGAACAAACGATATTGGTAACAGACAACAAACCAACAATTTTAACGGAAGCTAACGGAATTTGGAGGTAAAATAGGAGCATGTAGTGTACCTATTACAAATTAGTAGTATGATTCAACACAAACAGTTCTTTTTAAGAACTGTTTTTTTATTTATGGCAAGTTTAACTAATTGATACCTAGCTTAAACCAAGATCGTTACAATTTTAAAGATTCTTAATTTGATGAAGATCAATTTAGGGAGTAGAGAATTCATTTAATGTTTGCATTATTTTTACGGTTTTTAAAATTATTTACAAATATTAAACAATGAAAAAAATCTACCTCTTAACAGTATTATTATTTGCATTTTTCTATACAAGCGCACAAACCGAAGTTATAACAGAAGTCGCTAACCCCGTTGGATTAGCTCTACACGGAAACAACTTATATATAGCAGAATTGAATGGTGCAAGGATATCTAAGCTTGATATTTCGGCAAGCAACCCAACAGCTACCGAATTTTTAACGGACTTAGATGGCCCTTGGGGCTTAACTTTAAATGGTGATGAGCTCTATATAAGTCAAGCCGGAGGTGGTAAAATTTCTAAAATAGATCTTTCTGCAACCAGTCCAACACTTACCGATATTGTTACAGGATTAAGAACCCCCACAGAAATGGTTGTTAAAGAAAATATGCTTTACGTAATTGAATATGATACTAATAAAATTTCTAAAATAGACCTTTCTGCAACCACCCCAACAGCTATAGACTTTGTAACTGATTTAGAAAGTCCTATTGATTTGGTCTTAAAAGACAATGACCTTTACGTATGTGAAATGTCTAATGATAAAATTTCTAAAATAAACCTTTTGGAAGCTACACCAACAGTTACGGAGATTATAGATAGAGTAAGTAATGTTTCTGCAATGGTATTTAAAGGACAGGAGCTTTATGTAACAAGTTTTGGAGAGAATAAAGTATCTAAAATAGATTTTTCAGGAACAACCCCAACAGTTACAGATATAATTACTGAACTTGATGGACCTGTTGGGTTAATATTAAATGAAAATGAACTTTACATATCAGAAGCTTATGGGAATAGAATATCTAAATTTTCGTTTGCTACGCTATCGGCAACAACTAATGTAAAAACACAAAAAATTAAGATGTTTGCTAACCCAACCAGTGATTTTATTCAGCTATTAAATTTAAAAACTGAAGAATCGTATAGAATTTATAATATTTTAGGATCTGAAATTAAGAAAGGGAATATTTCTGATGGAAAAAAAATAGATGTAAGAAATTTATCTGAAGGGTTGTACGTATTGGTATTGAATAACGGAACCACTTTTAAATTTAGTAAGAAATAAAAAGCGTTGTTTTTACAGAACTACAGCTTAGTGCAATTAAAAACAGTCTTAAAAAAGACTGTTTTTTGTTTTATAAATGGTTGATTATAGGTTTTTAACAGTTTTCGTAATTATGCACAACCTTTAAAAAAGAAAACATTTTTTTGATAGAAAGGATAAAGAAGCATTTTAAGTATTCCCAAAACAAAAACTTTTTTTAATTATACAAAGTTCTTTAATTTTAGTTGGTAGTTATTTAAATCTATATAGGTTTGTTTTTATAATGTTTACAAGCAACTATCCTAATACAAATTAACAATCATAAAACATTACAAATTGAAAGCGAAAGAGCAATTGGCTTTATATTTAAAGCGTTATGCAGATATATCAACTTTAGAAATTGACGATTTTTACAAACAGTTTGAAGAAAGAAAGTTTAAAAAATCGGAATACATTTTAGAAGCTGGAAAAACGTGCAAGCATCAGTACTTTGTTACAAATGGGTTGATTAGAGTTTTTTATATAGATAATAAAGGAAACGAAAAAATAACTCAGTTTGCAATAGAGCATTGGTGGCTTACCCATTGGAGTAGTTATAAAGAAGAAATACCTTCAAAAAGTTATATTCAAGCGTTAGAAGACACTACAATCTTACAGATAAGCAATTCAGAACTTGAAAAATCTTTTTCTAACATTCCTAAGTTAGAACGTGTTTTTAGAAAAATAACAGAAAACTGGCTTATTGCAATTCAAAAGCATAGTGAATTTTATCTTAGTTTAGATAGTAAAAATAGGTATCAGCAATTTTCCTCAGCTTTTCCTGATTTTATACAACGCGTTCCACAATATATGATTGCTTCGTATTTAGAAATAACTCCAGAACACCTAAGTGCTATAAAATCAAAACACGTTTCTTAAGATATCTTAATTTTATTGTTTTTTTCTGAAACTATCTTTGTTTTGAATTTAAAACAAAACAAAAATGGAGCGAATAGGCTTTAAAGAAATTCCTAGAGAAATGATTGGTAAATTGATGGAGCTAGAACAATACATCAACAATTCAACCATAGAAATGCAAGTATTAGAACTAATGCGGTTAAGAGTAGCCCAATTAAACGGCTGTGCATATTGTATAGATATGCATTACAAAGAACTAATACATCTTGGCGAAACCAATCAACGTTTATCTTTACTAATGGTTTGGGAAGAATCTCGTGATTTTACGGAAAAAGAAAAAGCAGTATTGCATTTTACCGAAAAATTAACCAAACTAAATGGAAAACCTATAGGGGACGAAGACTATAAGGTTATAGAAAAGCATTTTAAAAAGAAAGAAATAGCCATGTTGACCATGGGAATTGCTCAGATAAATACTTGGACAAGACTAATGAAAACGTTTCAAATTGAAGCAGGTAATTATCAAGTAAATAAATAATACTGTTTTAAGAGCAAATTAGTAGGGGAGAGTTAAGTTGCAATTACTGATAAAAAACAGAAAAATCCTATCCATTATTTTCCTTGTTCTTTTATGAATTTGCTGTAAACAAAAAAACTGAAAGTAATTATATAGGAGAAAGTGTGTAACAGTTTTTTGTTGAATTTAAAAAGAGTTATCATATTAAAAAAGAAAATTGTTTAAAATCAACAAATGGTGTGAGAAGATTTTTTTTTAAATCTGTAATTTTATCAACAAACAAAACAAAATTAAGGAAAAGAAAAACGCTATGAACAAACCAGACTTTAGTCAATTAAACTGTCTTTATATCAATTGTACTTTAAAAAAATCCCCCGCCAAAAGTCATACAGCTACTTTAATTCAGGTTTCCAAGAATATCATGATGAACGAAAAAGTAACTGTTGATGAAATTCGTTTAGTAGACCATGAAATAGCAAGTGGAGTATACCCAGACATGACCGAGCACGGATGGAGAGAAGATGAGTGGCCAAGCATATTCAAAAAAGTAGAAAAAGCAGATATATTAGTAATAGGAACGCCTATTTGGTTAGGAGAAAAATCTTCGATGGCTCAAAAACTTATTGAACGATTGTATGCCATGAGCGGCCAAAGAAACGAAAAAGGACAATATGTGTACTACGGTAAAGTAGCAGGAACAATGATTACAGGAAATGAGGACGGATTGAAACATGCTGCTATGGGAATTTTGTATGCGATGCAACATATAGGATATTCTATTCCACCACAGGCAGATTGCGGATGGATTGGTAAAATTGGACCAGGACCTAGTTACGGAGATGTTGAATGGCAAGGAAAACAACTCAAAAACCCTGCAGGTTTTGATAGTGATTTTACTAACAAAAATATTACGTTTATGACCTACAATTTATTGCATTTGGCAACCATATTAAAGCAACAAAAAGGTTACAGCAATTACGGAAATTCTATTAAAGATTGGCAATCTGGGGAACAATGGAATTTTGAAAATCCTGAATATCGTTAAACTTCAACCAATTAAAAAAGAAGTCAAAATATTACATTTTGACTTCTCATAGCATAGAGGTAAATGTAATTTAAGGGTAGGGTTGCTTTAAGTAATAGACTTAAATAATATTTTTAGAAAGTAACTTTTTGCTTATTTTACTCCAAAATTAATGTGTTAATTTATTGAAAAAGAGATGTTTAATACCGAAATCGTTTTCGTTTTAGCCGAAAACGATTTCGGTGTCTTGTTTTTAACGTGTTGATTTACAATAGCTTTTGCTTTAATGAATAGCAAATAAAGATTTAAAACAAAAAAGAATGAAGCTAAAACTAAAAAGTCTTAACTCCATTCTAACATTATTCCTAAAACAAAGGGGTTAATTCACCATATGTAAATTATGATGAATAGTATTCAAAGAATGCGACTGAAGTACATGATGCAAAGCACACATTTTATTTTTAAGGTTTAGAACAACATCGGAAAATATATGGGTGTTAGGGTTGGAGGTAATTGCCAGATTTTCTTCTTTTTCTTTTTTTAATCTTTTTAAGTAATTACTGGGTAGCACGTATTTTTCATTACCAACAATAACATTAGCAATTCTGTAATGTTCTGGCTTTACTAACAATACATATCCCGTAGACTCATAAACAATTTCTACAGGAATAGTACGTATTTTCTGTATGATGTTTTTTAGAAAATAAGCATCTAATTTAGTTTTACAGTAATAAAGTTTAGTCTTCGGTTTCATAGTGGGGCTATTTATGGGGTTTAGATATCTAAAGATACAATAGTCAAAAACCTACTAGTATGATTTTTATCATAAAAACAAAAAACTTAAAAATATAGTACTTTAATTATTTCTATACATTCTTCATGACACCTTCATAAATGCCTATAAGGAATACTTATCAAGCTAAAAATAATCTAAAAAACTAGCTAATTAAGTGCAAATTGTATAGAACGGTGTATTTCTGATAATTTTTAAATTTCATCAACATTCTTTTAATAAAAAAATATAAGGTATTTCTAAGTAATTTGTTGTGGTTTTGTAACATCTTATTGTTTTTTGTAATATGGGTAGGTGTATACAAAAATAAGCAGCATCCTTTTTCTAAAATATGATTTTTATCGTTTTCTGTTGATGGGTAAAAAACGATATCTATACAAGGTAATATTTACTATTTGTAAAATCAATGCTTTTATTTTTTACTTCAACATACTCTAAGTAAACAAATGATTAAATATAAAATTTCGTTTTACAAAAAGCATACAATTCATAATAACTAGTAAACACTAGCTTTTTGGTACTTATGATTGTTAATTGTTAAGTTCTACGTTAACATTCTTAATGTTAGGTTTACGTTTAAGTTTCGTTTTCATCATTTTTTGATAACATATCATTTTTTACATATGGTAAAATATTGAGTTGTTTTGAAATGCAAATTTTAATTAATGTAAAAACTAAACAATGAAAACAAATTGCAAAGTACTAGTTATTTTAATTGGTATTCTATTTTACGGAAATGCATTTGCTCAAAGAAGCGGAGTAAAAGGTGTGGTGGTCGATGCTACATCTTCTCCTTTAATTGGAGTAAATGTGTTAGTAAAAGGTACTGCAAAAGGTACTATGACTAATTTTGATGGAAATTTTCTATTAGAAAAAGTACCATCAGGAAGTATTCAGTTAGAATTTTCTTCTATTGGTTTCGAAACAAAATCAATGACGTTAAAACTAGCTGGAGGTGAAATAAAAGACTTAGGTACCATTGCTTTAAAAGCAAATTTAGAGTCTTTAGATGAAGTTGTGGTAACAGCTTTAAACATTGCTAGAGATGAGAAATCTTTAGGATATGCTTTTCAAAAAGTAGAAGGAGAAGAGTTGTCTCAATCTACCAGCACTAACTTTGTAAGTACCCTATCAGGTAGAACTGCAGGGGTTCAGGTGGTAACCAATGGTACAGGAGCGGGGCAGTCTTCATCGGTGGTAATAAGAGGGTATTCTTCTATGGCAGGAGACAATCAACCGTTATTTGTAGTTGATGGTATTCCTATTAACAATACCACTGATACAAGAACCAATACCTTAGGAGGTGCAAGCAATATGAACATAGATTTTGGTAACGGAGGGGCAGAAATCAATCCAGAAGATGTAGAGTCTGTATCGGTGTTAAAAGGAGCAAACGCAACAGCACTGTATGGTTCTAGAGCTGCCAACGGAGCAATTATCATTACTACCAAATCAGGAAAAGGACAAAAGTTTGGTGTTTCTGTGAGCTCTAAACTTACTTTCGAAAACGCTCTTAAAGTTCCAGAATATCAAAATGTATACGGTCAGGGTAAAAACTTTGATTTTTCTTTTGTTGATGGATATGGAAACGGAACTTATGATGGCGTAGATGAATCTTGGGGACCGCGTATGGATGGACGATTGATTGCACAACACGATTCTCCTACTAGCAATGGTTTAAGAGGAGGAGATGTACATGGATTGGATTTTATTTTAGGACCCTCAGGAGTAGACTTAAACAGAAGAGGAACCATTACTCCAACCCCTTTTGTATATGCAGGAAACCCTTTAGAAAACTTTTTAGAAACTGGAACTACAGCTACCAACAGCATTTCGTTTTACGGTTCTAATGACAAAGGAAATTACCGAGTAGGATACACTAATTTAGACAACAAAGGTATTTTACCAAATACAGATCTGCGAAGAAATACAGTGTCTTTATCAGGAGATTATCAAATAGGAGATAAGTTAAAAATATCTTCAAAAGTAAACTATATCAAAACGGATTCTGACAACCGTCACGTAAATGGATATGGAACAGAATCAGTGATGTATTTGTTTACTTGGTGGGGACAAAATGTTGATGTAAGAAGTTTAAAAGATTACTGGCAGCCTGGTTTAGAAGGGTTTCAGCAGTACAACTACAATTACAACTATCACGACAACCCATACTTTACCATGTACGAAAACACGAATGGTTTGTCTAAGGATAGAATTATTGGAAACATATCGGCTACGTACGATTTTACAAAAGATTTAAAATTAATGTTACGTGGAGGTAGAGATTTTTTCTCGGAGTATCGTTTTATGAAAAGAGCCTATTCTACTCAACGTTTTCCAAACGGACAATATAGAGAAGATAAAATCAATTTTGAAGAAACCAATATGGACTTTTTGTTAACTTACAACAAAACGTTTCAAGAAAAATTAGGGATAAGCTTCAACTTTGGGGGGAACCAAATGATACAAAGAAATCATTTCAATTCTTTAATGGCCAACAAGTTATTGTTACCAGGAATCTATTCTTTTAACAATGCTGATGGAGCTTTGGTACAACGTTCAGATCGTCCAGAAAAACAAATCAACTCTCTGTATGGGTTTGCTCATATGGAATGGGATGATACTTATTTCTTAGATATTACTGCAAGAAATGATTGGTCTTCTACATTGCCATCTCAAAACAACTCTTACTTTTATCCTTCGGCATCTTTGGCGGCTATTTTAAAACAAGCCAACACTAATGATGTACTTTCTTTTGCTAAGGTTAGAGCAGGATGGGCACAAGTAGGTAGTGATACCAATCCGTTTAGATTAGCAGATCCTTATATTTTAGGAGCTCCAGTAGGAACAAACCCTACAGCTAGTCCATCAAATCAATTGGCCAATGCAGACTTAAAACCAGAAATACAAACTTCGGTAGAATTAGGAACAGATTTAAGATTCTTATCTAACAGAATTTCTTTGGATGCAACCTACTACAATACCGTGTCTAAAAACCAAATTTTAGGAATTGAATTGCCATCAACTTCTGGAAAAACCTCTAGAATTATAAACGCTGGTAAAATTAGAAACCAAGGATTAGAAATTTTACTAGACATTACACCATACAAAACAGAAGATTTAAAGTGGAATACCACCTTTAATTTTGGATTAAACAGAAATGAAATTTTAGAATTAGTAGACGGAGTAGATCAATACGTATACGGAGGAAATGGAATTACTTTAGTTGCAGAAAAAGGAGGTTCTTTGGGTGATATGTGGGGTACAGGTCTTAAAAAAGTAGAAGATAAAGAAAGTCCATACTACGGAGAAGTAATCTTTAACGAAGGTTTGGTACAACAAGACAATACCCTTAGAAAGATAGGAAACTTTAATCCAGATTTTACTTTAGGATGGAACAACGCTATACAGTACAAAAATTTTAAATTAAGCTTTTTGTTTGATTGGAGACAAGGTGGAGATATGCTTTCTAGAACAAGGTTAATTGCAGCAACATCAGGAAATATTAAAGAAACTTTATGGGGTAGAGCTCCAGAATTTGGAGGAGCACACGATGGAATTACAGACTCAGGATTAAGTTATGTAGACGATGCTGGAGTTACTAAAACTGATGGAGTAATTGGAGCTGGTGTAATGCAGTTAGAAGACGGAACCTATGTTCCTAATACTAAAATTGTACCTGCAAACGCATACCACAACAACAGATACAGAAGAAGCAACGACACCGAAGGGATGTATGATGCAACGTTTGTAAAGCTTAGAGAAGCAAGGTTGACATACAATTTACCATCCAAATGGACCAAAGACTTAAGCTTAAGCAGTTTAACGTTCTCAGTAATCGGAAACAATTTATGGTTGTGGGCAAAAGACTTTAACCACGGAGATCCAGAATTGTTATCCTTTGGAAGTGGTAAATACGTACCTGGTGTAGAAAATGCTACGGTACCTACAACAAGAAGTTTCGGATTTGCATTAGATGCTAAATTTTAACCCACCAAAAGAAGATTAAAATGAAAAAAATAGCCTTTTTAACTTTATTGGCAATTGGACTGATGTGTACCAGTTGTGAAGAGTTTGATGTATCAAACGACAATCCTGATGTTGCCTTAAACATCAATAAAAATCCAGAATTATTATTAACCAATTTGCAAAGAAATGCAATTAGAACCTCTGTAAGTGCTGCGTGGAGCGAAGGTAATTTGATGGGGCAATACGGAGCAAGAATTGTATTTACTTCTTTTGATTTGTTTGATTGGGGCGACCAGTCAGGAACATGGAATACTTACTTTTTGGCTATTAGAGATGCCAAAGAATTAGAAAAAATTGCCATAGCAGAAGAAAATACAAGCTACCAAGGGGTTTCTAAAGTAATGCAAGCGTGGTTGTTTAGCTTATTAACCGATATCTGGGGAGATATTCCTTTTAGCGAAGTAAACCAAGCAGCAGAAGGCAATGGAACTCCTGTATACGATACGCAAGAAGAAATTTACAATGGTATGTTACAGTTGTTGGAAGAAGCCAATATTACATTGTCAGAAAGTTCTTTAGCAATTAGAGGAGATTTATTGTTTGATGGAGATTTGCAAAAATGGAGAAAATTTGCAAACTCTCTAAGATTGCGATTGGCGTTAAGGTTAAGTGAAGTTAATGCTTCTAAAGCAGCTTCTGAAATTGCAGCTATATACAACAATCCATCACAATATCCAGTAATGGAATCTAATGATGACAATGCAGCCTTAACCTTTTTAAATGCAAATCCTGATGCACATCCTGTAACAGAAGAATCAGTTTATAGAGTAGGATCTTATAATGAATATCGTATTTCTGAAAACTTTGTAGGCTTGTTAAAAAGATTAGACGATCCTAGGTTAGAGTTTTTTGCAGATCCTACGGCCAACTCTGTTGAAAAAGGAACTCCTGTTTATGAGGGAATGCAAAACGGAATTGTAGATGGACCTGCTTATGAATACAAAGGAGGAGATGCTTTTTTATCAAAGTTTAGGTTAGATTATTTTTATTTACAACCCAATGCAAATCAAGCTAGATTGATGTTGCATGGTGAAGTGAAATTTATTTTAGCCGAAGCAGCACAAAGAGGTTGGATAGCTACAGATGCAGCTACATTGTATCAAGAAGGAATTACTTCTAACTTTAATTATTGGGGTATAGACATGCCTGTGGATTATCTAACAAGAGCAGAAGTGGCTTTCGATAATACATTAGAAATAATTGCCAATCAAAAATACATCTCTCTTTTTTACACAGACTTTCAAGGGTTTATTGAATTTAAAAGAACAGGATTTCCGAATACCATTGCTCCAGGTCCTGATGCTTTTTATGCAACCTATCCTAGTAGGTTTGAATACCCAAGTAAAGAACAAGCTTTAAATGCTGAAAACTATAACCAAGCGGTAAGTAGAATAGGAGAAGATGAAATTACAACCAAAGTTTGGTGGGAAAATTAATTAAACATATGAAAAAAATAATGTTAGGTACAATCATAGGGGTGGCAACATCCCTGTGGTCTTGTACCCAATCTACAGAAAGCAATAACATTCCTAACGGAATAGATCATGTAATTGTTATTGGAGTTGATGGAATGAGTCCAAACGGTATTCAAAAAGCAAATACACCAACATTAGACACTATGATAGCCAATGGGGCTTCAACTATGTACGCAAGAAGTGTTCTTCCGTCTAGTTCAAGTTCCAATTGGGCGAGCATGATAATGGGGGCTGATACCGAACAACACGGAGTTACTTCTAACGGCTGGGAAATAACAGACCATGTATTGCCTACTATGGTAGCAACAAAAAACGGAAGGTTTCCAACAATTTTTACTCTATTAAGAGATCAAAAGCCTAAAAGTCATATAGGAGCTATTTACGATTGGGATGGTTTTGGACGTTTGTTTGATAAAGAAGAAGTTGATTTTGATATTGATGGTGACCACGAAGATGGAACTATAAAAGATGTTATTTCTTACTTAGAAAAGCACCAACCTGATTTTACATTTGTCCATTTAGACCATGTAGATCATGCAGGACATAGCATGGGACATGGAAGTTCAGAATACTATAAATCTGTAGAAAAAGCAGATCTTTTGATAAGTAAGGTAATAGAAGCTACCAAAAAAAATGGAATGTATAACAAAACCTTGTTTATTGTTTCGGCAGATCATGGAGGTTTGGGCTACGGGCATGGAGGAGAAAGTTTGGCGGAAGTTGAAATTCCATTTGTGATGTTTGGAGCCGGAATTAAAAAAGGATATGCTATAGAAGAAACCGTTTATCAATACGACAATGCTGCTACCGTTGCTTATGCTTTTGGTTTAGAAACTCCACAAGCTTGGATTGGAAGACCTGTAAAAGGAGCTTTTATTGGAAACCCAAAACCTACACTACGTTATCAACGTGTAGAACAAACTGTTGCTCCAAAAATACTTCCTGATATGGGATATTTTGAAGCATCAGGAGGAGTTTACAAAGCAGATTCTGTGGCTGTAGTAATGCAAAATCCTAGCAATAAAGGAGAAGTACGTTTTGTAATTAATCAAAAGGAAATCTCATTTGAAAATAGCACCGTATATAAAGACACGTTTTACATTAAACAAACAAGTTTGATAAAAGCAGCTGTTTTTGAAAAAGGCATGCAAAAAAGTAAGTTAACTTTAGGGAATTTTAGAATAGCACCTAAAGACAAAGAAAACCCTGTAAAATATCAAATTTATTACGGCCAAAAGTTAGAAAAATTACCTGACTTTAATTCTTTAAGCGTAATAAAAGAAGGTGCTACTCTTAATTTTTCTCACAAGAATGTGATAAAAGAAGGAATCAAATCGGAACAAGTAGCGATTGTGTATCAAAGTTATTTGCAGATTGATAAGCCAGGAAAGTATCATTTTTTTACCAATAGTGACGATGGAAGTAAGTTATACGTAAACAATCGTTTGATTGTAGATAATGATGGGGATCATGGAGTGCAGGAAAGAAGTGGCTCTATAGAATTAACCAAAGGAAAACACTTGATTAAAGTTGAATTTTTTAATGGAGGTGGTGGTTACCATTTAGATGTAAAATACAAAGGAAATGAAGTACTAAAACAAATTATTCCTATAGATAAATTGCATTTAACCAAATAAGTTTAACCATGCAGTATAAAAAATTAGAAGTCTTTATAGTATTGTTTTGTACTAGTTTTTTGGTGAATGCTCAAAAACTTGAACTTCCTGTTTGGCAAGAAGGTTTTTTAGACATACACCATATTCATACAGGTAGAGGAGATGCAGCCTTTGTTGTAATGCCAGATGGTACTACAATGTTGATTGATGCAGGAGATATGTCGGAGACACATGCAAGAACACATTCCCCTAGAAATGCCAAACTAATGCCAAATGCAAGCAAAACCGCTCCACAATGGATTGTGGATTACATACAACAATTTGCACCCAATCAACAAAAAACAAAGTTAGATTATGCGTTGATAACACATTACCATGACGATCATTTTGGCGAAGTAGATACATTAAGAACCATTGCTAAAGGAGGATATCAATTAACCGGAATTACAGAAGTAGGAACTATGTTATCCATTAAAAAAATGATAGATAGAGGTTATACAGATCCAATAGACTTAAAAGATTCAAGCATTCAATCTTTAGATCGATATGCAAAAGATAAATACCAATTAATACCTACCCTAAAAGAATATTGGAAATTTATCGAGCATCAAGAAAAAAAAGGAATGAAACATGAGACGTTGAATGTAGGAGAAAAAAAGCAAATAGTGCTAACAAGAAAACCTGATTCGTATCCTGATTTTTCTATACAAAACATTGCTTCTAATGGTGTCATCTGGACTGGAGTACAAAATAAAACTTATCGATTGTTTGCCAAAGGAAGTTTTCCTAATGAAAATGCATTGAGCAACTGTATTCGTATAGATTATGGTCCATTTAACTACTTTACTGGAGGAGATATTTCTGGAATTGATGGTTTGGGACAAATGGATTTAGATGCAGTAGAGTCTCATGTAGCTCCTGTTATAGGTGCTGTTGATGTAGCCACGCTCAATCATCATGGAAATAGAGATTCACAAAACCCTTATTACGTTCGTACTCTTCGTCCAAGGGTATGGATTCAACAAAACTGGACAGCAGATCATCCAGGAGAAGAAGTGTTAAGAAGAATTACTTCTAAAGCTTTGTACCCAGGAGAAAGAGATCTTTTTTCTACTGTAATGCTTAGAGGAGCAAAAGAAGTAATTGGAGGTCAATTGGATCAGTACAAAAGCCAAAAAGGACATGTAGTGGTAAGAGTTGCTAAAGGAGGGAGTCATTACAAAATATACGTGCTAAACGATGCTTCTGAAACAAGAGAAGTTTTGTCTGAATTTGGTCCGTATATCTCAAGATAAAATCATCAAAAAGAAATTAAAAATGAAAAATAATAGAATCTTAGGGTTGTTACTTATCGGAATTGTAGAATGTATGTTTGCACAGAAAAAAATAGATTTTTTGGTAAAACCATACTTGCAAGATGCAGAACCTACCTCTATAAAAATTATGTGGGAAACTACGGATGGGGAAGAGAGTGTGGTAGAGTGGGGAACACGCAAAAAACTAAAACATGCAACTACAGGTAGCAGTTCTAAAGTAACTTATGGAGCAGCAAGATTGCACGAAGTAAAATTAACTGGATTAAAAAAGTTTACCAAGTATTATTACCGTGTAAAAACAGGAGAATTGACTTCTGATATTCATGAATTTAAAACCCCTCCTTTTTCTAGTGAAGCAACTACCTTTAATTTGGTTGCTATGAGTGATATGCAGTACGATTACAGACAACCTGATAAATTTTCTGAAATTGTAAATCAGGGAGTAATTGCTTATTTAGAAAAAGAGTTTAACGGAAGTTTGCCCGAAAATTTAGCTTTGGTAATGGTTCCTGGAGATTTGGTAGAAAATGGAGCAAAATACCATCAATGGAAAGATCATTTTTTTTCTCCAGCTGCAGATTTATTTTCGCAGGTTCCAGTATACCCAGTGCCAGGAAATCATGAACGCAATTCTAATTTTTATTTTAAATATTTTTCTTTGCCAGAAAATGGAACTCCTGCTTATCACGAACACTGGTGGTATAAAGATTATGGAAATACTAGAATTATTGGGTTGAATTCCAATCATGGGTACAGAGATTTAAAAGAACAATACCAATGGTTAGCAACAGTACTTAAAGAAACTGCAGAGAATAAGGACATTGATTTTGTGTTTGCTCAACTACACCATCCACACAAATCGGAATTATGGATCCCAGGTGAAGAAGATTCTACAGGAAAAGTGGTGAAAATGTTAGAAGAATTTACAGAAACATCAGGAAAACCAAGTTTGCATTTCTTTGGGCATACGCATGGATATTCTAGAGGGCAATCTAGAGATCACAAACATTTATGGGTAAATGTAGCTTCTGCAGGTGGGGCTATTGATAACTGGGGAGAGTACCAAGGAAGAGATTATAACGAATTTACGGTTACTCAAGATGCTTATGGTTTTGTAATGGTTACGGTAGATCCTAATCCAGAAGATCCTAAATTAACATTAAAAAGAATAAGTAGAGGAAACGTAGAAGATGGCGTAAAAAACAACGAGGTTTCTGATGAGATTACAGTCTTTAAAAACACTAAAAAACCAGAAAAACCCCAAGTGTTGTCTCCTGTAAACAAGATGGTAAATTATATAGGAACCACTTTAAAAGCAAGTTTGTTTAAAGGAGAACGAATGGGAGCTTTTCATGCAGCTTCACATTGGCAACTATCTAAAGACAAAACCTTTAAAGAAGCAAGTAATAGTTGGAAACAGTTTGAAAATTGGTATTATGACGAAAACCGTCAAAAGTTTGATGATTTAACCGATGAATCTTTTGAAAGATTAGAGCCAAACACTACTTATTACTGGAGAGTTAGATACAGAGATCAGTTTTTAAACTGGAGTGACTGGTCTGATACAGCTTCTTTTATCACCACAAAATAATAAGTTTCATTTATTTGAATTTTGAGTTTGTTTTAGTAGAAAAGCAGCTTTCGTAGTTTAGAAAGCTGCTACTTATTTCCTTTTTTTATAATGAAAATAAATCGTTTAAAATTTATATTACAAGCAGCAATAGCAGCTTTTGGTGCCTATTTCTGTATGTATGCTTTCCGAAAACCTTTTACAGTAGCCACCTTTTCCGATATACAATTTTGGGGAATTGACTATAAAATTCTATTGGTTATTGCTCAAGTAATAGGGTATACACTTTCTAAGTTTTTAGGAATTAAATGGATTGCCGAAATGCCCAACTCTAAACGCTTTCTGTACTTAATAAGTTTTATAACTTTTGCAGAATTTGCCTTATTAGGCTTTGCCTTGGTACCAGCACCGTACAATATTCTATGTTTATTTTTAAACGGTTTGCCATTGGGAATGATTTGGGGAATTGTATTCTCATATTTAGAAGGAAGAAAAACAACCGAAATCTTAGGGGTTATTCTATGCTCTAGCTTTATTGTGTCTTCAGGAGTAGTAAAATCTGTAGGTAAATTTGTAATGGATACTTGGGGTTTCAATGCTTTTTGGATGCCCTTTATAGTGGGAGCTTTATTTGTATTTCCTTTATTAATTTTTGCTTATTTGTTAGAGCAGTTGCCAAAACCTTCTTTAGAAGATGAGCAGTTAAGGTCTAAAAGAGCTCCGTTAAACAAGCATGAACGTTTTTTGCTGTATAGAGAATTTGCAATTCCATTAACATTAATAATTATTTTTTATGTTTTTGTCACTGGGGTTAGAGACTTTAGAGACAATTTTGCACGAGAAATTTGGGATTCTTTAGGTTATGTAGATAGTATTACTGTTTATTCTTTTTCGGAAATACCTATTGCAATTTCTGTTCTGTTATTAATGATAGTGATAGGTTCTATTAAAAAGAACAAAAAAGCTTTTGCTATTTACCATTGGGTATTGTTTTTTGGAGGAGTTTTAATTGCCTTAGCCACTTTTCTTTTTTATACAAATACAATCAATGCTGTATGGTGGATGATGAGTACTGGTTTTGGAATGTATGCTTGCTACATACCATTTCAGGGATTGTTTTACGATAGAATGATTGCCACCTTTAAAATTCAAGGAAATGTAGGCTTTTTAATTTATATCTCCGATGCTTTTGGTTATTTAGGTAGTGTTTGCATTTTGCTTTACAAAAATTTCGGAGAGAAAAACAGCTCGTACATACACTTCTTTTCTTATCTAATTCTGATGGTTTCAGTTTTAGCCATTGTAGTAGCAATGCTCTCATTTTTCTTTTTTAAGAACAAACAAAAAATAACAGCTCAATCAAAACACATCATTTATGAATCATAAAAAATACGACCTAATTATTGTAGGAGGAGGGATTTTAGGAACGTTTCATGCGTATCATGCTTTAAAAAAAGGATTAAAAGTAGTACTTCTAGAAAAGAATACGGTTCCGCAAGGGGCTACTGTTCGAAACTTTGGACAAATAGTACCCTCGGGAATGGACTTAAAGTGGCAAAATATTGGAAGAAAAAGTTTAGAAATTTATCAAGAAATCAGTCAGCTAACAGACATTACCATTAGGCAGTCTGGTAGTATTTATATAGCTTCTGATACCGAGGAACTACAGTTAATAGAAGAACTTTCACAAATAAACAAAAGTAATAATTACGAATCTCATTTGTTAACACAGGCACAGAGTATAGCATGCTGTGCTGGTTTAAAGAAGGAATACGCAAAAGGAGCTTTGTTCTTTCCGCAAGAAATGAATGTAGATCCTAGCTTAATGATTCATAGAGTTCGCAAGTTATTGATTGAAAAATATCAATTAGAATTTTTTTCTAACAACACAGTAAAAGATTTGGAAGACAAAGGAAATGAAGTACTTGCAACAACAGCTAACAATCAGAAGTTTATAGCATCAAAAGCAATTGTTTGTAACGGAAGTGATTTTAAAATTTTGTTTCCAGAATTATTTAATCAAAGTGATTTGGTGGTGTCTAAATTACAAATGTTACGTACCAAACCTCAAAAAAACTATACACTAGCACCTTCTGTTTTAACTGGTTGGACTATAAGAAGGTATGAATCTTTTTATGAATGTCCTTCTTTTCAAAGTATAAAAGATAAGGAAAATAAAGAAGCATACCACAATCAATATGGGGTGCATATTTTGTTTAAACAAGTAAATGATGGTTCTGTGATTTTGGGAGACTCTCATGAATATCAAGATGCAGTTAAGGCAGACTTAATAGGGTTTGATAGAAATGAAGACTTAGACCATTTTATGATAGAAGAATCAAAGAAAATAATGAATTTGCCTAATTATCAGATAGATAAAAGATGGGTAGGGATGTATTCGCAATGTAAAGAACAGGATGTTTTTGAGCAGCAAATAGAAAAAAACATTCACATAGTAACAGGAATTGGAGGTAAAGGAATGACAGGAAGTCCAGCTTTTTCAGAAATGAGTTTAAACAACATAATTAACAGATAATAAGAACAGATGACAAAAATAAAAATGGTGGTTTTTGATATGGCAGGAACCACAATTGATGAGAAAAATGTGGTTTACAAAACGCTATACAACACGATTTATAAATATACCACAGAGGTAAATCTAGAATTGGTTTTACAATTAGGAGCAGGAAAAGAAAAACATCAAGCAATTAAAGATGTTTTGTCATTTTTAAAGCTGTCTGACCAATTGAATTCTGAAATTATTTTTCAAGAGTTTAAAAAGGCATTGGATTTGGCTTACCAAAATTTGGATGTACAAGCAATTGATGGAGTAGAAGCAATGTTTACAAAATTGAAAACGAAAAATATTAAACTAGTATTAAACACAGGATACAATAGTTTAGTTGCCAATCAATTGTTAGAAAAATTAAACTGGAAAAAAGAACAGCACTACGATGCATTAATAACGGCTGATGATGTGAAAAATGGAAGGCCAAAGCCTGATATGATTTACAAAGCGATGGAATTATTTGGAATAGAAAACCCTTCTTGGGTGCTAAAAGCAGGAGATTCTGCAGTAGATATACAAGAAGGAAAGAATGCAAATTGTGGCGTAACCGTGGGGGTTTTATCGGGAGCACAAACCAAAGAGCAATTAGAAACTGCAAACCCAGACTATATTTTAGATTCTTTGGCAGCATTAGATACAGTAATTAATAATTTGAAGTAAGATGAGTGTAAATCAAGGAGAAAATATAAGGAATTTAGGAAATCAAGTATCGGTGTCTAGCCAAGCTCAAAATTTATTAGACAGAGATGCTGCTAGTTTCTACCATCAATCTCTATCAACTCCAGTTTTTAATGTGGTTAGCAAAGCAGAAGGGGCTTATTTGTACGATGAGAATGGTACTAAATATTTAGATTTTCACGGAAACGGAGTGCATACCATTGGGTACAACAATCCCAAAATTTATGAAGCCATTCAAAAACAATTTCAAAATCAATTGTCATTTTCTCCAAGACGATTTACCAATGAACCCGCAGTTGCACTTGCAGAAAAACTTATCAATATAAGTCCGCAAGGATTGGAAAAAGTACTGTTTTGTCCAGGAGGTTCTCAAGCTGTTGAAATGGCTGTTATGTTGGCAAAACACACCACAGGAAAATGGAAAACACTATCGTATTATGGCACTTTTCACGGTGCTGGTTTTCAGGCAATCTCAATTGGGGCAGACAAACATTTTAAAGAAGGTTTAGGCCCTATGATGCCAGGAGCCATACATCTAGAATTACCAGATTATTACAGAAATCCTTGGGGATGGACAGATTCGCAACAAATAGACGATGAATATTTAAGACAATTGGAACTACAAGTAGAAAATAATACAGAAATTGCAGCATTAATTACAGAACCTATTTTTTACAATTCAACTGTTCCTACAAAGTATTATTGGCAAAGAGTAAAAGAAATATGTAGTAAGAATGATATTCTTTTAATTTTTGATGAAATCTATACCGCTTTTGGAAGAACAGGAAAAATGTTTGCTTCAGAGCATTTTGTAACTCCAGATCTATTGGTCGTAGGTAAAGGTTTTGGGGGTGGAGTAGTACCTTATGCAGGTATTATAGGAAGAAAAGACTTAGATGTAATTTCTCATAAATCTATTGGTCATTATACACACGAAAAAAATCCATTATGTGCTGCTGTTTCTAAAGCTGTTATTGATTGTATAGAAGAACAAGACCTTGTAGCAAAAACACAAGTTTTAGGAAGTTATTTTAAACAAGAATTAAGCTTGTTGCAAGAAGAGTTTGAGTGTGTTGGGACAATAACAGGTTTAGGTTTAAACCTAGGAGTAGATTTGGTAGAAAGTAAACACACTAAAAAAAGAGCTGTGCAAAAAGCACATCAGTTAATGAACTATTGCTTAGAAAGAGGGGTTTCTTTTAAGTTGATTCAAGGAAATATATTAAATCTAAAACCATCTTTAATTATTACCAAAGATGAAATTGATTATACATTACAAACTTTAAAATCTGGACTACAGCTTCTATAGAGCTTTTTTCTAATTATTTTCAGAGTAAAAATACAAGACAAGCATGGTGCAGTCTGTGCTTGTTTTATTGATAGGAACATGAGGCAATCTACCATTAAAGTATAGAGAGTCTCCTTGGTTTACTTCAATTTCTTCGTTGTCTATTAAATACACACAGGATCCAGATAAAACATATTTAAACTCCCATGCATCGGTTATTACTTTTTCTCTTTTAGAATTAGGAGAAATAGTTAGTACAACAGCTTCAAAACCAACAGCATTTAGGCTTTTTCCAAAGATTTGAAAATAAGTAAAACCTTCGGCTTCTATTTCCTTTTCAAGCAATTGTTTTTCTTCTTTTTTTATAAGAATGTATTTTGCTCCAGTTTTTTTCTCTACTCCTTCAAAAAAATTACTTGCATCCACCTCTAAAGCACTTATCAACTCTAATAAAACAGGTAGTGATGGAATGGTTCTTCCATTTTCTATTCTAGAAATCAGTCCGTTACTAACACCAGCAGTACTAGCTAGGTTGCTAATTGTAATTCCTTTTTTCTTTCTAATTGATTTGATTCTTTTTCCAATTCCTATAAGAAAATCGTCCATGCTCTTTTTTATCTTAACAATACAATAATAAAGAAATTGTACCTAGAAAAAAAGATTTCTTTTGATAAGAAATCAAACAAAAACGCTCTTCTTAATTTAAAGAAGAGCGTTTTGTATAAATTGCCTAATAGAGCAATAAATTAATAATTAAATGTTCCGTAAGGACTTTCTATAGTTAATGATTTTTTTCCTGCTTCTTTAGCGGTTTCAACACGTCCAATAATTTGTGCATCAACGTTAAAGGATGATGAAATTTTAATAATATCATCCGCAATTTCTTTAGGAACATACAATTCCATTCGGTGTCCCATGTTAAAAACTTGATACATTTCTTTCCAATCAGTTCCAGAATTTTCCTGAATCAATTGAAATAAAGGAGGTATTGGAAATAGATTGTCTTTTACAATATGTAAATTTTCTACAAAGTGTAAAATTTTTGTTTGTGCTCCTCCAGAACAATGTACCATCCCATGAATTTGTTCAGGAGTATATTTTGAAAGTATTTCTTTAATAATGGGAGCATATGTTCTTGTAGGTGATAATACCAATTTACCTGCATCAATAGGAGCATCTTTTACAGAGTCTGTAAGTTTGGTGTTTCCAGAATAAACCAGTTCACTAGGCACAGCAGCATCAAAACTTTCAGGATATTTTTCGGCTAAATACTTGTGAAAAACATCGTGTCTAGCCGATGTCAATCCATTAGATCCCATTCCTCCATTATACATACTTTCGTAAGAAGCTTGTCCATAAGAAGACAATCCTACAATTACATCTCCTTCTTTAATATTGGCATTGTCTACTACATCACTTCGTTTCATTCTGGCAGTAACGGTAGAGTCTACAATAATGGTTCTTACCAAATCTCCTACATCAGCGGTTTCTCCACCGGTAGAATGGATGGTTACTCCAAAATCTTTTAACTCGGCCAACAACTCTTCGGTTCCATTAATAATTTCAGAAATTACTTCTCCAGGAATCAAATTTTTGTTACGACCAATGGTAGAAGATAATAAAATATTGTCTGTTGCACCTACACAAAGTAGGTCATCAATATTCATAATTAAAGCATCCTGAGCAATTCCTTTCCATACAGAAGCATCCCCTGTTTCTTTCCAATACATATAAGCTAAAGAAGATTTGGTACCAGCACCATCTGCATGCATAATCAAACAATAATCTTCGTCCTGTGTTAAATAATCAGGTACAATTTTGCAAAATGCTTTGGGAAATAATCCTTTGTCTACATTTTTAATAGCATTGTGTACATCTTCTTTAGATGCCGAAACTCCTCTTTGGCTGTATCTTTTACTTACTTCCGAGCTCATAATATAATTTCGTGTTTTTATGGAATTGCAAATTTAGGTATTTGAATTTTAGCGACCACATATTTTTTGAACAACCTATTTGTATGATAAAAAACAGTTTTAAGAATGTGTTAAATCATCTTTAATATAAAATTGTCTCTGCTACGTAAAAATACGTAGTTTGCTCGTTGGATGTTTCAATAATTGTTATATATTTGTTTCGGTTAATTAAAAGAAGATAAACATTTTATTAAATTAATATTTTATTATGGCTAAAATTAAATTAGAGTATATCTGGTTAGATGGATACACACCAACTCAAAACTTAAGAAGCAAGACCAAAGTTGAGGAGCATGAAAACTTTCAAGGTACCTTAGAAGAACTTGGAAACTGGTCTTTTGATGGTTCATCTACATTACAAGCAGAAGGTGGTTCTTCTGACTGTATTTTAAAGCCAGTTGCTATTTACCCAGATCCACAAAGAGTAAATGGATACTTAGTGATGACTGAGGTATACAATGCTGATGGTACTCCACACGAATCTAATGGTAGAGCTACTATTGACGATGATAATGACGATTTCTGGTTTGGTTTTGAGCAAGAATACTTTATTATGGATACTGAAACAGAATTGCCTTTAGGATTCCCAAGAGGAGGATATCCAAAGCCACAAGGTATGTACTACTGTTCAGTAGGTGGAAGAAATACTCACGGACGTGAATTGGTTGAAGAGCATGCAGATTTATGTATTGAAGCTGGATTGAACTTTGAAGGAATCAACCAAGAAGTTGCATGTGGACAGTGGGAGTTCCAGTTGTTTGCTAAAGGAGCTAAAAAAGCTGGAGATGAAATCTGGATTGCACGTTACTTACTAGACCGTTTAACAGAATCTTACGGATACTACATTGAGTACCACCCAAAACCATTAGGAAAAGATATGGATTGGAATGGTTCAGGAATGCACGCAAACTTCTCTAACTCTGTATTAAGAACTTGCGGTTCTAAAGAAAAATATGCAGAAATTTGTGAAGCTTTCCGTCCTGTAGTAAAAGAGCACATTGCTGTTTATGGTGAATTTAACGACCAACGTTTAACTGGAAAGCACGAAACTGCTGCCATTACAGATTTCTCTTGGGGAGTTTCTGACCGTGGAGCATCTATCCGTATTCCAATTATCGCTGTAGAAAAAGGTTACAAAGGATGGTTAGAAGACAGAAGACCAGCTTCTAACGGAGATCCATATAAAATTGCTGCACGTATTATCAAAACTGTAAAAACAGTTTGCTAATTTGTAAAGTATTAAAATATAATAAAAAGCCTTGTAACAAAATTACAAGGCTTTTTTATGAAAAATATCAAAGTTTAAAGAATCTGATGGTTACTTCTTTTCCTTTTTTTTCTTAAGCATTCTAATATGATGTTCTCGTTCATCAAATGTTGTTTCCTTTACAGGAAGCACCACTTCTTTAAACAAATCCATCAAAGTTTCACTATGTTGTGTAGGACGTTGTTTTTTTACATCAACATGCACAAAAGTCATCCAAGCCAAAGCTTTTAACTCCGTTTTGTTTTTGTTAAACATGCGCATTTCTGCACGCAAATGTTTTTTAGAAAAATCAATTGTTTGCGATTCAAAAGCTATTTCTTCCATTGTAAAAACAGGCAATATATAAGCTATTTGTGTGCTAGAAACAACCCAGCCTAGCTGTTCTTCTCTAATCATCTTAAAAATATCAATTCCATATGCATTTAGAATTTGATCCTCTCGTTGGTTGATAAAATAATCTACATAACGACCGTTATTTAAGTGATTAAAAGGATCACAATCTTGAAAACGAATTTTGGTACTGCTGGTTAAAATTTTTGGTTTTTCCATCTTAGTTTTTAGGTGTAAATGTAACACAAGGAATAATCATTTCTTCTAAAGAAACACCTCCATGCTGATAAGTATCTTTGTAGTAATGCGTGTAGTGATTTTGATTATTAGGGTACACAAAAAATAAATTTTCTTTAGCAAAAATAAAAGAACTGTTTAAGTGTTCTTGCGGTAAAAAAATACTGTTAGGATTGTGAACAGCGTACACATCTTTTTCTTGATAGGTTAAACTTCTACCTGTTTTGTATCTTAAATTACTGGCTATAGATTTGGTGCCAATTACTTGTGTATGTTTGTTACAATTTATAGTTCCGTGGTCGGTGGTAATGATAAGTTGAATATTTTCTTTTTGTGCTTTTTGAATTAATTCTAACATGGTAGAATTTAAAAACCAAGTTTCGGTTAATGATCTAAAAGCTTTATCGTTAGCAGCCAATTCTTTAATAACTTTAGTGTCTGTTTTTGCGTGTGATAGTATATCAACAAAGTTGTAAACCACAACATTAAAATCGTTGTGTTTTATCTGGTTAAAGTTTTGCAACAATTCTCTTCCCGTTTTTTGATTGACAATTTTATGATAAGAGAAACTCAACTCTTTTCGCAATCTTTTTAGTTGACTTTTCAAGAAATCTTCTTCGTGTGTGTTTTTTCCACCTTCGTCATTTTCATTTTTCCAAAATTCTTTGTGATGTTTAGACATTTCTAAAGGAGTCATACCCGAAAAAATAGCATTTCTAGCATAGTGGGTTGCGGTTGGTAAAATACTAAAGAAAGGAGTTTCAGAAAGTTTTTTGTAATGATTTTGAATGTTTTTTTCAATCATAAAATACTGGTCGTACCTTAAATTATCTACCACCAAAACCAATGTTTTTTGTTTTTCTATTTCGGGTAAAATTACTTTAGAAAATAGTTGATGAGACAGTACAGGTGCATCCATCTCGTAGAACCAATCTTGGTAGTTTTTTTTGATGAATTTAAAAAAGACAGAATTGGCTTCTTGCTTTTGATCTCTTAAAATTTCTAACAAGCCTGGGTTGTCTACGTTCTCTAGTTCTAGCTCCCAATGGATTAGTTTTTTATACAAATCAATCCATGTATCGTAAGAATTTACGCTTGCCAAATCTAAGGCAATTTGTCTAAATTCTTGTTGATAATTAATAGTTGCTCTCTCATTAACCAAACGACTGTGATCTAAGTTTTTTTTAAGGCTTAATAAAATTTGACTAGGATTGACGGGCTTAATTAAATAATCAGCAATCTTAGAACCAATGGCTTCTTCCATCAAATATTCTTCTTCGCTTTTGGTTATCATAATCACCGGAATGGTTGCATTTCTGTTTTTAATTTCGCTCAAGGTTTCTAAACCGGACAATCCGGGCATATTTTCATCTAAAAAAATAATGTCAAAATTTTGTTCCTCTATCAAATCCAAAGCATCGGCACCGTTGGTACAAGGAGTTACTTTGTAATTCTTTTTTTCAAGAAATAAAATATGAGGTTTTAAGTGGTTGATTTCATCATCAACCCAAAGAATTTCTATGGTTGTCATGCGTATAAGAATCTAGGATTAACTAAATATAAAGAATTTAGATTTTTATCTTTGTGCGAAACTAAAATTATAAAATTTGAAAAGCCCAAACAATAAAGTTAAAATTATAAACGATCCAATATATGGGTTTATTACAATTCCTAACAAATTAATTTTTGATTTGATGGAGCACCCCTATTTTCAGAGATTGAGAAGAATAACTCAAATGGGATTGTCTAACTTAGTTTATCCAGGTGCTCATCATACACGTTTTCATCATGCAGTAGGGTGTATGCACCTAATGCAAAAAGCAATTAGGGTGTTAAAAAATAAAGGAGTGGTGATAAGTGACGAGGAAAAAAATGCCGTTTGTATAGCCATTCTTTTACACGACATAGGTCACGGACCCTATTCGCACGCCTTAGAACATAGTATTGTAGAAGGAGTGAGTCATGAAACTATTTCTTTATTGTTTATGAAAGAACTAAACAAAGAGTTTAAAGGAAAGTTAGACTTGGCTATTGCTATTTTTGAAGGAAAATACCCGCGTAAGTTTTTAAATCAATTAGTTTCCAGTCAGCTAGATATAGATCGTATGGATTATCTTAAAAGAGATAGTTTTTACACAGGTGTTGCCGAAGGGAATATTAGTTCTGAACGTTTGATTGATATGTTGCACGTCGTAGACGATCAATTGGTGGTAGAAGAAAAAGGAATTTATTCTGTAGAAAAGTTTATTGTAGGTAGAAGGCTAATGTATTGGCAAGTTTATTTACACAAAACCAGTGTGGTTGCCGAAAAAATGTTGGTAAACTTATTAGCCAGAGCAAAATACTTGGCTAAACAAGGAGTTGTGTTGCCATCTAGCAAAGCATTGCATTATTTCTTATACAGAGATGTTGATGAGAATTTTGATTTGCAAACTCTTAAAACGTTTTCTAGGTTAGACGATTACGACATGCTGTCGGCAATAAAAGATTGGATCAGTCATGATGATGTTATTTTATCTCACCTTTCAGAGATGATTATTAACAGAAAGTTGTTAAAAGTAAAAATGAGTAATGTTCCTTTTACAACTTTGGAAATAGATGAAATTAAAAATAAAATGACACAAAACGGTTGGACGGCAGAAGATTTAAAATACTTTTACATTCAGGACACTGTTGAAAATCAAGCGTATAATGATAAAGAAAAAAAGATTTATCTCTATTACAAAAATGGTGCTATTACAGATTTGATCAAAGCATCGGATCAATTAAACATTCAGGCATTAACAAAACCCGTGATAAAACACTTTGTCTGCTATCCAAAAGTTGTGAAATCAAGTTAAATAAAATTTAATTTTTTACTTTTGCCGTAATGGAATTTAAAGCAACACAGATCGCAGAAATTTTAGGAGGAGAAATAGAGGGGAATCCGTCTGTAACAGTTTCTACCTTGTCTAAAATAGAAGAAGGAGAGCAGGGGAGTATGACATTCTTATCTAACCCAAAATACACAAATTACATTTATTCTACCAACGCATCTGTTGTTATTGTAAACAAAGATTTTGTACCTACACAACCCATAAATGCTACTTTGATAAGGGTAGAAGATGCTTATCAGGCATTTACCAAATTGTTAGAGTTTTACAACGAGTATAAAAATCAAAAAACGGGAATAGAACAACCTGTAAGTATTTCAGAATCTTCTAGTATAGGAGACGATCCCTACATTGGAGCCTTTACTTATATAGGCCACAATGTAAAGATAGGACACAATGTGAAAATTTATCCTAATTGCTACATAGGAGACAATGTAACAGTTAAAGACAACACTACCTTGTACGCAGGAGTTAAAGTATATGCAGATTGCGAGATAGGAAATCATTGTAAAATTCATGCAGGAGCAGTAATTGGTGCCGACGGTTTTGGTTTTGCACCCACCGAAAGCGGAGCTTATAAAACCATTCCGCAAATAGGAAATGTAATTGTAAAAGATCATGTAGATATTGGAGCCAATACAACTATAGACAGAGCAACCATGGGATCTACAGTTATAGAGCAAGGAGTTAAAATAGACAATTTAACGCAAATTGCTCACAATGTAACAATTGGAAAAAATACGGTAATAGCTTCACAAACAGGTATTGCTGGTTCTACCACGGTAGGGGAAAACTGTATGTTTGGAGGTCAAGTAGGAGTTGCTGGACATCTTAAAATAGGAAATAATGTGAAAATTTCTGCCAAAACTGGAATTGGAAAAAATGTTAAAGATGGTGAAGTATTAAGAGGAATTCCTGCTATGGATTATAGTGATTTTAATAAATCTTATGTCTATTTTAAAAAATTACCTACCATTGTTAAAGAATTAAAAAATAAATAAGCTTTAAAAAAAGTATAAAGAATGCTAAAACAAAAAACAATCCAAAAAGAGGTTACGTTAACAGGTGTAGGGCTACACACAGGAAAAGATGTAACAATGGTTTTTAAACCAGCTCCAGAAAACAATGGATATACATTTGTTCGTGTAGATTTAGAAGGGAAACCAAGTATTGAGGCCAAGGTAGAATATGTAACAACTACAGAACGCGGAACCAACTTGGAAAAAAAAGGAGTGAGCATCAATACGTCTGAACATGTGTTAGCAGCTGCTGTTGGTTTGCAGATTGACAACTTAATTATTGAAATCGATGCTTCAGAACCACCTATTATGGACGGTTCTTCTAAGTTTTTTGTAGAAGCACTAGAATCTGCTGGAATTGTAGAGCAAGAAGCAGAGGTAGATGAATACATTGTGAAAGATGTGGTTTCTTATAAAGATCCTGAAACAGGAAGTGAAATTATTTTAATGCCTGCTGATGAGTACCAAGTAACAACCATGGTAGATTTTGGAACTAAAATTTTAGGAACCCAAAATGCAACTTTAGAAACACTTTCTGATTTTAAAGAGGAAATAGCTGCAGCAAGAACTTTTAGTTTTTTACACGAACTGGAAATGTTGTTAGAGCACAATCTTATAAAAGGAGGAGATTTAAACAATGCAATTGTTTATGTAGATAAAGAAATATCTGATAGCACCTTAGAACGTTTAAAAACAGCATTTGGGAAAGACGAAATTAAAGTAACCCCTAACGGAATTTTAGACAATTTAGAATTGCATTGGGCAAACGAAGCAGCCAAGCATAAATTGTTAGATGTTATTGGTGATTTGGCTTTGGTAGGTACCCGTATAAGAGGAAAAGTAATTGCGAACAAACCAGGACATAAAGTAAACACACTTTTTGGAAAACGTTTGGCAAATATCATCAAACAAGAAAAAAGAAAAAGTGTTCCTACTTACGATTTAAACCAGCCTCCTTTGATGGATATTCACGACATCATGAAGTTGCTTCCACATCGTCCTCCATTTTTGTTAATTGATCGCATTTTAGAATTGTCAGACTCACACGTTGTAGGAATGAAAAATGTAACAATGAACGAACCTTTTTTTGTTGGACATTTTCCTGATGCTCCTGTAATGCCAGGAGTTTTACAAGTAGAGGCCATGGCTCAATGTGGAGGGATTTTAGTGTTAAGCACCGTTCCTGATCCTGATAATTACTTAACGTACTTTATGAAAATGGACAATGTAAAGTTCAAACAAAAAGTATTACCAGGAGACACTTTAATTTTTAAAGCAGAATTAATAACTCCCATCCGTAGAGGGATTTGTCATATGAAATCTGTTGGTTATGCCAATGGAAAAATAGTAGTAGAGGCTGAATTAATGGCCCAAATATCAAAGAAAAAATAAATATATGAATCAACCATTAGCTTATATACATCCAGGTGCAAAAATTGCCCGTAACGTGGTAATTGAACCTTTTACTACGATTCATAATAATGTAACTATCGGTTCTGGAACTTGGATTGGATCTAATGTAACAATAATGGAAGGTGCTGTAATTGGTGAAAATTGTAAAATTTTTCCTGGAGCAGTAATATCAGCCATTCCACAAGACTTAAAGTATAACGGTGAAGAAACGGCAACTATTATTGGAAACAATGTTACCATAAGAGAGTGTGTTACCATTAACAAAGGAACAACCGATAGAATGAAAACAGTTGTAGGAGACAACTGTTTGATTATGGCTTATTGCCATATAGCTCATGATTGCATTGTTGGAAATAACTGTATTTTTTCTAACGGAAGTACATTGGCAGGACACACCAATATAGGAGATAGTGTAATTTTAGCTGGAATGACAGCTATTCATCAATTCTGTTCTATTGGAGACCATGCGTTTGTAACAGGTGGATCTTTGGTAAGAAAAGATGTTCCTCCATTTGTAAAAGCAGCTAGAGAACCTTTATCTTATGTAGGTGTAAATTCTGTTGGTTTAAGAAGAAGAGGATTTACTCCAGAAAAAATTCACGAAATTCAAAATATTTACAGAATTTTATTTCAAAGTAAATACAACAACACACAGGCAATCAGAATTATTGAAGCCGAAATGGAAGCAACCAAAGAGAGAGATGATATTATTCGATTTATACAAAACTCTCAACGTGGTATTATGAAAGGATATTTTAACAATTAAGAATAGATTTTAGATGGCAACAACATCAGATATTAGAAATGGATTGTGTATTGTATTTAACCACGATACCTATAAAATAATTGAGTTTTTACATGTAAAGCCAGGAAAAGGACCTGCTTTTGTTAGAACAAAATTAAAGAGCTTAACCACAGGAAAACAAATTGACAACACATTCTCTGCCGGACACAAAATAGAAGAGGTAAGGGTTGAAACAAGAAAATATCAATATTTGTATGCAGAAGGTGATACTTTTCATTTTATGAATACAGACGATTACAACCAAATTACATTAGAAAGAGAGGTTTTAGATGCTCCTGATTTATTAAAGGAAGGAGAAGTAGTAACAGTGATTGTTAGAGCTGAAGATGAAATGCCTTTAGCTGTAGAAATGCCTCAGTCTGTGATTTTAGAAGTGACATATACAGAGCCTGGAGTAAAAGGAAATACAGCTACAAATGCAACCAAACCTGCAACAGTAGAAACAGGTGCTTCTGTAAATGTTCCTTTGTTTATTAACGAAGGAGATAAAATTAAAATAGAAACTACCAAAGGTAGTTACCAAGAAAGAATTAAGGAATAACTGTTTTTATTGTTTCTTTACAAAACAAAAAGGCTTGCTAAAATTAGCAAGCCTTTTTAATACAGTTTACTTTTCTTATTCTCGGTAATAAAACTTTCTAGCAACACTCTTTTCTGCATTTGGAAAGTCACTAGGTAATTTTTGTGTAACTTTTCCTGTAGCAGCCCATTCGGTTCCTCTTTGGATCAATGTTATCAAACCAACTGAAGAAAATGCAGTTTCATCATGCCCTAAAGTAGTATGAAAAATTCTTCCTTTTTTGTATTTAATAGTCATAACAACAGGTTCTTTTTGTCCCAATGCAGGATCTTTTTTGGTAGATACTGCCGTAGCTAGTATTTTAACTTTTTTTGCGGGACCTCTTAGTTTGGCATAACATTCGTCAGACGTGTGCATCCATTGATGAGGAAAGCCTTTGGTAATAGGGTGCTTATCATTAAAGGTAGTGACTACAAACTCTTCTCTTTTTCCATGAGTTCCTCCATGACCTGGACTATGGTCAGTAACTACTTTGTTATTTTTGTCTACATACAAATAAGGGCCATGTTTTTCAGTTCTTCCTCCCCAGCCACCAATACCAATCATTTGGTTGTATGCCTCCCAGTTTGGAAAACAGTTATCAGCAGCATGAACACTTACAAAACCTCCACCTTTTTTCATGTATTTTTCAAATTTTTTTTGAGTTGCAGAAGACCAAGGAGCAGCTTTAAATCCAAAGTTTGAAATCACCACATCGTAGTCCGAAAAATTAGGACTAAAGTCAGGATCTGTTTTGGGTTTACCTTCAATACTTTTAAACGGTTGCTGCGCATAATCTAACCAGTTGTGAAACCTTTTGCTGTTGTTAATGTATTTGGTTCTTGCAATATCAACAGCAAACAGACCAGTTTCTTCTAGGTACTGTTGCATCATAATGGTAGATTTTGGCCAAACTGCATGATTGTTTTGTCCATCAATAATTAAGGCTTTTATTTTCTTCTGCTGAGCCAATCCAAGTGTTACACAAGCTAAGCATAGTATTAAGCAAATAAATAATTGTTTTATTTTCATTTTATTTCCATAAATTTTCTCCGTAAGACCATCCTTCTCTTACAGGTTCTTTAATATATTTATTAAGTTCTTTTCTGTTAGTAATCTTCATCTTATCAGAATCAAATTTTATTTTACCACCAAATCTTTGTGCAATTACACCGACCAAAGCCATTTCTGTTAAGTCAGATGCATAATTAAAGTTAGAACCAGGTAATCTATCATTTTTAATGGCTTCAATCCATTCTTGATGTGGTTTTTCTTCTGCTATTCTTGCAATAGTTTGTTGATGTTTGTTCTTTTTAAATTCTTCCCAATCAGCATTTGGAATCAATAGCTTTCCATCGTTAGGTCTTGCTCCATGAAAAGCGGTGTTTTTATCACCAATCATTAACATTCCACCTCCTGCAGGTAGTTTCTCAATACCCCATTCTTTTCTTATTGCAATATCTGGTGCCCCTAAACCTTCATACCAAGTCATAGTTACTTTTGGTTTTTTTCCTCTTTTAGGAAATTTAAAAATCACCTTAGACTTATTTGGCATAAAACTGTTGTGGTTAAATTCTCCATTAGGTATTTCTGCAAATACCGTTTTAGGAGAACCCAACTCCAAAGCCCAAAAAGGAGCATCTAAAGTATGACAAGCCCAGTCACCTAATTGTCCATTGCCAAAATCGTAAAATCCTCTCCAAGATTTTGGAGTATACACATGATTATACGATTTGTTAACCACCGGTCCTTGCCATGCATCCCAGTTTAAAAAATTAGGAACAGTTTCTGCAATAGGAGGATAGTTTTCGGGTTTGGTAAAATAAAAGTTAGGTTTAAATTTATTAAAACCTCTCCAAGCAACCACTTCTTTTACTTCTCCAAGAACGTCATTATCATACAATTCTTTAATAGTTCTTATACCGTTGGTGGTATGCCCTTGATTAGCCATCTGAGAAACCACACCATAGTAATTTGCTGCTTTTTTTAGCGTACGTACTTGCCAAACACTATGAGCTAAAGGTTTTTCTACACAAATGTGTTTTCCTAATTCCATAGCAGCCATAGCTGCAGCAAAATGTGTGTGATCGGGAGTTGCAACAACTACAGCATCAATTTCATTAGCCATTTGATCGAACATTACTCTAAAATCACTGAAAGTTTTTGCTTGGGGAAAGGCACTGGCTGCTTTAGCCATCATTCTATCGTCCGTATCGCATAAAGCTACAATATTGTTCCCTATAGCAGAGGCTCTTAAATTGTAGTTTCCTCTATTACCAACTCCAATAACTGCTATGTTTAATTTACTGTTGGCAGAAAAACTCATCAAAGTAGGAGCTATTAAAATTCCAGCTGAAGCAACAGAAGCTTGTTGTAAAAAAGATCTTCTAGATATGTTTTTATGTGTCATTTTCTATACAATTTAATAGTAACATTAGTCTTTTAACTCTCTTACCCAAATGTTTCTGTAACTGACCAAGTCTCCATGATCTTGAAGGAAAATTGCCCCTTTTCCATGAGCTTTGTAACTAGGTTTTCCTCTAAAAACAGTAGGACCTTGAATTTCAAAATGGTCTTGTACTAAAATTCCATTGTGCAGCACAGTTACTGTTGCTTTTTTGACTACGGTTCCTTGGGCATTAAATTTAGGCTGATGATAGATAATATCATAAGTGTTCCACTCTCCTGTAGGAACAGATGCCATGGCCAAAGGAATGGACTGTTTGTAAACCGAGCCTACTTGTCCGTTTGCGTACGTTGTGTTATTGTTGTTGTCTAAAACCTGTATTTCATATCTACCTTGTAAAAACACACCACTATTTCCTCTTTTTTGGCCTTTTTTACCTACAATATCAATTGGAGATTTCCATTCTAAATGCAACTGTATACTTCCAAACTCTTTTTTAGATTTAATGCCACCTGTTTTTGGCTGTACGGTCATAGAGCCATCAGGGTTTAATGCCCAGGATACCGTATTGTTTTTCCCAGACCATTGATCAAAATTAGTTCCATCAAAAAGAACAATAGCATCACTAGGAGCTTTATATTTTGTAGCAGGAACTACCTTAGGTGGTTGTGGTTCCCATACTTCTGTAAGTTTAGGGTCGATTGTTTTTTCTTGAGCAAAACTCAATACTGGGACAAGAATAAATATGGCTAATTTTTTCATGACTATATTCCTAATATATTTTTTAATTGTTCTGTATCGGTTTCTCCACCGGCAAAATCATCAAATGTTTTACCTGTTGATTCAATAATGTGTTTTTGAATAAAAGGAGCACCTTCTCTAGCTCCTTGTTCTGGAGATTTAATACAGCATTCCCATTCCATTACAGCCCAAACATCACAATTGTATTTTGTTAGTTTTGAAAAAATTCCTCTAAAATCTGTTTGTCCATCTCCTAAAGACCTAAAACGACCTGCTCTGTCTGCCCAGTCTGCATATCCGCCATAAACACCTTGTTTCCCTGTAGGGTTAAACTCAGCATCTTTTACATGAAAAGCTTTTATTCTATTATGGTAGTAGTCTATAAAAGTTAGATAATCTAATTGTTGTAATACAAAATGACTTGGATCGTATAAAATATTAGCTCTTTTGTGATTTCCTGTAGCTTCTAAAAATCTTTCAAAAGAAACCCCATCGTGTAAATCTTCCCCAGGATGCAATTCATAACAAGCATCTATTCCTTGTTCATCAAAATGATTTAAAATAGGAGTCCATCTTTTGGCAAGTTCTTCAAATCCCATTTTAACCAATCCATTTGGGCGTTGAGGCCATGGATATACGGTATGCCATAAAAGTGCACCTGAGAAAGTGGCATGCGATTTTAATCCTAATTTATTACTAGCAGATCCTGCTTTTTTTACGGTATCTATAGCCCATGCAGTTCTAGCTTTGGGGTTGTTTTTAACAGCATCAGGAGCAAAGCCATCAAACATAGTGTCGTAAGCAGGATTTACTGCAACCAGTTGCCCTTGTAAATGCGTAGATAGTTCTGTGATTTCTAATCCATAATCATTTATTTTTCCTTTTAGCTCATCACAGTAAATTTTACTTTCTGCGGCAATGTCTAAATCTATTAATGCCGATTCCCATGTAGGGATTTGTATTCCTTTGTAGCCTAAATCTGCTGCCCATTTACAAAGTGAATCTAAATTGTTAAAAGGTTCTTTATCTCCCATAAATTGGGCTAGAAAAACAGCAGGTCCTTTAATTGTACTCATTATCTTATTTTTTTAAATTTTAACCCAAGAAGCATTGTTTTTGTCACTTTCTACCGCAGCATAAATAAATTTCATTCCTCTAATTCCATCTTTTACGGTAGGATAGTCTATTTTTTCTACGGTGTTTCCATTCTTAATAGCGTTTAAATGTGTGGCAAAGTTTTTATAAATTGTTGCAAAAGCTTCTAAATATCCTTCAGGGTGTCCTGCTGGAATTCTAGATACTTCTAAAGCCTCTGGATACAAGCCATTTCCGTTTGGAGTGTATGTTTTTTGTGGTTCTTTTAACCAACGAGTTAATAGTTCGTTAGGATTTTCTTGATGCCATTCTAGCGAACCTTTGTCTCCGTAAACTTTAATTGCAAGATTGTTTTCTTCTCCTAAAGCAATTTGAGAAATAGAAAGGGTTCCTTTAGCTCCATTATTCATACGAATCAACATGTTTCCGTCATCATCTAATGTTCTACCTTCACCAAAAACTCCTAAGTCTGCAGCAATTTCTTCTATTTTTAACCCTGTAATATATTCTATTAAATTTTCAGCGTGGGTTCCTATATCGCCTAAAGCACCACCAATTCCAGATTTTGTTGGGTCAGTTCTCCATGCAGCTTGTTTTTGTCCCTCTTTTTCTATAGAAGTAGATAGCCAGCCTTGTAAATATTGTGCTTGGATTTTTCTGATATTTCCTAAATCTCCATTAGCGACCAAAGCTTTTGCTTGCTTAACCATAGGATGTCCTGTATAATTATGGGTAAGAGCAAACAATTTTCCACTTTTATCAATTACCTTTTCTAACTCCAAAGCCTCATCTAATGTTAAACTTACAGGCTTGTCACAAACTACGTGAAATCCGTTTTCTAAAGCCAATTTAGCAGGAGGAATGTGCATGTGGTTAGGCGTTACAATTGCAACAAAATCCATTCTTTCTTCTTCAGGTAGTTTTTTTTCTTTCACTATCATTTCCTGGTAATTGGCATAACATCGACTTTCGGAAATTCCTAAATCTCTTCCCGAAGCAATTGATTTTTCGGGCGTGCTACTAAATGCACCACAGACTAGTTGAATCATCCCATCGATACTGGCTGCTTTTCGGTGAACGTCTCCTATAAAAGAGCCTGTACCACCACCAATCATTCCCATTTTTAATTTTTTCATGTGATTTTTATGTGTTGTTGGTTTATTTTGATTATTTCGATATTTTTTTCATGTAAATAGACAATCCTGTAAAGCATAGAATAAGAATTGCAGGTAAAATGGACATGGTTTTTAGAGCTTCGGTTGCATTTGCATTGTCCATTAGATTTCCCATAATTGGCAATACAATAGAAACTGATAACATACCCGCTCCCCCCATAATAGAGAGTCCTAAAGCACCTGTTTCTGGTAAATATTCAGCAACAAACCCTAGCATGGTTGGCCAAAAAAATGTAACTCCTAAAGCAAAAACAGCTGCAGCAACAAAAGTCATTCCTCCGGTAGAGATTGTTAAAAGCCATAGTCCTGCAAATGTTAAAATAGCAGAGTATAGTAACATTCCAGAGGGTTTTAGTTTGTGTACAACATTTCCTGCAAACGCTCTACCCAAAGCCATAATACCATTGATAAATGCCAAAACTAATAAAGGAGCACTTACCGAAGATTTTAATAAAGATTCTATTCTTTGTGTTGTCCCTAATTCCGAAGCGGCTGTTAAAAACATACAAAAAACCATAAACAAAAACAATGGCTTACCAATACTTTTTAGCATGTTAGAGTAACTAATACCTAACTGTACTCTTTCCGTGGTAGGGAATTGCTGGCCTATAAATAGTATACCATAAGCAAGCGTTGGAACAAATAAACTAGCCACCATTACTTGCCAACTCATCCCCATTACATCCATAACCAACCATCCTACTAAAGAACCAATGACAATTCCTCCTGGAAACCAAACATGGAATCTGTTAAGCATCTTCGTTTTTTCTTCTTTGTAAATAGAGGCAATCATAGGGTTTAAAGCTGCTTCAACCATTCCGTTTCCAATTCCAACAAATAACGTGGCTACAAATAATGAAGTCATAGAATTAGCTGTTAATGTTAAAACAATTCCTATTATATGAGTAACAAAAGCAATCCAAGTAATTTTTTTAATACCTAAAGTATCAACTAAAGGGCCACCTATAATCATGGCCAAAGTAAACCCCCAAAAGGCTGGTGTAAAAGCATAACCAATTTGCTCTAATGTTAAACCTACTCCTTCAGGTCCAAAAACGGTTTCTAACCTTGCTCTAATAGCAAAGGTCATAGCGGTAGTAATCAAAGCAAGACAGCTTGCTATAAAAAGTCTGTTTTTTTTAATACTGTTCATCCCTAAATGTATTTTAGTTAATCCTAATTAATATATTTTTACTATTATATGTATATCATTATTTAATTCTTTTTAATAAGGCTTAAAAAATGATGTTTTGGTAAAAATAAGTAAGTATTTGAGAATTATGTTTACGATTTTGCATTGAAAAATTTTAAACAACTAAGCCTGTATCTTAGATTTGTATTCATTGGGAGTGCATTTTTCAAATTTTTTAAAAAGAGTAGCAAAGTATTGACTGGATGTAAATCCACAACTATAAGCAATTTCTGTGATATTTGTATTGGGTTCATTGGTCAATAGTCGTTTGGCCATTTCTAGTCGTCTGATATTTAGATATTTCATTGGAGTTAGATTGGTAATTTGTTTGCAGTGATAAGTGAATCTTGTTAAACCTACACCAGCTGATTTAGCCATCTCTTCAACGCTCCAATCCTTTTGTAAATTGTTTTCTAGTTCTTCTAAAAACAATCGTACACTTCTTGAACTATCAGTAAGTGTTTCGTTTAGTTGAATTTCTTCATTATCTATCAACTCTAAAATTAAAATAAGTAAATAGTTGACCAACAGTCTAATTGAAGATGCATTGCTGCCATTTTGATCCGTTTGAATCGCTTTGTTAATTCTAGAAAAACAATCTTTAAAATTGGCATTGGTTTTCCAAATTTGTTTTTCATTTTTTCGCAATGCTGTGGTTAATCTATGCAAGTCGGTGGGGGTTAGCGTAATCCATTCAGGCCATTCCCATTCTTGATGGGGCCTTCGAACTCCCAAATCGATAATAACCCAGTAAAACTTACCTATTCCTACGTTTGGGTTTCCTACTTTGTGTATTTCCCAAGGGCGAGTAATAGTTAAATCACCTGGTTTTAATTCTGTTTGCGTATTTTCTTGGCCATAAGGCATGGTTCCAGATTCTAGGTAATGAAACTCAATCCCTTCGTTTCTATGCCAATCTAAGCCCCAATCTTGTGGAGTATTGGCATCCCAATACCCGATACTGTTTAAGCCTAAGGTGTTCTGATCCAATCGATCTCCTGGATAAGTATGTCTAGCTAAAGCTTTAAATTTAACTTTTTTACGCTCAAAGGCATCTACAAGTGGTAAGCAGGTGTCTGCTTGATATTCTATACCATTTCCTTGAAATGAAATGACTTTTTGTTCATAAGTTTTCATTGAAGAAAATTAAACAAAAAATAAGAATTAGTAGCTTATTCTTTGTTTTTTATGTAAAAAATGCAAAGATTTCTATTGCATATGAAATTTTAGTATAAGTTTGAGATGTGTTTTTCTAAGCTTTCTGATCTATCCATTCCTATTTTTTTTCTAATTCTTGATCTTGAGATGTGTACACTGTGCAGTTCAATATTCAGAATTTTAGCAATCTCTTTTGTAGAAAAATTCAATTTTATCAATGCACAATGCTTTTTTTCGGTAACACTTAGTTTCGGATATTTTTGTTCTAGTTTGTAATAAAACTCTGAATTGAGTTCTGTAAAACGAAGATTAAAAGTTTCCCATAAATTTTTAGAACTTTTTTGATACTTATAGTGTAATGACTTGTAAGAAGAAGGTGAGTCTGTTTTTATGATTTCTAATAAATCATCTATAGAACTATCTTTATCAATTAACTGTAAAGCATATGAGGTTAGCTCCTTGTTTTTGATTTCTAACTCTTTTTGATTTTGTTTTTCTTTAAGTTGTGCTTTGTATTCTGTTTCTTTTTTTTCTTCTACAACTTTTTGGAGCTTTATTTTGGTTCTAAAGAAAACAGAAGAAATTAAAAATACAATTACTACTAAAATTAATATTATTTTTAACCTAAATTGTGTTTTTTTATTGGCTTTTAAAGCAGCTTTTTGTTCTTTAAGAACAAGATCTTTTTCTTTTATTTCTTCTAAATAAGTATTCTTGATATTCAAAAGTTCATTATTACTACCATTTTTAATAAACATAAGACTATCTGTTATTTTTTTAGAACTTAAAAGCAATTGATAGGCTTTTCGTGGTTTGTTTTGAGTAAAATAAGCGTTAGAGAGATTGTACATAACTCTTGCTTTAAGTGCTTTTGGAAGTTTTTTAGAAACAATGTCTTTTAGGCTTTCTTTGTAGTAATAAACAGCACTATCTAGTTGTTGGGTTTCAGCTTTTAGAATTCCTAAATAATTTAAAATACCCGCTTTATTAGTTACCTTTAACTCTTCCTGATCGTTTTTTGCTTTTAGCAAATGATAGTATGCTTTGTTATAATTTTTGGTTTTTAACATTAAATGACCTCTTTCAGCTTCTACAAGTACATTTAAGTAATTTTTATCTTTTTGTAGTGTAGAGAGCTTACAGGAGTCTAGATAGGTTAAAGCTAACCTATAATTTCCTCTTGCACACTCTCTGTCTGCTAAACTTAAATAGCTAGCATTCATTCTAATACTTTTGTTTTTACCTCCAATTTCCTTAGCATTTTTTAATGCATTTTTTAAATGAAAAAGATTTTTGTCTTTCATATTAAATGTGTCATACAAAAGAGCTAGCTTCCTATGTATATCAGAGCTTAAATTTTTGTTGTTGATTTTCTTTGAAAGAAATACAGCTTCCCATAAAGATTTAAAGGATTTTTCTATGTCCCCATTTATTTCATACGCTTTAGAAATTCTAGTCAAACAGTTAATAATATTGATAGTATCTTTTTGATTTTCATAAAAAGCTTTACTTCTATACAATGTCTTAATTGACTTTTTAGGTTCAATTCTAAGATTTTTAAAAGCTGTTTTAACTTCTTTTTGATAAAAATGAATTGAATCTATAAAAGTTTCTTGAGCATAGCTTTTTACAGTTAGGAAACATATGGTTAAAAAGGTTAATAGAAATAGAAGGCTTGTGTTTTGTTTGGTTTTCAATTGTTTAAGTCTTTTTTTTTCTTTCTTAAGAACAATTATGGTTTTTGGATTCTTGTTTCGTTATCAATGTGATACTACTTGTATAATGTTTGTATAAGTTGTTTTTTGTGAGTAAAAGTTAAGGTAAAGTATATTTGATTAGGAATAATTTAAAAAAACAACATCTTTTGTGTGTTTTTTTTTGTTAGACTGTAAAACTATTAAAAATTAAAATATGGAGAGTGTTTCACGAAGAAATTTCATTCAAAAAACAGGAATTGCATCTGCAGGTCTTTTTTTATTACCCAATTTAATGAGAGGAATGTCACCCAATAGCACAGTTAATATTGCTGTAATAGGAGCAGGTGGTAGAGGTATGAATAACTGGACTCAAATGTTAGGGATAAGGGGTGATAACAGAAGAATAAAAGATGGTTTAGAGAAAAAAGGCCCAAGAAAAGCCCATCCTTATGTCAAGATTGTCGCTTTTTGTGATGTAGATGATAAAGCAGCAGCTACTGCTTATAACATGGTTCCAGATGCTAAGCGATACAAAGATTTTAGAAAGATGCTAGATGAAATGCACAAGGATATTGATGCAGTGATTGTTTCTACACCCGATCATACTCATTTTGCAGCTACTATGGCAGCGATGGAACTAGGAAAACACGTTTATGTGGAAAAACCTTTGGCACATAATATTTGGCAACTAAGAACTTTAAAAAAGGCAGAAGCACATTACGGGGTTATTACTCAGATGGGAAACCAAGGACATGCTTCTGATGGAATTAGAAATGTAAAAGAGTGGTACGAACAGGAGTTGATAGGAGATGTAAAAGAAATTCACGCATGGTTTAATGGACCTAAATTTGGACCCAAAGCATGGTTTAATAAACCAACTCACTACCCACCTTTGCCAGAATCTGTAAGAAATGATTTGGATTGGAATCTATGGTTAGGACCAGCAGCAGATAGGCCTTACAATGCAAGTTATTTGCCCAGATGGTGGAGATCTTATTACGATTTAGGAACAGGGATGTTAGGAGACTGGGGATGTCATACTTTAGATGCTCCTTTCTGGACATTAGATTTAGGAATGCCTACAAGTATAGAGCCTATACATTCTGTATTAAGTCAGAGTCCAACTCAGTTTGGACCCGATCAATCTATATTATGTTACCAATTCCCTAAGAGAGGTAACAAATCGGAAGTAACCATGACTTGGTATGAAGGAGGAAAGAAACCAGAAAACAATCCAGAGTGGGGATTAAAGAAAATACCAGGAAATGGAATGATTATGCAAGGAAGTAAACAGGCTGTAATTACTGACGGAAAACCCTATAAACCTAAAATGTTAATGTCTGCTAACGATTGGGCAGAATTCAATAAAAAAGGATGGGACAAAACCATTAAACGTATCCCAGAAGAGAGTCCACACGGGGAGTTTATAGACGCAATTAGAGGAAAAGGTCCTAAACCAGGTTCCAGCTTTAGTTATGGAGCAGATTTAACAGAAGTAGCGTTGTTAGGAGCATTGGCACAGCGTTTTAATACTAAGATTGAATATGATGCTGAGAGTATGAAAATAACCAATCAACCTGCATTAAATGCTTACATAAAAGAAGAGGTAAGAGAAGGATGGAATTTTGGAGAGAACCTTTGGAAATAATTTAAAGAATAAATAGAAATGAAATATTTACTTGCAATATTAAGCTGCTTTGTTATTCAAATAAGTTCAGCTCAGAAAGAAAACTATTATAAAACTCAAGGATATACATCTTTGTTTAATGGTAAAGACTTGGAGGGGTGGGTAGTCCCAAAAGACAATAATAAAAGCTGGTCTGCTTTCAATGGAACTATAGATTGTGCCTTAAGATCCAAAGCACCAAAAGGGAAAAGACATTTGTATACTAAAAACGAGTATAAAGATTTCTCTTTGCATATAGAATGGAGGTTTAAGGGCTGTGGTGATATGTTGTACAAAATGCCAACCATCTTACCCAATGGAGATTATCTATTAGATAAAAAGGGAGAAAAAGTGACAAAGTTAAAGCCTAATGCAGATTCTGGTATTTTTATAAAAAAGAACGGACAACAGGTTAATTTATGGTGTTGGGATGTAGGTTCTGGCGAATTATGGTCTGTTAGAAATAATAAAAAGTTACCAGAAAATGTAAGATCAGCAGCGGTTCCAAGTTCAAATCAAGACAATCCTATTGGGCAGTGGAATGCTATGGATATTCATGTAAAAGGAGATAGAATTACGGTGATTAGTAACGGAATTGTAGTAATCAATAACGCGCTGTTTCCTGGGATTGATGTAAAAGGACCCATTGGTTTACAACATCATGGTTACAAAAATGAGAAAACTGGAAAATTAGGAGGAACAGCTAGTTTGGTACAATTTAAGAATATTTGGATAAAAGAATTATAATCTTGATTAATAAAATAATCTAATAGTTTTTATGAAAAATAAATTCGATGCCATTGTAATTGGTACAGGGATCTCAGGAGGATGGGCTGCCAAAGAACTGTGTGAGGGTGGTTTAAAAACATTGGTTTTAGAAAGAGGGAGAATGGTAACACATATCAAAGATTATCCTACAATGCACATGGATCCATGGGATTTTAAGCACCGAGGAAAACGAACTCCCGAAGATTTGGCAAGGCAACACAAGCAAAAAGCCAATGGTCAGGTTAAAAAAGAGGAAGCTGCTCATTGGTTTGTTGATGATATACAACATCCTTATCAAGAAAAAAAGCCTTTTGATTGGATCCGTGGATATCATGTTGGAGGAAGATCTATTATGTGGGGAAGACAAAGCTATCGTATGAGTGATATAGACTTTAATGCGAATAAAAAAGATAGGATTGCTGTAGATTGGCCAATACGTTACAAAGATATAGAAAAATGGTATGACAAGGTAGAGGAATATATTGGAGTGAGCGGGGAAAACAGAGGACTACCACAATTACCCGACGGAAAATTAAGTCCTGCCATGCCATTTAATGCAGTTGAAAAAGAATTTCAAAAGCAAATAGAAAGTCAATACAATGATCGTGTAGTGATGCCTGCTAGAGTAGCACATATTACTGGTGATAAAGTACACGAAGGTCGCTCTAAATGTCAGTTTAGAAATAGATGTGTAAGAGGTTGTCCGTTTGGTGGATATTTTAGTAGTAATTCATCAACTTTACCAGCAGCAGAGAGAACAGGAAATATGACTTTACGTCCGAATTCTATTGTTCATGAAATTGTTTATGATGAACGTACAGGAAAAGCATCAGGGGTAAGAGTGATAGATGCCGAAACTCACGAAAAACTTTTTTTTAAGGCTGATATTATTTTCTGCAACGCATCTACTGTAGGGACTGCAAGCATTTTGTTGCAATCCAAATCTAAACGTTTCCCTAATGGATTAGGGAATGATAGTGGTGAATTAGGACGAAACTTGATGGATCATCATATGAAAGCAGGAGCTGTAGCCACGGTAAAGGGTTTTGAAGATAGATATTATAAAGGAAGAAAACCTACTAGTTTTTATGTTCCTAGGTTTCGAAATTTAGACCCTAAAACTCAGCAAAAAGATTTTATTAGAGGATATGGATTTCAGGGTGGAGTAGGTAGAGCTGATAATTGGACACAAAATATTCCTGAATTTAGCTATGGAAAAGATCTAAAGGAACATTTGTTACAACCTGGTGATTGGAAAATTGGAATGTATGGCTTTGGTGAGTGTTTACCGTATCATGATAATAAGGTTACATTAAATTATGAAAAACTGGACGAGTGGGGACTTCCTACTGTTGAATTTGATGTGAAATTTGGAGAAAATGAAAATAACATGCGTAAAGACATGGTAAAACAAGCTGTAGAAATGTTAACAGCTGCTGGTTTTGAAGAGGTAAGACCCGTCAATGCTAAATCCAATCCTGGTGTAGCAATACATGAAATGGGAACTGCAAGAATGGGACGTGACCCTAAAACGTCGGTATTAAATCAATACAATCAAATACATGCAGTACCCAATGTGTATGTAACAGATGGAGCCTGTATGACTTCTTCTGCTTGTCAAAATCCATCACTAACCTATATGGCTTTAACAGCAAGAGCGGCACATCATGCTATCGAGAATTTTAAGAAAAATAAAAAACAAGCTTTATTATGGAGAGAAGAAAAGCTCTAAAAAACTTAGCTTTAGGAATGGGGTATACAATCGCTACCCCTACCTTATTAGGTATCTTAAACTCCTGTGTAACCAAAGAAACGGAGTATGCAGATTGGCATGCTAAAGTTCTATCAACCAAAGAAAAATATATTGTAACACATTTGGTTGATATTATAATACCCGAAACAGAGACTAAAGGAGCAGTTGCAGTAAACGTTCCTCAATTTGTTGACCTGATGCTAAAAGATATTGAAAGTGATACCGATAGAAATCAGTTTAAAAGAGGAGCAACTTTGTTTGCTTTGCATTTTAAAGAAAAATACAACAAACCTATTTTAAAGGGATCTAAAAAAGAAATAGAAAATTTGTTGTCTATTTTTTTTGATATCGACCCAAAAGAAGTGAAGAGACTGCACACACTGCAAAAACAAAATATATTTAATGTACCTAGAGAACAAGCAGATGAATACTCTTTGTATAAATTTTTAGTTACCTTACGTTCATTAACCATGTTTGGTTTTGCTACATCAGAATACATAGGAGAATTTGTGTTAAGTTACGACCCTATACCAGGAAAATATGATCCGGATATTTCTGTACAAGAAGTAGGAAACGCATGGTCTTTACGATAAATTTATAAACATGAAGATAAAAAAACACCTTTCTATTATTGTAATTGCAACGTTGTTTGTGGCTTGTTCTAGCGTATCTAAGATAAAAGAGAAAAAATGGGTAAATCTTTTAGAGGGAGAAGAAGTCAATCACTGGGTGGTTAAAATCACCAATTATCCTGTAGCAGAAAATTACAAAAATACCTTTCAGATAAAAGACGGAGTTTTACGAGTTCAGTACCAAGAAGATTATAATTTTAATAAAACTTTTGGGCATATTTTTTACAATAAAGTATTGTCTCATTACAAATTAAAGTTAGAATATAGGTTTGTAGGCAAACAGGTAAAAGGGGGTGAAGGCTGGGCTGAGCGTAATAGTGGAGTTATGATTCACTGTGAAAGCCCATACAACATGTTAAAAGACCAGTTGTTTCCCATGTCTGTAGAAGTGCAACTTTTAGGAGGAATTAACAAAAAAGAAAAAAGACCAACAGCAAATGTATGTACTCCAGGTACTAATATAATGCTAAATGATACTTATGAAACAACACACTGTATCAAATCAAACTCTAAAACATATTATGGAAACCAATGGGTACAAGCAGAAATTGAAGTACATGGGAGTGATTTAATAATTCATAAAATAAATGGAGAAGAAGTGATGCGTTACACTAAACCTGAAATAGGAGGAACTATGTTAGAAAACAAAACATATTGGGAACAACGTATTGGAACCTTATTAGAAAAAGGATATTTTTCATTGCAAAGCGAAAGCCACCCTGTAGAATTCAGAAATATCTATTTAATGGAATTGCAATAGAAGTTCTACAAATTGATTTAAAAACACATCTCTATACGATGTGTTTTTTGTTATAAAATTATAGGAGTTTTAAAATTCTGTGATAAACAAACTAAAAAGGCAGATATTACACACAAATATTTATATTTGTTCGCAACGAATTTTCACTATAAAAATATATTTCAATGAGTGTTTTAGTTAATAAAGATTCTAAAATCATAGTACAAGGATTTACAGGAAGTGAAGGAACTTTTCACGCTTCTCAAATGATTGAATACGGAACCAACATTGTGGGTGGTGTTACTCCAGGAAAAGGAGGTCAGGAACACTTAGGAAAGCCTGTTTTTAATACAGTACAAGATGCTGTAGACAAAGCAGATGCAGACACTTCAATTATTTTTGTACCACCAGCTTTTGCAGCCGATGCTATTATGGAGGCAGCCGATGCAGGTATTAAAGTAATCATCTGTATTACTGAGGGAATTCCTGTAGGAGATATGGTAAAAGTTAAAGCTTATATTCAAAATAAGAACACTCGTTTAATTGGACCTAACTGTCCAGGAATTATTACTCCAGAAGAAGCTAAAGTAGGAATCATGCCAGGATTTATTTTCAAAAAAGGAAATGTAGGTATCGTTTCTAAATCTGGAACATTAACTTACGAAGCTGCAGACCAGGTTGTAAAACAAGGATTTGGAATTACAACTGCAATTGGAATTGGAGGAGACCCAATTATTGGAACCACTACCAAAGAAGCTGTTGAGTTGTTGATGAACGACGATGAAACTGAAGCCATCGTAATGATTGGTGAAATTGGTGGTCAATTAGAGGCAGAAGCAGCTAAATGGGTAAAAGAAAACGGAAATAAAAAACCAGTTGTTGGATTTATTGCTGGACAAACAGCACCTGCAGGCCGTACTATGGGACATGCTGGAGCTATTGTAAGTGGTGAAGGAGAGTCTGCACAAGCAAAAATGGAAATCTTAGCAGCTAATGGAATTAAAGTTGTAGAATCTCCTGCAAAAATTGGAGAAGCTGTTGCAGAAGTATTGGCATCAGTTGCGAAGTAATTAATACAAATTATATGGGATTATTAGAAGGAAAAACAGCAATCATTACAGGAGCAACCAGAGGAATTGGTAAGGGAATTGCCTTAGAATTTGCCAAACAAGGCGCAAATGTTGCCTTTACTTTTAGCTCTTCTGTTGAAGCTGCACAGGCTTTAGAAAATGAATTGTCTGAAATGGGTGTTAAAGCAAAAGGTTACCAATCTAATGCAGCAGAGTTTGATGCTGCTCAAGAACTTGCTGCTGATGTATTAAAAGAATTTGGTACCATTGATGTATTGATTAACAATGCAGGAATTACCAAAGACAATTTATTAATGAGAATTTCCGAAGAAGATTTTGACAAAGTAATCGAAGTCAATTTAAAATCAGTTTTTAACTTAACCAAGGCTGTAATTCGTCCAATGATGAAGCAAAGAGGTGGATCCATTATTAATATGAGTTCTGTTGTTGGGGTGCAAGGTAATGCTGGTCAAACCAATTACGCAGCTTCTAAAGCTGGGATGCTAGGGTTTACCAAATCTGTAGCTTTAGAATTAGGATCTAGAAATATTCGTTGCAATGCAATTGCACCAGGATTTATAGAAACGGAAATGACAGCTAAATTAGATGAAGCAGTAGTAGATGGTTGGAGACAAGGAATTCCATTAAAACGTGGAGGTCAACCTGAAGATATTGCCAATGCCTGTGTGTTTTTAGCATCAGACATGTCTGCATACATTACAGGACAAACATTAAATGTAGATGGAGGTATGATTACCGCTTAAAAGCATCATAAAATAAGTATTAAACTGCTCTTATAGATTTTCTTTAAGAGCAGTTTTTTATTTTTATAAAAAATATCACTTTATGAAAATAGCTAACATTCAAGAAAAAATACTATCTAATGCGTGGAAACCTTTAAAAGAATATACATACCAATATACAGCTTCTGATGGCCGTGTAATGATTCAAAAAAGGGAAGTATACGACAAAGGAGATGGGGCTGCAGTTTTTATGTATAATACATCAGAAAAAAAAGTGTTGTTAACACAACAATTTAGAATGCCCGCTTATGTAAATAGTGTAGGAAAAGGTGATGGAATTGTGACTGAAGTACCTGCTGGAATGTTAGACGGTCAAGAACCTGAAAAAGCCATTATAAGAGAGGTTGAAGAAGAAACAGGATATAGAGTACCTAAAGTAACCTTTGTGTGTGATGTTGTTATGACTCCAGGAGCAGTAACAGAAGTAACCCACATGTTTGTTGCTGAATACAACGATAGTATGAAAGTATCTAAAGGAGGTGGTGTACAAGATGAGCAAGAAGATATTATTCTGTTTGAAATGAGTTTTGATACCGTAAAAAAAAGCATTCTAAACAATGAAATTAAAGATGGTAAAACTTTAATTTTGTTACAACATGCATGGATCCAAGGTTTGCTAGATAATTAAAACTGAAAATAAAAACAAAAATATGTCAAAAGTAATAATTAACAGCTTTGAAGACTTTAAAGCGTATGAAGGAAAAGAAATAGGAGTTTCAGAGTACTTAGAAATTCCACAAAAAAGAATCAATCAATTTGCTGATGCTACCTTAGATCATCAATGGATTCATTGCGATGAGGAAAAAGCCAAAGAAGGTCCTTTTGGTACACCCATAGCACATGGTTATTTAACTTTATCTTTAATGCCTTATTTATGGGAGCAAATTATTGAGGTAAATAATAGTAAGATGTTGGTGAATTATGGAATAGAAAAATTAAAATTTAATAAACCCGTTACTGTAAATAGTAAAGTTCGATTAAAAGCTGTATTAAAATCTATTGAAAACTTAAGGGGAATCTCAAAAGCAATTTTGTCTATCAAAATAGAAATTGAAGGAGAGAGAAAATCAGCTTTAGATGCAGATATTATTTTTTTATATCACTTTACAAACTAGTATGCTTTCTACTGCTGAAATAAAAAAAAGAATTAAAGAGCAGATTCATCAAATAAAAATTAGTGAATTTGTAAGTGATGGAGGTTGGCCTATGTTAGATCAGATAGATATTGTGGTGTTTGATCATATTATAAAAGAAGATAAGGAAATAGTTAAACTACATATCTTATATCCTTTAGAAAGAGCTGGATGCTGTTTTATTCCAGGCAGAGAAGAGATGATGAGATTGCCTAAAAAAGTAATTATTAAAAAAAATCAATTAAAATTTGAATCCTATGAGTCAACAGAACATTAAATTCCCAAAAGGATTACCCATTGTTATTATTATTGCTGTGATTGCTATTGTTTTTATTTCTAAATCTGCATTAACGATAGAAGCCGGTAAGGCAGGTGTGCTTTTTAAAACTTTTGGTGGTGGAGTAGAAACAGAGTCTCCTGCATTAGGAGAAGGCTTTCACTTAATAGCACCTTGGAACAAGGTGTATCAATACGAAGTTAGACAGCAAGAGTTGTTTGAAAAAATGAAAGTATTATCTTCTAATGGTTTAGATATATTATTGGAGGTAAGTGTGTGGTATTTGCCAAAAACGGAGCAATTAGGTTTATTACATCAACAAAAAGGACAAAATTACTTAGAAACAGTATTGCAACCTTCGTTAAGATCTGCTGCAAGGTCTGTTGTAGGAAGATACACTCCTGAACAAATATACTCTAGCAAAAGAGATATTATTCAGAGTGAGATTTTTGAAGAAACTCAAAAGCTATTAGAGGGGCAATACATTCAGCTAAATAGAGTGTTGGTAAGAGATGTAACTTTACCACCAACGATAAAGACAGCTATTGAAAACAAATTGAAACAAGAACAAGAATCTTTAGAATACGAATTCCGTTTAGAAAAAGCAGAGAAGGAAGCGGAAAGACAAAAGATTGATGCCGAAGGTAAAGCAACCGCAAATAGAATTTTGAACGAATCTTTATCTGATAAAATTTTAAAAGAAAAAGGAATACAAGCTACATTAGAACTTGCAAAATCACCTAACTCCAAAGTGGTAGTTGTGGGTTCTGGTAAGGATGGATTGCCAATCATATTAGGAAATTAATCAATTTAACTGGTTAGTTTATATAGTTTTAAGGATACAACTAAAGTATGACTTTTATGCTGTCATTAATTTGTACTTTAGTATATCCTTAAAACACTACTATGAAAAAGTATCACAACATTAATGGTAAATCAGAAATAGAGTCTTACGAATCTGGAGAAGATTTTATCAAAATTAAATTATCCCACTCAAGAAACGTTCATGTTTACAATTACGAAAACACTCCGAAAAATCATGTTGACAAAATGAATAAATTGGCCGAAAAAGGATCTGGTTTATGGCGTTATTTGTTGCAAAACTGTAAAAAAGTACACAGTTTAGGAATAAAGAGAAAAAAATGGAGTTTCCTTTTTTAGTTTGTAAAAATTACTTTTCCTTTTTAATAGAAACCTGAAAGCTTGGTGCTTTATAGTCTTTGTTAAGGTATTCAGAAGGTATTGTGGTCATGTTCCCGTCTCTTGTAGCTCTGTAGTGAGGTGATAAAATTTCAATCCCATTTTCATTGCACACATCTTGTATGTTTTGATGTAATTCTGAATAAATCAAAGCCTGCTTGGCTACTACTTTGGTGTATGCGTTTAGTTCGTAAGAAACGTAATAATCGTCCAAACTTGTTTGTAACACAAAAGGTTTTGGTGTTTTAGACAATGCTTCTGTTCGTAATGCAGCTGTTATAAGGGTTTCATGAACTAATTTCCAAGGCACATCATAACCTAAGGTAACAGTGGTGTGTAATATCAATCCATTCTCATCAGCATTGCTGGTGTAGTTGATGATATTACTTGCTAAAATAGTAGAATTGGGTACTGTAATAATTTCGTTTTTTACTGTTTTTAGTCGTGTAATCAATAATGTTTTTTCAATAACATCTCCTTTAATATCACCAAACATGATACGATCTCCTATTTTAAAAGATCTCATGTAAGTAATAACCAATCCAGCTACCATATTAGATATAGCTGTAGAAGAACCTAGTGAAAATAATATACCAACAAATACAGAAACTCCTTTAAATACTACAGAATCTGAACCTGGTAGATAGGGGAAAATTAACACCACCATAAAAGCATACAAGAGTACTCGTACAATTCCGTAAGTGGGCATGGCCCAATCTTCATGAAACCCTGTAATTTTTAATTTACCATATTTAATTTCTGAAAAAATATACTTTACAAATCGTATAAAATAGCGCATTACAAAATAAATTACCGCAATGCTAAATAGATTGGGCAAAAACGATACAATGTTGTTTATAACTCCTTTAAAAGGATTCCAAATTAGATTGAACAAAATGCTTGCCCAGTCTCTAGTAAAAGGGAAAATACTAAACAGTATCGGTAGTGTAATATATAGAATTAAAGCATATACGATTATTTTTATTGCTTTGGTTATATAAGACACCAACACCATCGCTTGTTCTGTACTAACAATTACATAATCGTTGTATTTTAAATCTTTTAACAAGGATTTCTGATTTCTTTTGATGATAAGATCTACTTTTATAAAAAGTTGGGTAATGAGTTTGATAACCAACCAAATCATAAAAATAACTAAAAGCACCAATCCTGTTCTAATAGCTATTTTCTTAACACTGTTTTCCTCTTTAGCAAAACTAATGGCAGTTTTTATAGCATCTTTAAACGACTCTGCCACTTTTTCTATAGGTTGATTGTACCAAATAGCATCAGCTTCAGAAACACTCATTAAAATCATTTCTTTGTAAACAATATCAAACGTATTTTCAAAAGGCTGTACTTTAATTTGTTCTAGTAATAAAAAATCATCGTTGTATAGTTGTGCAATTTTTCTTGAAATATTAAGAGCTCTATCTTTGGCGGTAGACGAACCTATTTTTGTATAAATAGAAAACAAGGTGTCTTGCATAACTCCGGTTACAGGATATCCTTTAGCGGTAGCTCTAAGTGCATCTATACGAGCTTTTTTTTCAGAGACACGTTTCAGCTCACTTTCTTCAATTTGTTTTAATTGTGCTAATAACTCTTCTTTTTTTAAATTATCGGTTGTTTTTAAAGATTGAAGTTTGTTTTCTAACTCAATTTTTCTGAGTGAGTCTTGTACTCTTTGCTGAGTAATTGCTGCTAGTTTTTGATGAAAATCTTCTAGTAACAAATGGTTGATACTGTCTTTGTTAACACTATCTTTTTTAATATTAACACTATCTAATTCTGTTTTGTTTTGGGCTTGGATTTGAATCATCCAAAGAGAAACAAGAAACAGTAGTAAAATTGATTTTTTCATATAATATACATTCATACAAACACTATCTGAAATAAGACTTCAGGAGTGTTTATTAAATATAATCAAAAAATGATACGCTTGTTTATTTTTTATTGAATGTTTCCTCCAACAGGCAATCCACTTGGAACTTTAGATGGAATTTCTTTATCAAAATTGTCGGAGTTTAAAGTGTTAAAGAAAGAAATAATAGAGGACATATCTTTAACTTTTAAGTTTATTTGAACCGCTAAAGAGTCCATTTGTTCATTAGCAACCAATGGATTTTGAGAAATTCCAGTAGAAATATCTTCGTAAAACTCCAACACTTCTAACAAAGTTTTTAGTTCTCCGTTGTGCATATAAGGACCAGTATGTCTTAAATTTCTTAATGTTGGGGTTCTAAAACCGTAAGTTTTTTTAAAGCCATCATCACTTATTTTTAGCTTTTTATTGTCCCTCATTCCCAAGGTATGAATTTTATAATCGCTAAACATAGGTCCTGAATGGCATAGGTGACATTTAGCCTTTTTGAACAAAGCAAATCCATCCTTCTCTGATTGTGATATAGCATTTTCATCTCCCTGTAAATAACGGTCAAAACGAGAGTTGGGAGTTACCAAAGTACGTTCAAAACAAGCAATGGCTTTTGCTAAGTTGGTTTTATTGATATTAGGTTGTTTTGGAAATGCGGAGGCAAATAGTTTTTGATACTCTCTGTTTTGTTGCAATCTATTAACAACAGTATCTAAAATTACAGATTCTTCAAGGATGTTACCTCGCATTTCTTCCAAAGCCTGTATTGGTTTTAGAGCTTGCTCTTCTAAGCTTTTTACCCTATTATCCCAAAACATAGGAGCGTTATTAGGATTGAATTTCCCTTTGGTGTTGATACCATTATATGCTGCATTTATAACGGTATGTGCGTTTCTTTTTACAAAAGGAATGGTGTTGTTTTTTAAAAATGTCCTATGCATTCCTAGTCCAACAGCATTGCTACCCATAGACAAATCTATATTTTCAGCATAGGCAAATTTAGGGTGATGGCACGTAGCACACGAAACATCTTTGTTTCCCGAAAGAATAGGGTCGTAAAAAAGCAACTTTCCCAACCTTATTTTTTCTGGAGAGCTGGGATTATCTTTTGGATGAATGACTTTAGGAAGTGGAATATACACATCGTTATCGTCTGCCAAAATAGCTGTCTTTTTTTGTTTACAACCAAACAGAGTTAAACAAATAATAACGATGTGTTTTATTTTCATTTTAGTTATTGATACCAGCTACTAGAGCAGGTTTTGGATTTTTAGAACGAAACGTTTTTATTTTTTCTGGACTTACTTTGGTTTGCCATAAATATACTTTTTCTAACTTTTTAAAAGCAGATAACGTAGTCAAGCATTCGTCATCCACTGCAGTTCCGTACAATCCCAATGCTTTTAGGTTGGGTAGCGACTGTAAGCTTTTTACCCCATTGTTGGAGATGTTATTTTTGTTTAATTTTAATTGTCTTAAGTTGTTAAAACTAGCTAAAGTAGTTAAATGCTGATCTGTAAGATTATTTTTTTCTAAAGATAACCAAAGGATATTATTTTTAATTTTACTTAAGTCTTCTAAAAGTTTTTGAGCTTCTTCGGATGTTTTAGCAGTATTTTCTGGCAATACCACATCAAACAAATTGGCATTGTATACCAGTTCTCTAATAGTAAACCCTTTTCCTATAAGTTCTCCAATATACAAACTGTCTACTGGTTGTACGGTTGGCATTTTATCAGCTGCACCACCTTCTAAGTGTAAATATGCCAAAGCGATTTTTAAAACTTCGTCTTTATTAGGAGATTCTGCCAATTTAAAATTAAAATCTGTTTTGTTACTAGCAATCCAAAAGCTTATCAGTTTTATTTCTTCTTCGGTTAAAGGTGTTTTACCTTCAGGAGGCATAAAACCTTTGTCATGCGGATTCATTGTTACACGGTGTATCAATTCAGAATTTTCAACATCACCAGGAGCTACAGCAAGACCTTCTTTACCACCTTTTAAAATGCTTTCCATGTCATGCAAAGCCAATCCTCCTTTTTTCTTTGATGGATTGTGACAACTAGTACACTTTTCTTCTAAAATTGGCAAAACAATATGTTCAAACATGGCTACCTCCTCAATACTTTTAGGTTTTACTTTCTCTTTCGGTTTTTCTCCAAAAGGTGCATATTCCGTTAAGTACTCAGAACCGTGGGTTAAATTTCCTCCATAATGACCTGTAATACTTATTAAAACTACCAATAGGGTTAAAGTAGATATATTGGCTTTAAAACCTTGTAGTGCGTTAATTTTAATTTTTTCAATAGAAATTAACCAAGCAACTAAAGTAATTATCGTTGTAGCAATTCCAAACCAAAAGTGTCCGTCTAGCATAGGACCATCATATTCTCCTGTCATAGAAAGCATGTATCCTAGTGTACAGGCAACTACGGCTGATAAAAAAGAAAAAATCAAGGCAAAGGGAATTGCTGCTCTTAGTTCTTTTAAATTCTTCCATTTGCTTAGCAACTCTAGTAGAAAAGCAAACATGATAAATCCAATAGGTAAGTGGACTATTAAGGGATGAAATCTTCCTAGAAAGATAAAAATATCAGCAACTTCGTTCATTTTTATAATTGTATTAAATCCTCTGTTTAGAGTTTATAGTTTTGTTGTTTTAGTGATAAGTACCAAAGCTAAATAGTAACTTTTTTAAATTTTTAAAAAAATTAGACTCTAGTTAGTTTGTAAGGAGCAGAATGGTTGGCATTCCATTGACATACATACAAGTTTTTATCGTTATCTACACATACATCATGGCCATGTAAAATGGGTTTGTTTGGCAGCTGAAAGGTTTTTTGCAACTCTCCATTTTTGTAGACAGGTTGTGTTCCTCCAGGGTTAGAAACTACTTTGTCTCCCTCCATGATAGTTATAAAACCTGTATGGTCTTTCCAGTTTGTTTTTCCTTCTTTGGGTTGCGACCAGCAAACACCAGAATACAAATTGTCTTCATCAAAAACTGCTCTACAAACAGACATGTTAGGCATCTGTATGGTTTTGATGTACTTACCGTTGAGTGTAAAATATTTAAAACAATTTTGTACTCTAGAGGTACACACCACCATTGGATTTTCTTTGTCTCTATAATCTATAGCAACTCCGTGAGCACTAACCAACTTGTAATTAGGATCTGGATTGTCCTTTCCTCCCCAATGACGAATGTAACGTCCGTTAGCATCGTACTGAATAATTCTACTCATCCCGTATCCATCGGCAACATAAATATCTCCATTAGGGCCAATGGCTGTTTCTGTAGGTCTAAAAGGTTCATCTGGTTTGTAGACTCCTATTTGCATTGGATGTCCTATGTCAAAAAGAATTTTTCCATCAATAGTAGTTTTAGAAACTCTACCATTATAGTTTTCCATTTGACCATATTTTCCCATTTGCCAACCAGAGTCAGCTATGTAAAGTAAATCTTCTCCACCTTCATCATGCAATGTCAATCCATGACCACCAGGAAAAGATGTTCCCCAGAAATCTAGCAATTTCCCTGATTTATCAAAAATCAACACATTATTTTGTGGATGATCTCCAATCATAATCAAACGACCCTTACTATCTTGTACCATTTCGTGGCAGTTGAGTAGGGGAGTATGCGTAGGGCTAATTTTTGCCCAGTTTTTTTCTACTTTGTATTTATAATCTCCATGACCAATAACGGTATCGCTTTCGTTCAATAGCCAATCTGCTTCTGATTCTCCTTTTTTACTAATAATAGAAGCTCCAAAAGCTGAGGGAGCGGCTGCTACCATAGAAGCGGTAGTTGCTTGTTTTAAAAAATCTCTTCGTGATGTTGACATGTATATTGGGTATAAAAAACTGAAAATGCAAGAAGCTTATAGGAAGCCGCTGAGCAATTTAAGTTAATGAGTTGACAAAATATTAGGTTAATAAATCTTTTACTACGTGACCATGAACATCGGTTAAACGGTAACGTCTTCCTTGGTGTTTAAAGGTCAAACGTTCGTGATCTACACCAAATAAATGCAATAAGGTAGCATGAAAATCGTGTACATGTACAGGGTCTTTTACTACATTATAACTAAAGTCATCTGTTTCTCCAAAAGAAAATCCCGGTTTTACTCCAGCACCAGCCATCCACATCGTAAAAGCAGCAGGGTGATGGTCTCTACCGTAATTTGTTTTGGTTAATTGACCTTGAGAGTATACTGTTCTACCAAACTCACCTCCCCAAACAACTAGTGTGTCTTCTAACATTCCACGTTGTTTTAAATCCTTAATTAAAGCAGCTGTTGGTTGGTCTGTTTTTCTACAATTGTTTTTAACTCCTCCTGGACAGTAATTGTGTTGGTCCCACCCTTGGTGATACAATTGTACAAACTTAACTCCTTTTTCTAATAATTTTCTGGCCATTAAGCAATTGGCAGCATAGGTACCAGCATTTCTACTGTCTTTACCATACATTTCAAAAATATGTTCGGGCTCATCACTGATATCTGTTACCTCGGGTACGGAAGTTTGCATTTTAAAAGCCATCTCGTACTGAGCCATTCTAGCCTGAATTTCTGGATCTCCGTAAGAGTCTGTTTGTAAATCATTTAAATGACTTAAATAATCTAACATTTTTCTACGGTCTTTACCATCATAATTTTCAGGATCTGTTAAATACAAAACAGGATCTTTTCCTGATCTAAATTGTACTCCTTGATGTTCTGTTGGCAAGAAACCGTTCCCCCACAAGTTAGCATTCAAGGGTTGCCCTTTTCCGTTTTTAGAAACCAAAGTAATAAATGTTGGTAGGTTCTGGTTATCAGAACCTAAACCATAACTTAACCAAGAACCAATAGAAGGCCTACCAGGCAATTGATGTCCTGTTTGCATAAAAGTAATTGCTGGAGTATGGTTAATTTGATCGGTTTGCATTCCTTTTATAAAACACAAGTCGTCTACGATTTCTGCAGTATAAGGCATTACTTCACTTACCCAAGCTCTAGATTCTCCGTATTGTTTAAATTTAAAAGTTGATGGAGCAATAGGTAAAGTACTTTGGCTACCACTCATTCCTGTTAATCTTGTACCTCCAATTACAGAATCTGGCAATTCTTTTCCAAACATATCGCTCAACTTAGGTTTGTAATCAAACATGTCCATTTGTGAAGGTCCACCACTTTGGAACAGGTAAATAACACGTTTTGCTTTTGGCAAATGATGCGGTAACCCCAATCTGTTTTTGTTGTAGGTTTCTAATATTTTTTCGGTCATCTTTTCTTGATTCCCGGCAGCCCACATCTTTTCAGCTCCTAACAAGTTTCCTAGAGCCAAAGCTCCTAAACCTAAAGAAGTCTTTTTTAAGAAGTGTCTTCTGTCTATTTGTTTTTCTATTTGTTGTAAATCTCTATTATTAGATCTAAACTTACTGTTTTCTAAATCGTTACACATAGTTTTTTTATTTGGAGGTTCACAATTATCTTTTGGTAATACTAGCATCAGCGTTCATAATGGTACTCGCAACTACTGCGTTGGCAGTAATTAATGCTTTGCTATCGGTATCATTAGCCGCAATCTTAAACTCTCCAGTATTCAACCATCCTTTTGTTTTTTCTGGATTATTTTTAAACTTTTCGTATTCTGATTTTTGCAATTCAGATAGTAACTTTAACTCATTTTCAGTAGGTGTTCTACCAGTCAATTTTCTAAAGGCTGATTTAATACCATCTGTAATTGTTGGTGCATCTGCAATTTGTTTTCCTAAAACTCTTGAGGCTTCTACATAAGTAGGGTCATTTAAAATAACCAAAGCTTGTAATGGAGTGTTTGTTTTTTGTCTCCTAGTGGTACACAAGTCTCTTGAAGGTGCATCAAACGTAGCCAAAGTAGGATGAGGAACAGTACGTTTCCATATAGTATACATACTTCTTCTATATAATTTATCTCCTTCATCTTGTTTGTATTCAGCTCCATTTACTTTCCACAATCCTTTAGGTTGATAAGGGCTTACACTTTGTCCTCCAATCTCTTTATTCAATAATCCTGCAGCCAATAGTGCATTGTCTCTAAGCATTTCTCCAGACAGTCTTACAGCAGGCCCTCTAGCCAACCATTTATTATCTCCATCAATGCTTTGTAATTTTTCAGACACGGCAGAGTTTTGTTGATAAGTGTAAGACATCATGATGGTTTTATGTAATTTTTTCACATCCCATCCAGATTCTACAAAATTGGTGGTTAACCAGTCTAACAGTTTTGGATGTGTAGGTAACTCTCCTTGATTTCCAAAATCTTCAGAAGTATTTACAATTCCTCTTCCAAATAAATTTTGCCAATATCTATTAACAGTTACTCTGGCTGTTAAAGGGTTTCGTTTGTCTGTAATCCACTTAGCCAATCCTAGCCTGTTTTTTGGATATTCTTTTGGCATAGGAAAAATATCTTCTGGTACGTTAGGAAATACTGAGTCTGTAGGAGAATCGTACAAGCCTCTATCTAGTATATATGCTTGACGATTTCGCTTACTTTCTTTAAGTACCATAATTTGTTTTACCTTATTAATACTATCAACATAAGCCAAACGGTCTTTTTCTAATTTGTAAAGCATTTTGTTGTAACTATCAGAATTTACGGCCAAGTAGTAGTCTGTTAATTGCTGCTTTTGTTCTTCTGATAAACTTGCATAAGTTGCTTTTTTAAGCTCTTTTAAGGCATCTGATTTTGCGAGTTGTAAAACTTCAATTTCACTTAATTCTCTTTCGTATACCATTAAGTCATCTACCACGGCATCTTTAATTCCTTTTCCTCTCCACACAGCTCCAATTCTTAATCCTGGTTCTATACGTGGGCTTTTAGCTCCGTACAATTGCAAACCATGGAAAATAATGTCTTTGTACAAGTTGTCAAAAATAGTTTCTGTTTTTTGTTTTTCTCCGTTCACAAAAATTCCTACTCCATCGGCCTTACTAGATCCATTGTAGGTCATGGTTAAATGCACCCATTCTTCTCTAGGAATATCGTCAAAAGTTTGTACTACAATAGCGTTATCTGGATAAACGTGTGCTAACAAAGCTTCTAATTTATTGTCTTTAATTTTTAAATGATAACCTCTGAAACTGTGTAATTCTGGGCTGTTCATTTTGTGAAAAATAACTCCCTCTTTTAAGTCCTTAGGAATAAAAACTTCCAGACCAATTGTAAAAGGTTCGTTTCGTTGAAAAACACCAAGCTTGTCTAAGTCCATCCAAGTATCACCGTTCATGGCCAATCCTTTTCCTGATTTTCCTTTTTTTGTAATTACAGGTTCGTTTTTTACAAACTCTTGTCTCATCTGGTATTTTTGCTTTTCTTTAGTTCTAACTTTGTTGGTTAATTTTCCATCGTTAAAATCAAAATGAGCAATCAAACCTTTAGGGTTTGGGTTGTTTGGTATAGTTTTAAAAGCATTCTTAGCGATCCATTTTTCGGCCTTGCTTGCTTCTGTTTTAGCTACTTTTTGAGTTTCCTCTTTGGTTTCATCAACAATCCCTTTTAAATAAGCCAATACTTTTTCTTGTTTTTCTGTTGGTAGCAACATGGCAGGTACAGGAGTTGCTCTATCCCATGGAATCAATCCTGTTTCGTCTACATTATTAAAGAATGCAAACAGTTCATAATAATTTTTTTGAGAAATAGGGTCGTATTTGTGATCGTGACATTGTGCACATGCATAGGATAATCCTAACAATCCTTGACTTACAGTTGCAGTTCTATCTGAAACATAAGCAACTCGAAACTCTTCATCAATAATTCCTCCCTCTATATTTTGAGGATGCAGCCTATTGTATGCTGTTGCTAAACGTTGTTCGCGAGTTGCATTGGGTAATAAGTCTCCCGCTAACTGCCAAGTAATAAACTGATCATAAGGCATGTTTTTATTAAACGATTTAATGACCCAATCTCTCCAAGGAGATACGTCTCTGTAATAATCGTTACTATAACCATGCGTATCAGCATAACGAGCAACATCCATCCAGTCTAAAGTTCTTTGCTCTCCATAGTGAGGAGAGGCTAACAAACGATCTATTTGCTTTTCAAAAGCATTGTCAGATGTATCATTTAAAAAAGCATTGATTTCTTCTTCGGTAGGAGGTAAACCTATCAAATCTAAAGAAGCACGTCTTAACAAAGTTTCTTTGTCTGCTTTTTCAGAAGGAGTTAACTTCTTTTGTTCTAATTTACTCAATACAAAGTTATCGATAGGGTTTTGCACCTTATCTGTTAACTTTACTTTGGGTATTTCTGGGTTTTCTACAGGTTCAAAAGCCCAATGTTTTTTATATTCTGCTCCATCTTCTATCCATTTTAATAAAACTGCTTTTTCATAATTAGTTAGATTAAGATGAGATTCTGGAGTAGGCATTACATATTTAGGATCGTCAGAAAGAATTCTGTGAACCATTTCAGAGTTTTTTAGATTTCCTGGATCAATGGCTACTTTACCCGGAGATTCAGGCAACTCCGCATAGGCTTTCTCTGCGGTATGCAATTGCACACCACCTAATATTTTTTTCTCATCAGGTCCATGACATAAATAACACTTATCCGATAAAATAGGTTTTACATCTTGGTTAAAGTCCAACTTTTTAGGAAGGTCTTTATACGCTACTTCAACTCCCTCTGGCATGCTAACACCACAAGAAAAAAGACAAAAGGCAGCAATTGTGTAAACTATCTGTTTCATGTAAAAGTTGTTTTTTTACAAAATTAACTTTCAACAAAGGTTCTTTTATTATATTTGTCAGATATTTTTCAACACAAATCCGACTTGTCTAGTTGTTATTGTGAAGTAATTATATAAAAAAGTGAATAAATCTATAGAAAACACAACTTTATCTCTATTAAATGTAGGATATGTGAATTTATCAAATGATTGGAACTATCAAAATGTGATGAGTCCATTTTTTAGATTATATTATGTAACTGATGGTGAGGCCAAGGTGTTTCATCATCAACAGGAATATGTGTTAAAACCTGGATTTATGTATTTAATTCCTAGTTTTACCTACAGTCATTACAGATGTGATAAGCAGATGACTCAATACTACATTAGTGCAACAGAAATCTCGGCTTCTGGGTTGTCTATTTTTTCGAAGCTAAATTTTATTTACGAAACCAAAGCTGATGCAATTAGTTTGATTTATTTTAAACGAATTTTAGAACTAAATCCTAATAGATCATATACCAATGATGACCCTAAAGTGTATGATAATGAAACAGGGTTGGTTTCTTTTAAAACAGAAAATCAACGTTTGTCTCAAAGTGCTTATTTTGAAACATCTGGATTGTTAAAGTGTATCTTGTCTAAATTTATTGTGCGTTATCAAAATGATGTTTCTTCTAAAAAGAAAAATGCAAAAATGAATAAAATTCAAGATTACATTAATATTAATTTGCATACAGAAATGACGGTTATGGAGTTGGCTTCTTCTTTAAATTTAAACGTAGATTATTTTTCTAGGCTGTTTTATAAAACGTTTGGAATACGTCCTAATGAATATATCCAGAAAAAACGTGTAGAAAGAGCACAACTATTACTGGTTGCAACACAAAATGATTTACAGGAAATTGCGGATCAGGTGGGGTTTTCTAATGTGTCTTATTTTTCTAGAGTATTTAAAAAACTAACACAAAAAACACCATTACAATATAGAAAAGAACATTGGGAGGTCTAAAAATAAAAAAAGCATTTCTAATCAATTAGAAATGCTTTTTTGAATATAGTATGTGATTGTCTAGTTTAAAATCGCATCCAACTTTTCTTTTTCTTCTTGAGCCAAAGCAGCATCTACCAAAATACGTCCTGAGTATTCATCGATAGTGATTTTTTTACGACTAGCAATTTCAATTTGTACTTGTGGTGGAATGGTAAAGTAAGAACCTCCTGCAGCACCTCTTTCAATAGCTACTACAGCCAATCCATTCTTTACATTGCTTCTAATTCTTTGATAAGCAGTTAACAAATGGTTGTCAATTTTTTCTGCCATCTGATCAGACAAAGATTTCAATTCGTTTTGTTCGTTCTCTGTCTCTTTTAAAATTGAGTTTAACTCGTTTTTTTTGTGATCTAAATGTGCTTGTTGCGCTTCTAATTTTTCGTTAGTTTTTGCAATAGCTTCTTTTTTGTGCTCAATTTTAGCATAAGCTTCTTTTATTCTTTTTTCTGCCAATTCAATTTCCAATTCTTGGAATTCAATCTCTTTACTTAAAGAATCAAACTCTCTGTTATTACGAACAGATTTTTGTTGTTCAGCATATTTTTTAGCCGCAGTTTTAGCGTCTTCAATACTGATTTTACGATTAGAGATTTCGGTCTCAAAATTAGCAACATCTTGATTTAATTTCTCAATACGTTTAGACAAACCAGCAATTTCACTCTCTAAATCTTCAATCTCTAAAGGCAATTCTCCTTGTACGTTATTGATTTCATCAATTCTAGAATCAATTAATTGTAAGTTATAAAGAGCTCTTAACTTATCTTCTACGGTTACTTCTTGTTTCATTGCCATAATACTATGAATAATATATTGGGTTTGTATGGATATTCGATAAAATGATTGCAAAATTACAAAATTTTTCGGTAAGAAAGTCAACTAATAGATTTTTTGTAAACTGCTCACTTTCATAATGTCCAATATCTGCCAGTAAAATTTTCCCTTCAGCTTTGTAAAAATCATGGTATTTAAAATCCGCAGACAGGTATACATCTGCCTTTTTTGCAATTGCATAGGAGGTTGCAAAACTACCAGAACCACCCAACACAGCCACTCTCTTGATTTGTGAATTTATAATAGCTGAGTGTTTGATGCAAGAAACATTCATTTTGCTTTTTACTAAAGCTAAAAACTCTTCCGTGGCCATGGGAGTTTCTAATTCTGCAACCATTCCCATACCTATGTGCTGGTTTTTGTTTTCTAGTAAGCTTACTTCGTATGCTACTTCTTCGTAAGGATGGGAAGCTAATAATGCTTTGATAATTTTTCCTTCTAAATGTTTTGGGAAAGTTACATGTAGTTGCACTTCTTCTTCGGTATGGAGTTTTCCTTTTTCTCCAATAGTAGGGTTAGAATTTTCGTTGCCTTTATAGGTTCCTGTACCCAGATTTGTAAAACTACAATGATCGTAATTTCCAATACTACCAGCTCCTTGTTCAAAAAGATGATTTCTTACCTGTTCTAAAGCGTTGGTGGGAACGTAGGTAGTAAGTTTTTTTATAGTGTTTTTTTGTGGAATTAAAATTTCCCTTTGGGTCAATCCTAGAACTTCACAAATCTTAGCATTTACTCCATCAAAACTATTATCCAAAGCTGTGTGTGTAGCATATATTGCAATGTCGTTTTTTATAGCTTTTAATACAACTCTTTCTACATAGGTTGCTCCGTTTAGTTTTTTCAACCCAGAAAAAATAATAGGGTGAAAGCTAACAATTAGGTTACATTTGTTTTCTATAGCTTCATCAACAGTAGCCTCTAAAGTATCTAAGGTTACTAAAACGCCTGTAACTTTTGTCTGTGCATCTCCTACAAGCAACCCCACATTGTCAAAATCTTCTGCATAAGACAAGGGAGCTAGTGTTTCAATACAATCTGTAATTTCTTTAATTTTCATACCCAAAAATAAAGATTTTATTTTTTTACTATTGCTTCTAGGCTTTATTTGTTTTAGTTTTGATTTTTTACTTAACAATAATTTTACATTGATGTTTTTTAGTAAGGTTGTTCGCTATCTTTTGTTACCATTTTCTTTGTTGTACGGAACCATCACAGCAATTAGAAATGGTTTGTACAACAACCAAGTCTTAAAATCTACCAAATTTAAGATTCCCATTATTTGTGTAGGAAATTTAAGTGTAGGAGGAACAGGTAAAACTCCGCAAATAGAATATCTTATTAGACTACTAGCTACTTCTTATAAAACTGCAGTTTTAAGCAGAGGTTATAAAAGAAAAAGTAAAGGATTTGTACTCGCAAATTCACAAACAACCGTAAGGGATTTAGGAGATGAGCCCTATCAATATTTTCAAAAATTTAATGAAATTGATGTAGCTGTCAATAACAACAGAGTAGAGGGGGTATATCAGATTTTAGAACAGTTGCCTAGCACCGAACTTGTTTTGTTAGATGATGCTTATCAGCATAGAAAAATAAAGGCTGGACTTCAGATTCTATTAACCTCGTACCACAATTTGTATAGTGATGATTTTATGATGCCTACAGGAAGGCTAAGAGAATTTAAAGCAGGTAAAAAAAGAGCCCAAATTATTGTAGTAACCAAGTGCCCTGTTGATTTGTCAAAAAAAGAACAAAAACACATTAGACATAAGCTTAAACCCAACTCTCATCAATCTTTGTTTTTTACCAAAATACGTTATTCTAAGCAGCTAATCAGCAAACAAAACACGATGGCTTTAGAAAAAATAGATCGTCCCATTGTACTAGTTACTGGAATTGCCAACCCAACACCGTTAACTACGTATTTACGCTCTTTAGGTATTTCTTTTGAACATTTAAAATTCTCAGATCATCATAACTTTAGTGTTAAAGAACTAGGTGATATTCATGAAAAATCTATAACTCACTTAGTTTTAACCACCGAAAAAGATTACGTAAGACTATGTGATGAAATAACCAATTTGTACTACCTACCTATCGAGATAGAATTTTTAGATTCAAAAGAGCAGTTCGATCAGTTGATAACCTCTTTTGTAGAAAACTTTAGATAGATTCTGTTAGAATTTTGGTCGCATTAAACTCTCTAGATGTTTGGGCTACATACCAGCTGTTGGCACATTGCTCTTCTTTAAGTTCTAGTTTTTGATTTGCACATACCCACTCTTGCATTGCTTTGTCAAACTCTTGTTCCGATAAACGAGGGTTGCTAATGATAGCATCAAACAATTGATTCATTTTTTTTCTTTGATTTAGTAAACTATGAAAACCTTGCATATTTGTTATGTTTTGTAATGGTGATACAAATATTCAATACATGTGTGTTGTGAATCTGCACGAATATGATAAATTTGTCATATACCTAAAAAACACTTACAATGGCTACTAATAAAAATGCGATGATACGCTACCAAGCATTGGATAAATGCTTTAGAAATACAGGAAAAAGATATGGAATTAACGATTTGATAGAAGCCTGTAATCAAGCTTTATTTAATTATAATGGCTCTGGTGATGGTGTAAAAAGAAGGCAGGTATACGAAGACATCAACTTTATGAAAAGTGAGCAAGGTTATGGTGTAGATTTGGAAATTACCAAAGAAGGGAGATCTGCTTATTACCGTTATGCTAATCCCAGTTTTTCTATCAATAACCAACCTATAAATGAAACCGAAGCTTTACAACTAAAAGAAGCTTTGTTAACCCTTAATAGAATTAAAGGATTGCCTCAATTTGGATGGGTAGAGGAGCTAACCTTAAAACTAGAAAAAGATTTTGGAATTCATGAAACCCCAAGAGAAATTTTGGGTTTTGAAACCAATCCTTTTTTAAAAGGACTAGAGCATTTAACTCCATTGTTTAATGCAATTTTGTATCAAAAAGTATTACAAATTCGCTACCAAACATTTAGAAAAGAAGGAGAAGAATTGTTTACAATGCACCCACAGTATTTAAAACAATACAACAATCGTTGGTTTGTTTTGGGGACACATTCCAAATACAATCCTGTAACTACTTTGTCTATAGATAGAATTATCGATATAAAAGAACTAAAAGAGCCTTACTTGGTTTCGGACATCGATTTTATTGAAAGATATGAAGATGTAATTGGGGTTACAAGAGGTGGTTTGAATGATGAATTGGTAAGAATTAAACTAAAAGCTTCTAAAGAATTAGCTCCCTATATTTTAACACAACCCATGCACGGAAGTCAAAAAAATGGCACGATGAACGCTGAGGGCTTGACGTTTACTTTAGATGTTATTCCTAATTACGAACTAGAACAGCAAATTCTCTCTTATGGCGAAGGAATCATTGTTTTAGAACCCCAAAGTTTTGTTGATAAAATTAAAACCAGAATTCAAGCCAGTCTTAACAATTATTAGTCGCTATTTTTAACAAGCATTGATCTAAATAATTGCTTAAAAACAGTTTATATAAATCAGCATAATTCTTTGTGTTTTCATAAAATATAGATACATTCGCGGCTCAAATGCAACAAAGATGCGTTTGGATTGTTTTAAACATGATAAGGTATCCGTTTTTTATAAAAAAAAGTATAGCGTTTGTATTGCTTTTCATTTTCATGGCATTGAAAATGGTAGGCAGTCATGCTTTTTTTCATAATGATGACCATCATGACCAAGAAAAGCCTTGTTCAGTTTGTGAGATTAGTATACAACAGAATATTATTCCCTTACAATTAGAAACTCCACCTGAATTTACACCAGAAACTCCGCTCTTTTTTTATCTAAAAAAAAGCATCAATAGTTATTGTTTTATAGAAGTTAGTGCTATTACTTCGGATCAACTTAACTCTAGGCCTCCGCCTAAATTTTCTTTATTTCTTTAAAACCCTACGTACAGTGAGCTTAGCAATAGAAGCCTCTGTTTTTACATGTGCCAAACAATTATCTAAATGATATAATTGTTTGACAATCAATGTGAATTATTTGCTGTTTTATTAGTAAAAACCACTTTATATGTTACAGAAATTTCTGTGCCTATGTGCTGTATTTAGTATGTATGCCACAGCTTATACCCAAAATTCGTTTACCTTAAAAGGTAACGTGTACAATGCCAAATCGTTAGAGCCTATAATGGGGGTTACTATTTTTGGAGAGCAGAACATGACAATTAGTTCTTCTGAAGGAAGTTTTGTGCTAGGTCCTTTTTACAAAAAAAATACAAGTATTCGTATTTCGCACATAGGATACAAAACACAAGATATAACAATAAATTTCTCGTCAAGTATAGAAAACCTTAAAATATATTTAAAAGAAACTACCAATTCTCTGAAAAAGGTAGAGTTGCACGGGAAATCAAAAAATAGACTATATGAAGAAAGTCCGTTAGTAACCTACAATGTAGATGAAGATTTTTTACAAAAAAACAGAGAAAACAGCCTGATGCAAACCCTACAAAATATTCCTGGAGTTAGTACCATTAATATAGGTTCAGGTCAATCAAAACCTGTGATTAGAGGTTTAGGGTTTAATAGGGTTGTTGTTGTTCAGAATGGAATTAAACATGAAGCACAGCAATGGGGAAGTGATCACGGTTTAGAAATTGATCAGTACGGAATAGAAAATGTAAGTGTTATAAAAGGGCCTGCCTCTTTATTATATGGATCAGATGCTATTGCAGGAGTGGTAGATATTCAACCTCCTAAAATTCCGCATATACATTCCTTTACGGGCAATGTTAATTTGTTAGCAGAAACAAACAATGATTTGCTGGGAATTTCTACTGGTGTTCAGTCTAGAAAAGAACATTGGTTTTACAGAGCTCGATTGACCTACAGGGATTATGGAGATTATAAAGTACCTGCAGATGTTATTAACTACAACAACTATGTTTTTCAACTTAGTAAGAATCATTTAAGAAACACAGCGGGTAGAGAAGCCAATGCAAGTTTTAGCCTAGGGTATATAGCAAGACATATAAAATCTGAAACGTTTTTTAGTAATGTAAATGCTAAAAATGGATTTTTTGCCAACGCACACGGTTTAGAAGTTAGAACATCAGATATAGATTACGATCGCTCTAACAGAGATATCGACTTGCCTTTTCATACGGTCAATCACTTTAAGGTATTGAACAATACTTCCATTCAGCAAGGAATGCATAAAATATCAATAGAACTAGGCTATCAACACAATCACAGAGAAGAGCATTCAGAACCTGTAGCACATGGGTACATGCCCAAACCTGATAATTCTAAAGAGCGAATTTTTAAGAAAAGTACCTATGCGTTAAACCTAAGAGATGAGTTTAAACCCAATGACCGCAACAAGTTGATATATGGAATTAATACAGAGTATCAAGACAATAATATAGCAGGATGGGGATTTTTAATTCCGGCTTACAATCGTTTTACAACGGGAGCCTTTGCTTACGACCACTACGAGTTAACGCACGATTTTCACCTAATGCTTGGCTTGCGTTACGATTATGGTACCATCGAAACCAAAGAATATGTAGATTGGTATGAAACACCCGTACATCATGGAGATGGAACCACAACAAATGCCTATGTACAAAGAGCTAAAAACAAAACCAATAAATACGGAAACTACAGTGCTTCTATAGGAGCAAGTTACATCGCAAACAACACCAAGTACAAGTTAAATATAGGAAGAAGTTTTAGAATGCCACTGGCTAACGAATTGGCATCGGACGGAAAAAACTATCACATGTATCGATATGAAAAAGGAAATTTAGACTTAGATCCAGAATCCTCTTATCAAATTGATGTTGACTTTGATCACACCAATAATTTGTTCCGTGTGTGTATGAGTCCTTTTGTCAATTTTTTTGACAATTTTATCTATTTAAATCCAACAGCAAATTATAACAATACCGAAAATTTACAAACTTACGAATACACCCAAGCCAAAGTGTTTAGAGCAGGAGGAGAGCTACAAGCAAGCACTACTTTGTTTGATAAATTAACACTAGACGGAACCTTAGAGTATGTGTATTCTAGACAAACAAGTGGTCCTAAAAAAGGGTTTACCTTGCCATTTGCACCACCACTATCAGGATTGATTAGTGCCAATTACGAATTTAAAAACACTCGTTTTTTTATAAAACCACAACTAACGGCTACGGCAAAAATAGTTGCCGCACAAAAGGAAATTGTACCTCCAGAAGAAATTACCAACGGCTATCAAGTATTTCATTTGTCTATTCAGAGCGATGTGCAATTGTTTAAAAACTTAGCCCCTGTTACCATAAGGCTAAAATTAAACAATGTGTTGGATACCAAATACTTTAATCATACTAGTTTTTATCGATTGATTGATGTACCCGAAGCAGGAAGAAACATCTCTCTATCAATGACCATTCCCTTAAATCACTAATTATTAATTATATCAATTTTAAAATCAAATCAAAATGAGAACAAACATGATCAAATCAAGTTTTAAATTTTTAGCAATGGGAGCTTTCTTAGCTTTCTCTTTACAATCGTGTAGTGACGATGACGAAACCATGGCAGAAGGACCCGTAATTTCTGGTTTTGAATATGGAATTCACGGAGAAGAAGGACACACAGCTTACAGAGGTAATGACCTGCACTTAGAAGCAGAAATTTTAGCAGAAGCCAATGTAAAAAGTATTTCTGTTTCTGTACACGCACACGACTTACCTGTAGGTGATAAAGAAGAAGAATGGGATTTTGAACAGGTGTATACCGATGCAAATTACTTGATTAAAAACCCAACATTTCATGAACACATCGACATTCCTGCAACTGCTCCTGTAGGAGAGTATCACGTAGAAATTGTGGTAACTGATGAATTGGGTAATAGTACTGAAGTGGATGGACATTTAGACGTATTGAATCCTATTTCTATTAGCGATGTGGATGTAGATGCTACAGTGGTTAGAGGAAATGATATTCACGCTGAATTTATGATCAAAGTCGTAAATGGAATCCACAATGTAGAAGTAGATATCCACGCACACGACTTACCTATAGGTGATGGGGAAGAAGAGTGGGATTTTGAGATGCAATACGAAGAAGGTTTGCACGAAAAAACCGAAGCAGAGTTCCACAAACACATCGTTGTACCCAATACAGCACCTGCCGGAGAATACCATGCAACTTTTACAATAGAAGATGAGAAAGGAAACACTTATGAGTACGAAACTCACATAGATGTTACCAAAGAATAACAAAACCTTCTTTTAAAACAATCCGCACAGGCTTTTGTTTGTGCGGATTTTAAACCAAGAATTATGAAATTAACACAAAAAATAAGTTTTTTAGCCATCACCTTGTTCTTATTCAACGCTTGTAGTTCTGATAGCGATATAGATAAAGACCTAGAAAAACCAACCTTAACCATTCAGTTTGATGAAGCATTTCCTAAAGCTTGTGAGCAATTGCAAAGAGGACAAACCTATACATTTAAAGCAAAAGCGACAGACAATGTAGGATTGGTGGCTTATAGTATAGATGTACATCATAATTTTGATCACCATACACACGACGATCAAGGAGTAGAGTGTGATTTAGGCCCCATAAAAACTCCTGTAAACCCATTCCTTTTTAAGAAAAACTTTACGTTAGAACAGCAGCCAACAGCTTACGAACTAAGCATTACGGTAGAAATTCCTAACAATATAGATGTAGGTGATTATCATTGTGCTTATTCTATTACTGATCAAACAGGATGGCAAACACAGACTTCTATAGATATTAAAATAATAGAATAAAACTTTCTATACTCTTTGAATAGTTATAATGAAAAAATTACCCGTAACCGTATTAAGTGGTTTTTTGGGAGCCGGAAAAACTACTTTGTTAAATCATATATTACACAACAAACAAGGACTAAAAGTAGCTGTTATTGTGAATGATATGAGCGAAGTGAATATAGACTCTAAGTTTATAGAAAGTGAAAACACCTTGTCTAGAACCGAAGAAAAATTGGTTGAAATGTCTAACGGATGTATTTGTTGTACACTTAGAGAAGATTTAATGGTAGAGGTAGAAAAATTAGCAGCTCAAAACAAATTTGATTATTTGATTATTGAAAGTACTGGCATAAGTGAGCCCATTCCTGTAGCACAAACATTTAGTTTTGAGAGTGAGGATGGTTCCATCGATTTGAGCCGTTTTAGCTATATAGACACCATGGTTACCGTAGTAGATGCGTTTAATTTTTTTAACGATTTTTCTAGTTCAGACTATTTAGCTACCAGAGATTTAACCAATATAGAAGGAGATCAGAGAACACTGGTAAACTTATTAACAGATCAAATAGAATTTGCCAATGTGATTCTAATCAATAAAAAAGATTTGATCAGCAAAAATGATTTGGAAGAATTATGTGCCGTAATTAAAAGGTTAAATCCAGAGGCTAACATCATTACTACCAGTCATTCCGAAGTTGCTTTAGATAAAGTCATCCATACAGGTTTGTTTGATTATGAAAAGGCAGAAGCTTCTGCAGGGTGGATTAAAGAGTTGGAAAACGAACACACCCCAGAAACGGAAGAATACGGAATAGGATCTTTTGTGTTTAAAAGTAAAAAACCGTTTCACCCAGCACGTTTCTTAACGTATCTGAATACAGATTTTCCAGCTAATATTATTCGTAGCAAAGGATTGTTTTGGATGGCATCAAGGTCTCATCAAGCTTTGTTATGGAGCACAGCAGGAGGTTCCTTAAAAGCAGATAGTGCAGGTGTTTGGTGGGCATCTATGCCCTATAGTGAGCGAATCAATTATGCAGCTTTTACTGAAAACACAGCTTTGATAGAATCCGATTGGCATCCAGATTTTGGCGATCGAAAAATAGAATTGGTCTTTATAGGGCAAAATATAGATAAAGAGACCACCATTACACAATTAAACAGCTGTTTGTTAACGGATGATGAAATTACAGACTGGAAAAATGGTTGTTTTCCTCAAGAAGATCAATGGCCAATAGTTAGATAAATAAAAATAGCAATATGAATAAAGACTCCATCAACATAGGAATTTTAACTATTTCCGACAGAGCTTCTCAAGGTATTTACGAAGATTTATCGGGCAAAGCAATAGCAACGGTGTTAAGCACCTATATTCAATCTACTTGGCAAAAAAGATATGTAATCATCCCAGATGAGCAAGACATGATTGAAACGACCTTAAAAAAATTAGCAGACCAAGACAACTGTTGTCTAATTTTTACTACTGGAGGCACAGGACCAGCTAAAAGAGACGTAACGGTAGAAGCCACCGAAAATGTCTGCGAAAAGTTACTCCCTGGATTTGGAGAGTTGATGCGAAAAGTTAGTCTAGAATTTGTTCCAACAGCTATACTGTCTAGGCAAACAGCAGGCATTTACAAAGAAACATTAATTGTAAATTTACCTGGTAAACCCTCGGCAATTAAAGATTGTATGCAATCAGTATTCCCTGCCATTCCGTACTGTGTAGATTTAATAGACGGACCATATTTAGAGGTAAACACCAACAATACTACTGCTTTTAGACCTAAAAATAAATAATTAGTAACGGATTATTTTAGTTTAGATGGATGCAAAACAACTTTTAAAACAACATGGATTTAGAGCTACATCTCACCGTTGTGAAGTATTGAATTATTTTATAAAAAGCAATCAAGCACTAACACATGCACAACTAGAACAAAAAATAAAAAGTAAAATTGATCGCGTTAGCCTTTACAGAATGCTGCATTGTTTTTATGAAAATAATTTTCTTGCTAAAATAATAGACTCCAACAATAATACTAGTTATATATTCAATCAGCAAATAGAAAATACAGATAAGGCTACGTTTCCGTTGTTTAAATGTAAGACATGCCATACTGTTATTCAGCTTCCCCAATTGCCCGAAAATTATCTAAAGTCACTGCAAAGCAAAAACATAGACAAACTACAAATCTTAGCAGAAGGAACTTGCGAAAATTGCATAAAAAAGAAATAGTTTTTTAGCAATAGTCTCAATTTAGCAATTTAAAAAAAGCATCTTTATAAGACCTTCCTATAGGAATTTGATGTTGGTGCTGTAGGTATAAATAATTTTTATTCGCTTTTACAATTTGTTTTAAGTTGATGAGATACGACTTGTGTACTCTAACAAAATTGTGATGTACAAATTCATTTTCCCAAAAACGCAAAGGTTCTGAGGATAAAATGTTTTGATTTTTAAAAACAAAAAGTGTATAATCTGTGTCGGACTTAATGTATAAAATATTACTGATTTGTATTCGGATGTACTCATAACCAGATTTTAAAAACATTTCATCAGAACCCTTATCATTTTCCAGTTTTATATCTTCTTTTGGTAATTTTTGAACTGCTTTTACAAATCGTTGAAAAGAAAAAGGTTTTAACAAATAATCTAACACATTAAGTTCGTAACCATCCAAAGCATAATCAGGAAAAGCGGTGGTGAGAATTACCCTTGGTGGATGTCTTAGACTTTTTAAAAAATCCAAACCAGAAATTTTAGGCAAGTGAATGTCTAAAAAAATAAGATCTACAGCATTGTTTTTTAAAAAATCTATAGCTGTAATAGCATCTGTAAATGTAGCTACTAAAGAAATTTGTCCATAATCGTTTAGGTATTTTTTTAAAATACGTTGTGCTGGTAGTTGGTCTTCTATAATAATACAATTCATATTTTATGGAGCAAGTTGAATCTGCAAATTTACCCAATAGTTGTCTGTTTTTTTTGCAATTTCTAACTGATAATTGCTAGGATATAATAGTTCTAATCGTTTTTTAACATTTTTCAATCCAATTCCTTTAGCTAAATTTTGAGTATTACTTTTTGGTAGGTAACTATTAACACAAGTAAAAATTAATCTTCCGTCAGGGTTTAAGCTCAAATTAACATCAATATGTATGTTTGTGGTTTGGCTACTTGCACTATGCTTAAATGCATTTTCTATAAAAACCATAAAAATAAGTGGTGCTATCTGATAATTATTTTGAGCCACGTTAAGATTGAAATTAACAAATCCTCTTCCTTCAATTTGCATTTCATTCAGTTTGATAAAATTTTGCAAATGTTCTATTTCTTTATCAAGCGAAACAAATTGTGCCTTACAATCGTACAACATATATCTTAGCATATCGGATAACTCTAAAATAAAATCAGGAGTTTTGTTTGAGTTTTCGATAGACAATGCATAGAGATTGTTTAAGTTATTAAACAAAAAGTGTGGATTGATTTGTGTTTTTAAAAATTGCAATTCACTTTTTTTAGCTAACAATTCTAGTTGTTCTGTTTTTTTTCGTTCTATAATGGCATCCCAAGCAAATTTAGCTCCTAATAAAATTGATAGTGTGGGTAAAACATCCAACACATCATAAATTTGTGCTGCTAAATTTCTTCCTCTTGTTGTTGGGTAGTAAATACGCTCCATAATTCCTTCTTCAACAAAAACAACCCAAGTTAAGGTCAAAAAACTATACAACGAAAAACGTAGGTATTTTCGCGTATAGTAAAATTTTGGTAGCAACACATAGCCTATAAAATAAGCTCCAATAGCATGGTTGCTAAAGAAAAAAAGTTCTTGTAGCGTAATGATTCTATCATGCCTTCCGAAGGAATAAAGAACAAACACAAAGCCCGTTAAACAGCATTGAAAAAGAAGTTCTTTACTAAAAGAAGCCGATGTATTTGTAAATTTCATAAACTCAAAGCTATACAAAAGCTTTAATATATTTCTGATATAATCTGTAAACACCTGTTTTATTTGGATGAGTGTAGTTTTTTGCATTGTCTAAAAAGTAAAAATGACGTTGATAATAAAAAAACGGTTGTTTACAGATTCCTTTTTTGAAAAATTATTATATGTTCTATTCTTGCAAAGAATTAAAATTTACCCAAAACATGATTCAGAAAACTTTGATCCCAATTTTATATTTCATTTTTACTTTTTTTGTTCAAGCACAAACAAAAAACGCACATGTTCTGTTAGGGCAAATTAAAGATAAAACTACGCAATCAGACATTCCTTATGCAAGCATTTTAATTAAAGATACCCAAACGCAAAAGGTGCATAACGGAACAACCTCTAACGATAAAGGTGCTTTTAGTATTACAACTACAGCTTCTAGTTTTTACGTTGAAATCAGTTTTTTAGGTTTTAAAACCAAAACAATTACAGATTTTAATAGTTCTCAAAGTCGTATCAATCTAGGAACGATTTGGTTAGAAGAAGACAGTCAGCAATTAGAAGCTGTTCAGGTTAGAGCAGAAAAATCTAAAACACAATTCAAATTAGATAAAAAAGTATTCAATGTAGGAAAAGATATAGCAAGTACAGGAATGAGTGCTCTGGAAGTGTTAAACAATGTACCTTCAGTAAATGTAAATATAGAAGGAGAAGTGAGTTTAAGAGGAAGCAATGGGGTACAAATTTTAGTAGATGGAAAACCTTCTATTTTGTCCGACGACAGTAGCAATGCCTTAGGGACTATTACAGCCGATATGATTGAAAGTATTGAGGTAATTACCAATCCCTCTGCCAAATACGATGCAGAAGGAACAGCAGGATTGCTAAATATTGTACTTAAAAAAGAGGAAAAAAGAGGTATTAACGGATCTGTTTCTCTGAATACAGGAACACCAGACAATCATAGTGTTGGGGTCAGTTTGAATAGGAGAACAGAAAAATTTAACCTTTTTACACAACTAGGAGGGGGACACAGATCAATGCCTAGAGACAATAAAAACAGCAACTTAAATAAAGTTAACAATCAAAAGGTAGAAAGCTACGGAACCAACTACAGAAACGAAACGTTTTTTAATTTTATTTTAGGAACCGATTATCATATTGATGATTACAATACACTAACCTTATCAGGAAATTTTGCTTATGAATGGGAGGATCAACCATCTAAAACGTATTATCAATTGTATCAAAATGATATTTTAGAAAGTAAGTGGGAGCGAGAAGAAGAAACCAGTGCAGAAAATCCTAAATGGCAGTACGAGTTTAATTACAAAAAAGAGTTTAAAAACAACAAAGATCACGTGTTGTTGGTAAGTGCTTTAGGTCGATTTTTTGGTAAAGAAACAGATTCAGAATTTGAAAACAGTGGAAACACCACACAAACAGATCAAGAAACAAATACCGATTTTCAACAAGCAGACTATACTTTTAAACTAGATTATACCAACCCTATTACAGATGCATATACACTAGAAGCAGGAAGTCAATACGTAATTAATGATGTAGGTAACAATTATGAGGTAAGAGATTATAACAATACAAACAATAGTTTTGAAATAGATCCTAATCTAACAAACAATTTTGAATACAACCAAAAAGTATTGGCTTTTTATGGAACAGGAGCTTACGAAGCCAATCAGTGGGGAGTAAAATTGGGGTTGCGTTTAGAACATACTAACCTACAAACATTGCTAACCAATACAAATGAGGACAATCAACAAAATTATACCGATTTTTTTCCGACAGTACATACTTCTTATAAAATCAGTACTAACTTTTCTTTGCAAGCAGGTTATTCTCGCAGAATCTATCGTCCACGATTGTGGGATTTAAATCCGTTTTTTAGCATTCGTGACAACTTTAATATTCGTGTAGGAAACCCTAATTTATTGCCCGAATATACAGATTCGTATGAATTAACAGCAGTATACGATTTAGGTAAAGCTAGCATGAACACGAGTATTTACAACCGTTATACCACAGATGTTATGGAGCGTATTTTTCTTTTTGACGAAAACAGTAATGTTACCACTACAAGTCCTTTTAACATTGGTACTAAAAATACTACTGGGGTAGAAGTGAATGGAAAGTATAGTCCGTTAAAATGGTTGACTTTTAATGGAGATTTCAATTGGAATTATTTTAGTAGAGAAGGAGTGTACGATACTCAAAATTTTGATTTCTCGGGGGATAGTTGGAGTTCTCGTGTTACTTCTAAAATTGGATTTCCATCAGATATAGATATTGAATTGACAGGAAATTACAGATCAAAATACAAAACGATACAAGGACAAACTTCTGGTTTTGCATTTATGGATATGGGTTTACGCAAAAAGCTTTTAAAAGGAAAAGCAGTAATAAACATAGCAGTAAGAGATGTATTTGCCTCTAGAATTCAAGAAAGTACCGTTAACAACAGCAGTAGGTATCAGTATAGTTTTGGACAAAGAGGAAGATTTTTTACGCTTGGTTTTAGCTATGGTTTTGGAAAAGGTGAAGCCATGACGTATTCTGGTAAAAGAAGATAAAAATAAAGGTTGCTAATTTAGCAACCTTTATCATTTTTCATACAATGCTATAGACTTCTAGTCAAAATAAATTAGCTGGGTAGGAATTTATAATTATTAAGCAATTGGGTTGTATGATCTAAAATTTAATCAGTTTTGATACTGTAAACGTAAAAGTGGGATAAATAAAATAAATTATTGATATTTCAAAAATACGCATATATACCTACAACACCATCATACTATAGTTTGATTTTTATAAATAACACACCTTATTAGTGTGTTTGTTAGCAAAAAAACAAGGTAGAATATATTAATTAGAGCCATTACTTTTTTATTTTCTATTTATTTTAATGTGATTAAAAGTTTCTGACTCGTCTTAAAACAACTGGATTTAGTAAATAAACTTTCGTTAAAAAAAGAATGTTTACACTACAAAACTTGAATTTTCACTAAGTTTTAGAAGATATATTGACATGCTATGGTCGTATTTTGACCTTGTTGATTATGATAATATCAAAAGAATATATATTTGATTGAAAACTTATTAAAAAACACACGTCATGAACTTAAAAAAAATCGTATTTGTAGTATGTTTGATTGTTTCAACGACTGCTTTTTCTCAAAAATGGGCAGTTAAGCAAGCAGAAAAATTGACTGAAAAATTAAACACAACCCTAGTAGCTACAAATTCAAACCTTAAACTATCGGCCGAACAGTCTGAAAAAATTACAGATATTTACAAAAATTTGATGGTAAAAAAATCGGAAGTAAAATTAAAAATGGAGAAGGAGGGAACGTTTACTAAAAAGGATTTTTGGAAAGCTACATTTCCACAAACTAAAGAGGCAAACCAAGTTATTAGAACTCTCTTAACACAGCCACAAAAAAAGGCTTTTAATGAAAGTTTACAGAAGAAATAAACTCTTTTTAAAAATAAAGCAGGAAATTATTGAATAATTTCCTGCTTTATTTTTCTATTTTTTTAATAGACCGTCTACAGAATATTTTCCTGCCCCGTAAATAAATAATACAACATAAGCTACTAAATACAACAACGATTTTTCTTGTGTTGCAAAAGCATCATTAGGGTGTATCATAAACAAAGCTACAGCCATGGTTGTGATTAGCGGAATTAATGCCATACGAGTTAGCAAACCTAAAACCAATAATGCAGCACAAATTACTTCTGCAAAAACTGCTAAAGCTAAAGAAGCGGTAGTTCCTATTCCTAAAAAGTTCATAAATTTAATTTCACCTCCTGCAACTAAGGTTTTCCACTTTCCCAAACCGTGTCCAAAAAGCATTGCTGCTCCAAACGTTACACGCAGTAACAAAATGGGAAAATGTATTCCCCAAGACTTATTACTCAATAATATTTTTTTCATTAGAAATATTTTAGATGATGTTATCAAATGTACTCATTCTAAAATTTAGTTATCCTTTAACAACTTTGTTTTTCATCAAAAAAAAACGCTGATTTATTCAATCGTAAAAATGTACCCAGAAACACGAATCTTTTATGTAGCACCACAAACCTCTATAAGTTCTAAACTATTTTTGGAAACATAGTAACCTAAAAACAGAAATCAAATGAAATTAAAAAAATTAGCAATCGTCTTTTTATTCATAACATCTACCAGTGCATTTTCTCAAAAGTGGGTAAACAATCAAGTTGCTACTGAAATAGCCAAAACCAACAAGCAATTAGCTGCTACCGACCAGGCTTTGGTGCTAACAACAGAGCAAAAGGAAAAAGTTTCAGAAATTTATAAGAATTTTGTACTGCAAAAAACAGAAAAATCAAAAACAATAAAAGACAAAAAAGAGCTATGGAAAGCTTTAAAACCTGAATTAAATGAAAGAAATCAAAAAGTAAAAGAATTGCTGTCTGAAGAGCAAAACAAAGCTATTAGAAACTACTGGAGGAATAAAAATAAAAGGTAAAACAAAATGAGATTTCAATTTGAAATCTCATTTTGTTTTATAAGAAATAGGTTTATTTATTTACCAATTCAAACTGTTTTTCTAAAGGCACACCATACAAACCTTCTAATTCAGATTTGATTCTTTTGTAAAATTTAGTATCTGGTGGCAAACTTAGATTTGCCCAAAACTCTGGATGATAAGGTAAATCCAACGATCCCATATCTATATCTACACCATAAGGTTTAATTTTCATTTTCTTTTTATCAGTAATCACATTTAAGACAAATGCTTCCGATTTGTATTCGAGTGTTTCTGCAGCTGTTCCCCAAAGGTTTCTTGGAATGTGACTTTTAGGAAACCTCCATTGATTTTTGTAGTAGCTTAAATACACTTTTCCGTTGTTGTGTTTTTTATAAATAAAAAGGCTTCGTCCTCGTTCAATTCTAAAAATCTGATACTTATCAATCCCAACATAAAGAATAATTTTTTCCCAATCTATGTCTGGGTTTTTTCCTTCTAAAATAACAACATCTTCACCTTCGTAAGAAGAACTTCCTGTTTTTTTCCATGCAAATTTTCTTAAGTTTCTTGCATGTTCAGAATCGTTTGGAGTTAATGGATTGGTGTCGTTCAATCCCAAAACTGCATGTCTCCATTGTGTTCTTTTCCAAAAGCGATAATCTGCAGATTTTCTAGATTCAGTTACTTGAACCTGTCCCACCCAATAAGCAGGTCCTCTTCCTTTTAGTTTGATGTAATTCTCAACAAAAAACTTTGATTTTCCTTCTTCAGTTGCTGCTCTTCTGTATAGAATCTCCTTAACATGGGTTTTACTTAATGTATTCTTCTTAAGATTGTCTAATGCTTTTTCTACATAATCAATAGGGTGTAAAAGTTCAACTGTTTCTAAATTAACTACATTTTCTTTTAAAACAATTTTTCGATCTTTCTTTGCCAAGTAATCTTGTATTTTGATTTTATAAGTATCAAATCCTAGACCTGAAACATACAAAGTATCTTGCATTTCATTATCAGTAATCATCAAGGCAAACTCTCCATCCATAGTACTTGCTGTACCAATGGTTTTGTTTACAATTCCTATCGTTACAAAAGGAATAGTTTCGTTGGTTTCGTCATAGATTGTTCCCTGAACAACGGTTTTTTTTGTTTGAGCTTGGATTACAAAGTTCATTAAAAGAATTACAATCCATAATATTTTGCTTTTTATCATCTTTAATTTTTTGTTAGGTAAGGTTGTAATGTTTTATAATCTATAATTATTGGTTCACCAATTCAAACTGTTTTTCTAAAGGAACCCCATACAAACCTTCTAATTCAGACTTAATACGCTTGTAGAACTTGGTGTCTGGAGGCAAACTTAAACCTTTCCAGAACTCTGGGTTGTAAGGTAGTTCTAAAGACCCCATATCTATATCTATTCCGTACTCACGAATTCTGGTTTTCTTTCTTTCAGTTTCTACGTTTAAAACAAAAGCTTCGATTCTATAATGTAGTGTTTCAGCTGCTGTTCCTAACATATTTGCAGGAATTTGATCTTTTGGAAAATTCCATTCATTTTGAAAATAACTCAAATGTACTTTTCCACTTTTGTGTTTTTTGTAAATAAAAATAGAACTTCCTCTTTCAATTTTAAACACTTGATAGTTATCTATCCCTACATACAAAGTCATTTTTTCCCATTTTTTGTCAGGGTTTCTTCCTTCAAGAATTACAACATCTTCACCTTCGTAAGAAGAACTTCCTATTTTTTTCCACTCAAACTTTTCTAAATCTCTTTTGTGGAATGAATCTCCAGGTCTTAATGGGTTTACATCACACATATTATGAATAGAGTGTCTCCATTGTGTACGTTTCCAGAACCTGTAGTCTGCCGATTTTCTAGATTCTGTAACCTGTATAGTTCCCATCCAATATGCAGGTCCACGATCTCTAAATTTTATGTAGTTTTCTACAAAAAACTTGGCTTTGTCGTTTTCAGTAGCGGCTCTACGGTATAAAATTTCTTTAACATGTGTTTTGCTAAGAGTATTTTCTTTTAACTTGTCTAATGCATTTTTCACATAATCAATAGGATGTAGCAACTGTACTGTTTCTAAGTTTACAATATTTTCTTTTAAGACAATTTTTCTATCTTTTTTTGCAAGATATTCTTGTACTTTTATTTTGTAGGTATCAAATCCTAAGCCTGATACATACAAAGTATCTTGCATTTCTTTATCGGTAATCATTAAAGAAAATTCTCCATCCATTGTACTAGCCGTACCAATGGTCTTGTTTACAATTCCTACTGTTACAAAAGGAACTGTTTCATTGTTTTGGTCATAAACGGTACCTTTTACAACAGTTTTTTGCTGTGCACTCGTTGTATAAATACACAACATTGTAAAAATACCAATACTAAAATGTAGAATTTTGTAGAAGTAATGTTTAAGCATAAATTTCGTAATTTTTTAGTTTTATTGTATAAAAAACAAAATTACCTTTCATTTGTGCAAATATTAGTAATAAATGTTGAATTTTATACAACAAACATACTAGAACGTCAGTAAAACCTAGACAGTGTTTAGAAATACACCAAAATTAAGATCTATTTTCGGAGGTCGTTTCTTTTCCTTTTTGGATCATTTCTTCTTGTTCTTTAAGGTCTTTTTTGTTGTGTGTTTTTTTAAGTGATTGGTCTTTATTAGTAAAACAAAACTCTAAAAACAAAGGCAAATGATCAGAACCTATTTTTGATAATGTCTTAAGCTGACAAATTTGAATGTCTGGTGTATGAAAGGCCAAATCGATAGGAATTTTTAAAATCGAATATTTTGCCGGAAAAGTAGAAATAAAACCTAATCCTTTGCGAGCATCTTTTAACTGTGAAAGTTTAGCAAATAAACGTGTGCTTCTAGCCCAAGAAACACTGTTAAAATCTCCTACAACTAGTTTGCTTTCTTTTTGATGAACACTTTTTTTAGCAATAGACATTAATTCTCCTTCTTGCTCCTTAGAGTTAGATTCTTCTGTAGGTGAAGCAGGAGGAGGGTGAACAGCGTACAGTATAAGATTTTTTTCTTCTAGTGTAAAATGTGCTTCCATAGACGGTATGTCATCAGCTACGAAATAATGAACTTGTAAGTCATCAAAAGGAATTTTGGAATAGAAATGCATTCCATACGTATTTTCTTGTGAAACTTTGCGGTGATAGGGATAAGATTCATCAAAAACAGTAAGTGCTTTTTCCCAGTCTTTGTTAGTTTCTATAGTTATAAAAATATCTGGTTGTTCTTTTTGTAATAAATCAATCAATAATTGATATTCTGTATTGTATTGATATACATTAGCGGAAATCAATTTTATTTTTTTTTGATGCACATTTAATACCTTCTTTTTTTGAAAAGGAAAATAAGGCCACAATTTTACAGACAAATAGCATAAACCCAAAAGCAAACCAACACTTGTAAATATGTTTACGGTATTAAAGGATTTGTTGATTTGATACAGCTCAAACGGAACCAAACTCCAAAATAAAATATACAAATGCACACTAGCAAAATCAGCAATTCTAAAAAACCAATGTGTGCTTTTTACAAGTGGTAATCCTGTGAAAATTAAAAACAATAGTGTTGCACACAAAAGAAACAATTGCATAGTTTAATTATTTAGTACCAACGTTTTTTCTTTTTTTTAGAAGCTTCTGACTTTCTTCCTTTTCTGTACTTACTCCCTTGTTTTTTATGAACTTCGGGTTTTGCTTTTGGGTCTAAAGGATAAGGGTGATTTTCTTCTACAGCGATGGTTTTTCCTATTAATTTTTGAATTGTCAAGATATACGCTTTTTCATCGGCAGAACAGAAAGACAAAGCACGTCCCTCTTTTCCAGCTCTTCCCGTTCTTCCAATTCGGTGTACATAACTTTCAGGAATATTAGGAATGTCAAAATTAATAACAATGTCTAGATCTGGAATATCAATCCCTCTAGCAGCAACATCTGTAGCTATCAATATGTTGATTTCGTTGTTTTTAAATTTGTTAAGAGCTTTTGTTCTAGCTGATTGTGTTTTATCTCCATGAATACTATCAACTTTATAATTATTTTTAAGAAGTGTTTGTTCCAATTTTTCAACACCAAACTTGGTTCTTCTAAAAATAATCATATTTCCATGCAAATTATTCCTAAGCAAATGCAAACACAACTCTATTTTTTTAGGTTTTGGTACACGATACAGTTCTTGACTTACTGTTTTTGCTGCTGATGATATTGCTGCAACAGATACTTTTGCGGGTTCGGTTAACAACTCATCTGCCAAAGCTTCAATTTTAGGAGGCATGGTAGCAGAAAAGAGTAAGGTTTGTTTTTGATCGGGACACAGTCTTTCTATTTTTTTTACATCATCAATAAACCCCATATCTAGCATCATATCGGCTTCGTCTAATACCAATACCTGAACATAATCTAAGTTTACCACATCTCTTTTGTGTAAATCTAGCAGTCTACCTGGGGTTGCAATTAAAACATCAATTCCTTTGTTTAGCTGTTCAATTTGTGGTGCCATAGAAGTACCTCCATAAATAGCAAGTGACCTAAGATTGGTGTAAATACTGTAACTCTTAAAGTTCTCTTCAATTTGCTGAGTCAGCTCTCTAGTAGGACTAATCACCAAAGCTTTTATTTTTTTCCTTTTTTTTCGGCATCTTGTTGCGGCAACAAACGTTCTAAAATAGGTAGTGCAAAGGCTGCAGTTTTTCCCGTTCCTGTTTGGGCACAACCTATTACATCTATACCATCCAACACATATGGTATAATTTTTTGTTGAATAGGAGTGGGAGTGTTGTAGTTTTGTTCTGCAACAGCCTTTAAAATTTTAGGGCTTAGGTGTAGTTCTTTAAACGTCATTTTTAGTTATAATCTTTTACAAAGATACAGAAACTAAGAGGTATATGTGCTGATAAAAGTTGAAGCTTACAAACAATCGTATTTTTGTAGTATTTTTTTTCCTTCTTCAGAGAACAAAAAAGCTAGAAACAACCTTGCGTTCTGTGTAGAATTTTTACCGTTTTTAATACTTACAACTCCTTGTTTAATTGGATTATAAAGTGTTAAAGGCACCTCTGTCCATTCTCCTTGCTGCTTAAATAGTACCACAGATTTTGCAGTAAAACCTACTTCTACAGCTTTTGATAGTACAAATTGATTTACCTGAGAAATACTTTCTCCATAAACTAATTTTTCTTCTAATGGAATTTTCTTTTTTTCTAACACTTCTTTGGCTGCTCTTCCATATGGTGCTGTTTTAGGATTTGCCATGGCAATGCGTTTTGTTTCTGACTTGGACAATGTATGTAGATTGGGTTTTATACTCTCTACTACGGTCCATAAAACTAATTTCCCTTTGGCATAAATTAACGGTGCTTGGTCTGTTTTTCCTTTTTGATATAATTCAGTTGGATACTTAAGATCTGCTGAGGCAAAAATATCATAAGGAGCTCCTGCTAAAATTTGAGCGGTTAATTTTCCTGAAGAGCTATGAATCAGTTCACAAGTAATTCCTGTGTTTTCTGAAAAAGAATTACAAAGTTCTTGCATCACGAATTGCATATTAGCTGCTGTTGCCACCAACAATGTTTTGTCTTTTTTAGGAGTGCAAGCTGTACTTATTAATATGAATACGAAAACCCAATGACTGTTATGTAAGAAACCTATTTTCAATGACTAAAGTTTAAAATTTCTGGAGTCCAACGAATGCTGGCATAGGCAAATTGAGCCAATTGATCTGTATTGCCATTCACCCCTGTTGGAATAGCTGCCATTCCTTTATCTGGCACTAAAAACAGATACGATAGTTCTATTTTTGTATAATCGTTTGGTTGATAAAAAAAACGAAAATCGTTTTCCCATGCATAAATTCGATTGTACTTTTTTTGGTCTACTGCAAGAGAAGAAGTACTCCCTAACAAATGACTTTGCCATTGTAAACTAAACTTATCATTAAAAGAAAAATATTGAAACAAGTAAGGGTTTAAAATTCCCTCGTGCTCATAAGTTCTAACTGTTTTTTGTGTATAATCCAATCCTCCATTATGCCTATGAAACGCTCCATATTGTGATAAAAAAGCAGTAGACTTTTCATCATTTGCATTGCCATCACCACTAAAAACCTGTGTTCCAATTCTTACCTTATACTTTGGATTTGCGTACCATTGTACTTCGGGTTCTAAATAATAAGCGCTATGATCTTTTCCGTTTTCAATTTTACCCCATTGGTAATATCCTGAAAATGTTAAACCAATAGCCCCTACGTTGTATGTTAGCCGACCACCATTGGTCATTTTCCAGTACCCTTTTTTATTATTGGTTGATGGATCTGTATATTCATCAGCAAAATTTAACGTTAACAATTCTGTGTCTTCAGAAAGTTGGTATTTTAGATGATGAGCAATCATTCCTCTGTAAAAATCCCAGTCTACATCATAAGTGGTTCCAAATTCAGAAGCGTTGTCTTGGTTGTATGCTAAAACAACATCCGACACAAGTTTATTGTTGTTATACAAAAAACGTACGGCATCATGTTGTCCTCCTGCTTGTCTCCAATTGTTTTCGGCAAATAGGCGTTGGTTGTCAAAAATAATACGCTGCCTACCCACACGTACCGATAAATGATTTGTTATTTTGGGTTGCACATAAAATTCAAAAAACTGAGCTTTTCCTTCTGATTCTCTAGTGTCTGTATCTCCCCAAACTCTAATATCTTGTAAAGTTGTATGAAATAGAAAACGATTATTTAAATTAAAATCTACATTAATTCTTGCTCTATGTGATGTAAAGAATGCACCGTCGTCAGAATTGTTAGGAAGTGTTCTATAACCACGTCTATACTCTGTTCTTGGCCTGTATTCCAAATCCATTTTAAAATTGGAGTTCTCTTGCAAGAAAGAACTTAATTTTTGTGCATGTGTGTGATTTATAGCGTAAAAAAATAATGCTATTGATACATAAAACAGTTTGTTTTTTTGCATAATTTTAAAGTAGTTTTTTACAGTAGTGCTACGGCCATCCCAATTAGAATGGCAAAGAATTTTGAGAAACTAAATTTATGGTTTTCCGAACTTTCAAACAAAATAACAGTAGATATGTGTAGAAAGATTCCGATAATAATGGCCGTAATATAGTTTTGATAATCTTGAAAAAAATGAATTTTAGAAGCCAAAAAGCTCCCTAAAGGACTCATCATGGCAAAAGCAGTCATAAAAAAGATTACTTTTTTTATTTCGTATTTATGTTTTAGAAAAAAGGAAGTCAATACAATTCCAACGGGAATTTTATGAATTACAATGGCCCATAAAAAAAAAGCATTATGGTCGTATCCTAGCGGAATCCCTTCGGAAAAAGCATGCAAAGACAAACTACAAAACAACATCCATGGAAATTGTTTTTTTTTATCGTGAATGTGCACATGACCATGCTCGGCCCCCTTAGAAAAAGACTCCAAAACCAACTGTATCAAAATTCCCAAAAGAATAAAAATACCAATCAATTTGGTGTCTACTTCTTGGTGGCTGTGTGTATGTGCAGCATGCAACATGCCAAATGCCTCCGGTAAAAGATGACTTATAGTCATAGAAAGCAAATAGGCTCCGCTAAATGACAACATTAACTGAATGTATCTTTTTTTAGGTTTTACAATTAAAACCAAAAGAACACCCGCCAATACAGAGGTAACTAAAAACAAGTAAATCATTTGCTTAAAATAAGAATCAAACGGTCCGAGGTTTGTAAATTAAATGGATCTAACTGATAATTTCCAAAAGTGTGTTGTATGGTTAGGTTGGCTTGCTGGCAATACTTTGTAAACTTTTCTAGATTTATTGCTTTTACACGCTCCATAAAATGGTACTCTTCTCCTTGATCCGTTAAATCAATTTCTTTTATAATAAAGCCTTGTTTTACTTTTCTTCGGATGTGAAACTGTAATTCGTCTCTGGTTACCACTTCATTAGAAACTAAGTTTTCTATCACTTTATTAACATTCATATAATCTATTACAGCAATTCCATCATCGGGTAGGGAATTGGCAATATTTTGTAGTACTTTTATATCTTCTGCATCATCATCAAAATAACCAAAACTTGTAAACATATTAAACACAGCATCTACAGAAAACAGAAAAGGTTCTCTCATGTCTTGCACAACAAAACTCAAATCTTTGTTTGCAAATTGGTTTGCATATTCAATACTGTTTTTAGATAAATCTGCTCCAATTACTTTGTAACCCAGTGAATTTAAAAAAATAGAATGTCTTCCTTTTCCACAAGCCAAATCTAACAAAGTTTTAGATTTGGGGATTTTTAAAAAAGCAACTAAGTTTTCTATAAAATCCCTGGCTTCTTGTTGATTTCTGTTTTTATATAAAATATGATAATAATGGGTATTAAACCATTCGCTAAACCAAGTTTTGAATTCTTCCATGTAAAAAATTTTGAAAGGCAAATTTATTAATTTATTCTTTAGTAGTTTTAATCAAAAGACATTACAAAAAAGGTATTTTTGTAATTCTAAAATTTTGAACACGATGCAGGATAATTTTAAAATGGTAGCCGTTACATTACAAGGTCTAGAAGAAGTATTGGCAGAAGAACTAAAACAATTAGGTGCACAAGATGTAAAACCTGGAGTACGTATGGTTGCTTTTGTAGGAGATGAAGGTTTTATGTACAAAGCCAATTTGTATTTAAGAACAGCTATTAGAATTTTAAAACCTATTGTAAAGTTTAAAATTAGAAACGAAGAGGATTTGTATAAAAATCTTTTAAAAATAAGATGGGAAAAGTATTTAGATGCAAACGGAACTTTTGCCACCAAAGGCACTAGTCAGTTTAGTGGATTGACAAGTAACACCCATTATTTAGCCCTAAAAACTAAAGATGGTATTGCTGATTATTTTAATAAGAAGTTTGGAAAAAGACCTAGTGTAGACCTAAAACATCCAGATTTAAAAGTAAATATGCATACCGACAGAAATGGGGTGTGTTCTATTTCTTTAGATAGTTCTGGAGACTCTTTGCACAAAAGGGGATATCGTTTAGATACCAACTTAGCTCCAATTAACGAAGTGTTGGCTGCTGGTTTGGTAAAGCTTTCGGGATACAATGGCGATCAGAATTTTATAGATCCTATGTGCGGTTCTGCTACTATTTTAATTGAGGCTGCCATGATTGCTTGCAATGTACCTGCCAATATCAATAGAAAAGAATTTGCTTTTGAAAAATGGAAAGATTATAATCAAGATTTGTTTTATACTATTCACGATTCTCTGATAAAAAAAATAAGAGAACCTAAGTTTAAGTTGATGGGATTCGACAAAGCTCCATCGGCTGTTAGGAAAGCTAATGACAACATTGCTAATGCTAATTTAGACGACTTTGTAAAAGTACACCACGTTAACTTTTTCAACTCAACTAAAGAGGTGCACGGACCAACTACAGTGCTGTTTAACCCTCCTTATGGAGAGCGTTTAAAACTAGACGATATTCAAGGTTTTTATAAAAATATTGGAGACACCTTAAAGCATCAATATCCAAACACAGAAGCCTGGTTTATTACTTCGGATATTGAAGCACTAAAACATGTAGGATTAAGAACTAGCCGAAGAATTGCCATTAAAAACGGAGATTTGGATTGTAAGTTTGTAAAGTACGAGATTTACGAAGGAAGTAAAAAAGCGAAAAAACAATAAAATTTCAATCATCTTTAAAAAAAACACCATGCCTAATTTTTCCATAAACCATGTGGCAATATCTGTAAAAGACGTAGACATTTCTATTAATTTTTATCAAAGCGTTTTTTCTTTAAAAGAAATAAAAAACACAGCATCTACCTCTAAAACAAGATGGTTAGTGTTTGATGATGGAAGACAGTTGCACTTAATTCCAAGACCCGAAGAAGAAATAAAGGTTAACAAAGCAGTACATTTGGCCTTGTCTACAGCCAATGTGCCTTCTTTTGTAAACCATTTAGAACAATTAAAGATTCCATATTCGGACTGGAAAAACACACCTAGCAAAAACTATATTAGAAAGGACGGAATTTTACAATTCTACTTTCAAGATCCCGATGGTTACTGGATAGAGGTAAACAACGATGTGAGATAAAATTATAGGGGTTAGTCTAACGTGTCGTACTCAATCAAATACAACTGTTCGTCTTCTTTTTTGTAATGATATTTTTCTCTGGCATAATTGTTTAAGTTTTTTTGAATAGAAAAATCATGAAGCGTTTGTTTGTTTTTCTGAATTTCTGTTTCGTAAAACTCAATAGTTTGTTCCAGTTTATTAATCTCACTATTGTATTCTTGTTGATAGATGTACGAGTTGGCATCAAAAAACAACATCCAAATCACAAAAAATGCGATTACCAAACGTCCCCAAGTTTTTTTGTTTTTGATAAATTTTAAACTCATAATCTTTGCGAATTGCAAGGCAAAGATAAAATTATAAATTGGAGTGTGTAACTTTAAATTCTGTTACTTTTGCACAAGTACTAACAGAAATACATGGGAAGTTATTTAGCATATCTATTCAAATCTACCAACGCTCACGGAGTTCATTCACCCTTTATATATGGCTTATTAACTGAATGTATTTATCTACGAAAAACAATGGTTTTGCCTTTAAAAACCATGTTTAAAAAACAAAAATACCATTTACTAATACAAAGATTGTTTGCGTATTTTTCAATTAGCAACGGAAAAATTATTGGAAACCCTATATACATATCAAAAGAAATAGTATTGGACACTTCACCACATCCTGAGAAATACTTTTTACTTTACGTAAGTGCCAATATTCCATCAACGGATGTTCTTACCGTACTAAAACAATACGCACATCCCAAGACTATTGTTTTAATAGAGCACATCCATCAGCCTGATAAAAGAAAAATTTGGGAAACACTAAAACAAAATAAAGACCTTACCGTAACGGTAGATTTACACAAGCTAGGTCTGATTTTTTTTAGAACAGAGCAAAAAAAACAAAACTTTATAATACGTTTTTAAAACATGAAAATATACACCAAAACAGGAGATTCTGGAACTACTTCTTTATTTGGAGGACAACGAGTATCCAAGGCAAACTGTCGGATTGATGCTTACGGAACCGTTGATGAACTAAACTCTTACATAGGATTGCTAAGAGATAGTATTGTATCCCAACACCATCGGGAATTTTTATTAGCTATACAGCACAAACTTTTTGTGCTAGGGGCTTTTTTAGCAACACCAGAAGAAAGCAGAGTTAAAAAAAACGGAACAAATAGACTAAAAATAGCAGCAATAACTAAGGCCGATGTTCAGGTGTTAGAAAAAGAAATAGATTTTCTAGATCCACAATTAACCCCTATGACACATTTTATTTTGCCAGGAGGACACCCAACCGTGTCACATTGTCACGTGGCTAGAACTATTAGCCGTAGAGCCGAGCGTATTTGTGTACTATTACAAGAAAATGAAGAGGGTAATATTGACATAATTGCTTTCTTAAATCGTTTGTCGGACTATTTATTTGTGTTGGCACGGATGTTGTCTAAAGAGTTACAGGTTCAGGAAATTAAATGGATTCCAGAGTCTGAAAATTAAGTTCTTTAAAAGCAAAAAAAAACTTGACTTTTTTAATTAAAAAATTATTTTTGCAGTAATTATAAATTAGTATAGAAATGTATTGGACTTTAGAATTAGCTAACTATTTAGCAGATGCACCTTGGCCAGCAACAAAGGATGAATTGATTGATTTTGCCATCAGAACTGGAGCTCCATTAGAAGTGGTAGAAAACCTACAAAGTTTAGAAGATGAGGGGGAAATTTATGATGATATTGTTGAAATTTGGCCAGACTATCCTACCGAGGAAGATTATCTTTGGAATGAGGAAGAATATTAGAATTATAGAATAATTAGAAATAAAACAAAGTCTCGAGAGAGGCTTTTTTTTGTTTAATTTTAAGACATAAATATTTAAAATAATGGGGGTATTAGACTCAGTAATTAAAATCTTTGTTGGAGACAAACAGCAAAAAGATTTAAAAAGCTTACAGCCAATTGTGGCCGAAGTAAGGTCTTATGAAGAGGCTTTGCAAAAATTAAACATTGATGAATTAAGAGCTAAGACAATTAGTTTTCAGAAAGCTATTCAAGAAGCAACATCTTCTTTTGAAACAGAAATAGAATCGTTAGAAGAAAAAGCAAAAACTGCATCTATAGACGAAAAAGAAGCTATTTACAATCAAATAGATAACTTAAAAGATCAAGCTTACGAAGCTTCGGAAAAAGTATTAAACGGTATTCAGGCAGAGGCCTTTGCGGTTATTAAAGAAACCGCAAGAAGGTTTACAGAACACACAGAAATAGAAGTTACAGCAACAACTTTAGACAGAGAGCTTTCTGCAGATGCAGATTATGTAGACTTAAAAGGTGAAGACAAAGCTGTTTGGTACAACTCTTGGAACGCAGCAGGAACAGAAGTAACCTGGAACATGATTCACTACGACGTACAGCTAATAGGAGGTTCTGTATTGCATCAAGGTAAAATTGCAGAAATGATGACAGGAGAAGGAAAAACTCTGGTTGCTACTTTACCTATATATTTAAATGCCCTAACAGGAAAAGGGGTACATGTAGTTACTGTAAACGACTATTTGGCAAAACGTGATAGTGCTTGGATGGCTCCTATATTCCAATTTCATGGTCTAACAATTGATTGTATTGACAAACATCCATCTAACTCAGCTGCTCGAAGAAAAGCATACAATGCCGATATTACTTACGGTACCAACAATGAGTTTGGTTTTGATTATTTGCGTGATAACATGGCCAGCACTCAAGAAGATTTGGTACAGCGTAGACCTAACTACGCCATTGTTGATGAAGTAGATTCTGTGTTGATTGACGATGCTCGTACACCATTGATTATTTCTGGACAAGTTCAAGATGGAGACAGACATGAATTTAACGAATTAAAGCCAAAAGTTGCAGACATTGTAAAAATGCAAAGTCAATATCTGGTAAGCGTACTAGCCAACGCAAAGAAATTAATTAAAGAAGGAGATACCAAAGAAGGTGCTTTTCAATTGTTACGAGTACACAGAGGTTTGCCAAAAAACAAAGCTTTAATTAAATTTTTATCTCAGGAAGGAATTAGACAGTTGTTGCAAAAAACAGAAAACCATTACATGGCAGACAACAACAAAGAAATGCCTAAAGTAGACAAGGAGTTGTATTTTGTAATTGAAGAAAAAAACAATTCTATTGAACTAACAGAAAAAGGAATTGCTGCCATTTCTGGCGACGAAGGAGAAGACTTTTTTGTACTACCTGATATTGGGGTAAAAATTGGAGATATAGAAGCCTCTGATCTTTCAGATGATGAAAAAATCAACCAAAAAGAAGATTTATACAGAGATTTTAGCGTAAAAAGCGAACGTATACACACTTTAAACCAGTTGTTAAAAGCATATACATTGTTTGAAAAAGACGTGGAATATGTTGTAATGGACAACAAGGTAAAAATTGTAGACGAACAAACAGGTCGTATTATGGACGGTCGTCGTTATTCTGATGGATTGCACCAAGCCATAGAAGCCAAAGAAAATGTTAAAATCGAAGCAGCTTCACAAACCTATGCCACCATTACGCTACAAAACTACTTTAGAATGTATCGCAAGCTTTCTGGGATGACAGGTACTGCGATTACAGAAGCGGGAGAATTTTGGCAAATTTATAAATTGGATGTTGTTGAAATTCCAACCAACAAACCGATTGCTAGACAAGACAAAGAAGATATGGTCTATAAAACACAGCGTGAAAAATACAATGCGGTGATAGAAGATATCGTAAAATTGGTAGAAGCAGGAAGACCTGTTTTAGTAGGTACAACATCGGTAGAGATTTCGGAATTGTTAGGAAGAATGTTGTCTATTCGTAAAATAAAACACAACGTATTAAACGCAAAGTTGCATAAAAAAGAGGCAGAAGTTGTTGCAGAAGCTGGTAAGGCAGGTATTGTTACTATTGCTACCAACATGGCAGGTCGTGGTACCGATATTAAATTATCTGACGAAGTAAAAGCTGCTGGTGGTTTGGCTATTATAGGTACAGAAAGACACGATTCTAGACGTGTAGACAGACAGTTGCGAGGACGTGCAGGACGTCAAGGAGATGTTGGATCTTCACAGTTTTATGTTTCTCTAGAAGACAACTTAATGCGTTTGTTTGGATCGGACAGAATTGCCAAAATGATGGATAGAATGGGACTGGAAGAAGGAGAAGTAATTCAACACTCTATGATTACCAAGTCTATCGAAAGAGCACAAAAAAAAGTAGAAGAAAATAACTTTGGTATTCGTAAGCGTTTGTTAGAATACGACGATATTATGAATGCACAAAGAGAGGTGGTCTACAAACGTAGAAGACACGCATTGGATGGTAAACGTTTGCAAGTAGATATTGCCAACATGATCTATGATGCATGCGCTACAATTGTAGACAATAACAAATTGACCAATGATTATAAAAACTTTGAGTTTGAGTTGATTGTCAACACTTCTATGAGTTCTCCGTTTACAGAAGAAGAATTCTTAAATACTGTACCTCAAGATTTGTCAGACAAGTTGTACGACATTGTAATGAAACATTATCAAGAGAAAATGGAACGCAATGCTGCAACCGCATTTCCTGTAATCAAAAATGTTTATGAAAACGAAGGAGACAAATACGAACGCATTGTTGTGCCATTTACTGATGGTGTAAAAACACTACGTGTAGTAACCGATCTTAAAAAAGCATACGATTCTCTAGGAGCTGATTTAATTTCAGATTTTGAAAAAAATATCACTTTAGCTATTATAGACGATGAGTGGAAGGATCATTTAAGAAAAATGGACGACTTGAAACAGTCGGTGCAAAATGCTTCTTACGAACAAAAAGATCCATTACTGATTTATAAGTTTGAAGCTTATGAATTGTTTAAAAAAATGTTAGAAAAAGTAAACAAAGAAGTACTATCTTTCTTGTTTAAAGGAGAGTTGCCATCAGAAAACGCTACCGAAATTTCTGAAGCAAGACAACAACAACGTCAAAATGTAGAAGTTAGTAAAGAAGAAGTACTAAATACGTCTCAATCAGCCAACCGTCAAGCTGTAGAAAATTCTCAACAGCAACCACCAGTACAGCAAGAGACTGTGGTAAGAGAACAGCCAAAAATTGGAAGAAACGATCGTGTTATTATCCAAAATATTCAATCAGGAGAGCAAAAAGAAGTTAAATTTAAACAAGCCATTCCATTATTAGAAAAAGGGGAGTGGGTACTAAGAGGCTTAGCTTAAGTATATACACTAAACAACAATAACAAAAAAGGAGTCTAGTCGTTTGTCTAG
>NZ_AFPK01000064.1 GCF_000220525.1 Ochrovirga pacifica | reverse complement strand
TAGAAATCGTATAAAAAATCCTTTCAGCAGCTTGTTGTAAGGATTTTAATTTTTCTAAGGGATTTAGTTTATTTAATTGTATCGCTTAAAGTACCACTCATTGCAGCCGGAAAAGCAACTAGAATAATTCTTTTAAAAGCTAAAGTATTATCCACTCCCCATGGACATTTTTCAATAATGGTTAAAATAAGTCCTACTATTAACAAAGAGATAAAATAAGTTCCCAATACGCGTTTAAAAAACTCTAACACATAACCTTTAAAGGTTACTTTGTAGAAGTTGTAAAAAACAAATACGGAAATTAAACACAAAGACAAGCCTGCTATAGCTATTACATTGGCAAGAGGCAAAGATTCTCCTAAATTCCACACTTCTTCGGTTAATGAAATAGGAATTGCCATAATAGCCGAACCAATAACCACCTGCATAATGTCTCTAGCGTTAAACTCTAACATCAAAGGTTTTAAGGCATAACTTATAATTTCACCAGAGATGTCTGCAATAGGAACAATCCTATGCAAGTACCCGCCAATTCTTTTAATGGTGGTTTCTTTAATTTCTACTTTCTGATCCATGAAGTTGAATTTTAATCTCAAAATATAAGTTTATGTTCTTTGCGATTTATTTATTCTGTCAAATCAAAAATAACCAAATTAAATGAAAACAGGGTTTGGTAAATCACAGGAATATCAACCTTATGAAAAAAGGATTGTATCTGGGGTTGATCAACAAAATCAAAAAAAGTTTTAAAACAGGAAAAAAACTTAATTAGAATAAGTATAAATAAAATAAACTATTCAAATTAAACTTATTTTTGTGCTTCTAGCAATAGGCAATTTCTTTAAATTTGTTGCATATTTTATACGTACAAAATAAATTAAATCTATAAATATGTCACAAGACATCAGGGTAAAAAAAGGCTTATCTATTAAGCTGAAAGGGCAGGCAGCTTTGACTACAGCTGTTGCTGATCGTTCTGATTTCTACGCTATTAAACCCACAGATTTTCATGGTATTACTCCAAAGCTTGTCGTAAAAGCAGGAGATGAGGTGTCTGTTGGTGATGTGGTGTTCTTCTCTAAAGAAGACGACAGGGTTAAGTTTACTTCTCCTGTTGCTGGAATCGTTAAGGAGGTACAAAGAGGAGCTAAGCGTAAAGTTTTAGCAGTTATTATTGAAGCAAAATCAGAAGATAGCTTTAAAGATTTTGGAGCAGCAAATCCTTTGGATTTAGACAGAGAAGCTGTGTTAGGAAAAATTTTAGAAAGTGGTTCTTTTGCTTATGTAAAACAACGTCCGTATGACATTGTTGCCAACCCAAGCGATACTCCCAAAGCAATTTTTATTTCTTCTTTTGATACTGCTCCTTTAGCTCCAAATTATGCATATGCATTAAAAGGAAAAGAGGATGCTTTTCAGGCAGGAATCAATGCTTTGTCTAAACTAACAGAAGGAAATGTTTATTTAGGAGTAAATAGCAGCGAAGCTACTTTTTTTGATAAAGTAGAAAAAGCAACTATTTTACGTGTGTCTGGAAAACATCCTGCAGGGAATGTTGGAACACAGATTTCAAATGTTAGTCCAATCAACCAAGGAGAACGAGTTTGGACCTTAAACCCACAAGGGGTTGCCATTATTGGAGAATTGTTTTTAACAGGAAAATACAATCCAACCAAATTGGTAGCTATCGCAGGTTCTAAAGTAAACAATCCGCAATATTTTAGTTTAAAAGCTGGGCAAAATATTCAAAAAGTCTTAGCAGAAAATACAGTTACAGAAGGAGCTCGTGTAATTTCAGGAAACGTATTAACAGGAACACAAATTACAGCAGATGACTATTTAGGGTTTTACGATAACCTAGTTACAGTACTTCCTGAAGGAGACCAGAATCGTTTTATGGGATGGTTGCCTTTTGTAGGTAGCGGATCTATTCACTCTTTTTCTAAAACTTCTTTTTCTTGGCTAGCAGGAAACAAAACGTATGATTTAAATACAAGTCTAAACGGAGAAGAGAGAGCGTTGGTGGTAACTGGTGAGTTTGAAAAAGTAGTAGCCTTGGACGTGTATCCATTACAATTGATCAAAGCTTGTATGGCAAGTGACATCGAAAAAATGGAAAACTTAGGAATTTACGAGGTAATTCCCGAAGATTTTGCTTTGGTTGATTATATAGACCCTTCTAAAACAGAAGCTCAGGTAATCATCAGAAATGGATTAGACTTAATGATTAAAGAAGTAGGATAATGGATTTTTTAAGAAAGAAATTTGACCAAATAAGAAAACCTTTCGATAAGGGAGGAAAACTTGAAAAATTCGCTCCAGCGATCAACTCTATAGATACTTTATTATTTGTGCCAAATCACAATACGCACAAAGGGGCTCATATTAGAGATGGAGTAGATTTAAAACGTGTAATGGTAACGGTAATCTTTGCTTTGATTCCGGCCATGATTTTTGGAATGTACAACTTAGGATATCAACACTACATTCAATTAGAAGGTACAGCACCCGAATTGTTAAAAGCTTTGCTTTTCGGAGCAGGTAAGTTTTTACCAATGTTAGTAGTTTCTTATGGTGTAGGATTGGCTATTGAAATTGCTTTTGCTGTATACCGCCAGCACGAAGTTAATGAAGGATACTTGGTAACGGGAATGTTAATTCCGTTAATTATGCCTGTAGACATGCCTTTATGGATGTTAGGAGTATCTGTAGTATTTGCTGTGTTTATTGGTAAAGAAGCATTTGGAGGTACAGGAATGAATATTCTAAACCCAGCTTTAGTTGCTCGTGCTTTTGCCTTTTTCTCTTATGCACCTTACATGTCTGGAGACAAAGTTTGGGTAGCAGATGCTTATGAAATTGATGCTATTTCCGGAGAAACTATTTTAGGGCAGTTGGCTGCTGGAGAGCAAGCAGGATGGTCTGTTGCGGATATGTTTATCGGTTTGATTCCAGGTTCAGTTGGAGAAACATCTGTCTTGATGATTTTAGTAGGAGCGTTGTTGTTAATTGCAACAGGAGTAGGTTCTTGGAGAATTATGCTAGGAACGGTGATAGGAGGAGCTGTAATGGGATTGATTTTTAACGCACTTTCTCTAAATGCATTGATGACATTTCCTTGGTGGCAACACTTATTAGTAGGAGGATTTATGTTTGGAGCTGTTTTTATGACCACAGACCCTGTTTCTGCCGCGCAGACTACTAAAGGAAAGTGGATTTATGGAATTTTAATTGGAGTCTTTGCCATTTTAATCCGTGTGTTTAACGGAGCATATCCAGAAGGAATGATGATGGCTATTTTATTAATGAACGTTTTTGCACCAACCATAGACCACTATGTGATTGCTGGAAATATTAAAAAACGTAAAAACCGTTTAAAAGCAGCATAATTATGAATAAAAATAGCAATGCATATACATTTATTTTCGCAATTATTATTGTAACCGTTATTGCGGGATTGTTGGCTTTTACTGCAACAAGTTTAAAAGACTTGCAAGACACCAATGTAAAGGCTGAAAAAATGCAGAATATACTAGGAACTGTAGGTGTAACAGATGTGTCAAGAGACGATGCACAAGCTGCATTTGATCAATACATCAAAAAACAATTGGCTTTAACCAATAAGGGAACTGTAGACGAAAAAACCAATGCGTTTAACATCAATCTTAAGAATGAGGTTAAAAAGCCAGAAGACGAGCAAAGATATCCTTTATACATAGCAGAAAAAGATGGGAAAACATTTTACGTTGTGCCTTTGTATGGTGCAGGTTTGTGGGATGCCATTTGGGGATATGTAGCTTTAGGAGAGGATGAAAATACCATTGTAGGAGCTAATTTTGATCACAAAGGGGAAACCCCAGGATTGGGAGCAGAAATTACTACAGATTGGTTTCAAGCTCAATTCGAAGGAAAGAAAATTTTAGACGAGTCAAACAATTTTGTCTCTGTAACTGCTGTAAAAGGTGGTGCAAAACCAGGAGACGAACATGGAGTTGATGCCATTTCTGGAGGTACAATTACTTCTAATGGGGTATCGAACATGATTGAAGAACGTTTGGCACATTATTTACCATACTTTAAAAACAACTAGTCATGGCAGAAGAAAAAGAACCTTTGTTTTCAAAGCAAAATAGATCATTATTAACAGATCCACTAGATGATAATAACCCGATTTCAGTTCAGGTATTAGGAATCTGTTCAGCTTTGGCAATTACCGTACAGTTAAAACCTGCAGTTGTAATGTCTTTAGCCGTATTGTTTGTCGTTATTGCATCTAACGTAATTGTATCGTTAATCCGTAACTTAATTCCAGGACGTATTCGTATCATCGTTCAATTATTAATTGTAGCATCTTTAGTAATCTTAGTAGACCAAATTTTAAAAGCTTATGCTTATGATGTAAGTAAAGAGTTATCGGTTTTTGTAGGATTGATTATTACCAACTGTATTGTTATGGGGCGTTTAGAGGCCTTTGCTTTGGCAAATGGACCTTGGAAATCCTTTTTAGACGGTGTTGGTAACGGAGCAGGATACGCTTTGATTTTGGTCATTGTAGCAGTATTTCGTGAGTTGTTAGGGTCTGGAAAATTATTCGGTATTGAAATTTTAGGACACAAAGCAAAAACCATCGCAGATTCAACAGGTTTGTATGCCTTAGGGTACGAAAACAACGGATTTATGTTGTTGTCTCCAATGGCTTTAATTACTGTAGGAATTATTATTTGGGTACAACGCTCTAAGAATAGAAAATTAATTGAAACACACTAAAACCTAAAGAAATGGATTATATTAACATATTTGTAAAAAGTATTTTTATAGACAATATGGTATTTGCATATTTCTTAGGAATGTGTTCTTACCTAGCGGTATCTAAAACAGTTAATACAGCTGTAGGATTAGGAGCTGCCGTAGTTTTTGTATTGTCTATTACTGTGCCTGTAAACTATTTAATTGATAGTTTTTTGTTAAAACCAGGAGCTTTATCTTGGTTAGGAGAAGAGTACGCTTCTATTGATTTGTCCTTTTTATCATTCATCATGTTTATTGCGGTAATCGCATCTATGGTACAATTGGTAGAGATGATTGTAGAGCGTTTTGCTCCTGCTTTATACGGAGCATTGGGTATTTTCTTACCCTTAATTGCTGTAAACTGTGCCATCTTAGGAGGGTCTTTGTTTATGCAACAAAAAGATTTTGCCAATGTAGGAGAATCTGCAGTGTATGGATTAGGTTCGGGTATAGGATGGTTTTTAGCCATTGTTGCTATTGCTGCAATTAGAGAAAAAATTACATATTCTAACGTGCCAGCACCTTTAAAAGGATTGGGAATTACCTTTATCATTACAGGGTTAATGGCTATTGGATTTATGTCTTTTTCAGGAATTAAATTATAATCAATAAAGAACAAAGTATTATGACAATCTTAGTAAGTATTGTAGTTTTCTTGATCATTGTTTTGGTATTGGTTTCTATTTTGTTAGGAGCAAAAGCCAAATTATTGCCATCAGGAAAAGTAAAAGTAACCATCAATGGAGAAAGAACAATTGAGGTAGATACAGGTAGTTCTTTATTGGCTACTTTAGGAAACGAAAAAATATTTTTACCATCTGCTTGTGGTGGTGGTGGAACTTGTTTACAGTGTGAATGTCATGTTCACTCTGGTGGTGGGGAAGCTCTGCCAACAGAAACACCGCACTTTACTCGTAAAGAATTGGCCAAAGGAGCTCGCTTAGGGTGTCAGGTAAAAGTTAAAAACGATATGGAAATCTCAATTCCAGAAGAAATTTTTGGAATTAAAAAATGGGAAGCAACCGTGGTACGTAACTATAACGTAGCATCTTTTATTAAAGAGTTTGTGGTAGAGATCCCAGAAGATATGGACTACAAAGCAGGAGGGTATATTCAGATTGAGGTTCCAAAAACGGAAGTGAAGTTTGAAGACATCGACATTACTGCGCATCCAAAAGATCACCCAGGAGAGCCAGATAAATTTAAGCAAGAATGGGATAAATTTGGATTGTGGCCATTGGTAATGAAAAACGATGAAACCATCGAACGTGCTTACTCTATGGCTTCTTACCCAGCAGAAGGACGTGAAATTATGTTAAACGTACGTATAGCCACTCCTCCTTTTGATAGAGCTAAAGGAACTTGGATGGATGTAAATCCTGGAGTTGCTTCTTCTTACGTGTTTAACCAAAAACCAGGAGACAAAGTTGTAATCTCTGGACCTTATGGAGAATTCTTTATCAACGAAGATTCTGATGCTGAAATGATTTATGTAGGAGGTGGAGCAGGTATGGCACCTATGCGTTCGCACTTGTACGAGTTATTTCACACTATGAAAACAGGTCGTAAAGTAACTTATTGGTACGGAGGTCGTTCTAAACGAGAATTGTTTTATATTCACTATTTTGAAGATTTGATGGAGAAATTCCCGAACTTTAAATTACAGTTGGTGTTGTCTGAACCTTTACCAGAAGACAATTGGAAAGTTAAAAAAGATATCAACGATGACGAAGGTGATGGATTTGTAGGATTTGTACACCAAGCATTGATTGATAATTATTTATCAGATCATGAAGCACCAGAAGATATAGAATTCTACTTCTGTGGACCACCAATGATGAACCAAGCAGTAGTTAAAATGTGTGATGATTTTGGAGTGCCAAAAGAAAATGTACGTTTTGATGACTTTGGAGGATAAGAAATAAAAATTCTAAATGCATATCAAAATCCTGTTACTAATAAAAAGTAACAGGATTTTTGTTTTTTATACAAGATATCAACTAGATTAATAGATTTTGTTGGGTGTTGAATCATATGTGTTACGATAAATTAATTTTTGGGGTTAATTTTGTGTGGAATTAACAAACTAACCAACCAAAAACAAAAAATTATGAAAGTTAAATTACATCCATTTATTTATTTAATGATGTTTCTTTTTTTGTGCAACTGTTCTTCTAACTCAGAAGATGAATTTATACCGCCAGCTACAGTACAAGAGTGTACTAAAACTTGTGATACGGGTTTTACATTAAACGAAGAGACTTGCGAGTGCGAAGAGGATCCTGTTGAAGCTTGTAACATTACATGTGATGCAGGATACAGAGTAAATGATGAAAACTGTGAATGTGAAAAGATTCCAGATTTAACAGAAGGAATAAAGTATGGAGACAATTACATTGTTTTTCAACCAGAAATCACAAAGTCTAATTTAGATCAATGGAAGCTAAGAACCCAAGGAACTGATGGATATTATCCAGAACATGCAGATGCAAACATAAAAGATACTGATTTGCCTGCAATAGGGAATAGTTACCTTGAATTTACAGGGAATAACTTAAACGGAGGAACTCCTACATCACCTTTAAAGTATACATTTGTATGTCCAAAAACAACCAAATACCGTTTGGTAATGAGAATGTTGCAACCCTTAGAGTCATGTACTGTGGGTTCTAATCATTGTGCAGATAACGGATATGTTAAAGGAGATAAAAGAAACGATTGCTGGGTAAAATTAGAAGGGGACTTTACTTCAGGAAATCACATTGCTGATGACGAATTAAAGAAAACCAAAAAGTTTTGGGGAAGAGGTGTAAGAAAATGGGGCTCTTGTCATATGATTGAGGCACATAACAAAGCAGGAAGTGGAGTGAACGCTAAGGCATTATACAACTTAAAAAAAGGCGAAGTTTATACATTTACTATTGCAGGACGTGCGCAAGGTTGTAGTATTGATTACGTTATGTTTTATGAGGAGAGTTTAGAAACATCTCTAGAATTAACTATAGAAAACCATACGGATATTGCAGTAGAATTTCCAGAAGAATACAGACCTGATACTGACAAGTAATTTGTGAAACAATATAAAGAGTAGACCGAGCAAGACACTTTGTTTTGTTCGGTTTTTTTGTGCAAAAAAACCAATTCATTTTTTTGTTGTTGTAAATCCATTCAATCCCTGTATCTTTGCAAAATGGAACAAGAGTTAAGACTATCAAGCTGGTTACCAACCACTAAAAAAGAATGTAAGATACGCGGATGGGATGAATTGGATGTAATTCTATTTAGTGGAGATGCTTATGTAGACCATCCATCATTTGGTCCTGCAGTTATTGGTCGTTTGTTAGAAAGTTACGGTTTGCGAGTAGCTATTGTGCCGCAACCCAATGTAAACGATAACTTACAAGATTTTGAAAAACTAGGGCAGCCTAAGTTGTTTTTTGGTGTTACTTCTGGAGTAATGGATTCTATGGTAAGCAATTATACAGCAAGCAAACGAAAAAGAGACAAAGATGCCTATACACCTAATGGAGATATTGGGTTTAGACCCGATTATGCCACTACAGTATATACTAAAATTTTAAAAGATAAATTTCCTGAAACCCCAGTTTTAATAGGAGGAATTGAAGCTTCTTTACGAAGAGTTACACATTACGATTATTGGACAGATAAGTTAAAACCTACTATTTTAAAAGAATCAGGTGCCGATATTTTAGTGTATGGTATGGGAGAACAGCCTTTAAAAGAAATTGTAACATTAATGCAAAAAGGAGTTCCGTTTAGTTCTTTAAAAACGATTAAACAAACCGCATACTTACAACCCAAGGAGCAAGCGCTTCAGAAAAATAAAAATTGGGATGATAAGTGGCTTAGTTCTCATGATGCATGTTTGGCAGATAAAAAAACGTTTGCAGCCAATTTTAAAACCATAGAACAAGAATCTAACAAAACCTATGGAGGTAGAATTTTACAAGAAGTAGGGGAAGATTTGTTGGTCATCAATCCACCTTATCCAACCATGTTAGAAAAAGAAATAGATGCATCTTTTGATTTGCCATATACGCGTTTGCCACATCCTAAATACAACAAACGTGGCCCCATCCCTGCTTTTGAAATGATTAAGTTTTCCATCAACACCCATAGAGGTTGCTTTGGAGGATGTAGTTTTTGTACCATTTCAGCACATCAAGGAAAATTTATTGCCAGTCGTAGCAAAGAATCTATTTTAAAAGAGGTAGATCAGGTGGCAAATATGAAAGACTTTAAAGGGTATTTGTCGGACATTGGTGGGCCTTCGGCCAATATGTATCAAATGAAAGGGAAGGTGCAGGAGATTTGTGATAAATGTGTAGCTCCATCTTGTATTAATCCAGTAATTTGCTCAAATTTAGATACTTCGCATGCAGCTATGACAGACTTGTATCAAGCGGTAGACAAACATCCAAAAGTTAAAAAATCGTTTATAGGTTCTGGAATTCGATACGATATGCTAGTGCCCGATTTTAATAAAAATGCCGATCCAAAGGAATTGCTAGATTATACAGAAGAAGTTATTACGCATCATGTTTCGGGGCGATTAAAAGTAGCTCCAGAGCATACATCAGACAAGGTGTTAAAGTTGATGCGTAAACCATCGTTTTCTAACTTTCATGATTTTAAAAAGATTTTTGATAAAATCAACTTAAAGAAAAGGCTTAATCTACAATTAATACCGTATTTTATTTCCAGTCATCCACAATCAGACATAGAAGACATGGCCAATATGGCTGCTGAAACTAAAGATATGGGATTTCAGCTAGAACAAGTACAGGGGTTTACACCTACCCCAATGACGGTGGCTACAGTAATTTATTATAGTGGTTACCATCCGTATACATTAGAGGAGATGAAAACTCCAAAAACGGCCAAAGAAAAAGAAGAACAACATCGATTCTTTTTTTGGTACAAAAAAGAAAATCAGGCATGGATTCGTAAATCTTTAAGTAAAATAGGAAGACAAGATTTACTGCAGAAGCTGTTGCCTAAAGGAGGAAATACGGGATACAAGAAAGACTTTAAACCTAAAAATACTTTTGATGATGCTGTTGCAACTCCAAAAGGGATTAGAAAAGGGAAATCTAAACCAAATAGGAACGCTAAAAATAAAGACGGTTTTGTAAGTGTTTTAGATAAAAGGACAAGAGATACAAGCCCTAACAATAGCAAGCGAAAACCAAGAAAAAAAACAAGGTAACTTTTAAGATTTTTTTAAACCATTTTAGATCTATAGGGTCTAAGATATGATTACAGTTTTTTGGTTAACTATTGTAGTTTTTTAATCTCAACATTTTTGTTAATGATAAATGATTAAAATTTGGTTAGTTTAAAGCTCTTAGCAATTTAGCTAAGAGCTTTTGTTTTTTCTAAGAGTTATTCTATGTTAAAAAGGTTATTTTTGAAATACCAAATACATCATAGATATGACTAAAAAACTCTATTTCTTATTCATTCTTTTTACAACCGTTGTTTTTGCTCAAAATGATGAGGTTAAAGTAGATCTTAGTTCTCCTTACAAAACAATTTATACCCACTTATACTTTTTGCAACCCGATAGCTTTGATGCCAAAAAAGCAGCAGCTACAATTTATGGCGAAAATCAAGAAAAATCGGAAGAGATTTCTATAAAAATTAAGCAAGTATTAGATGGTAAAGGTCTTCGGGTAGATATGGAATCTCTTCCAACGGAAGCTAACTATAAAGACACTCTTAGTAGTGGAATTGTAAAAAATAAATACATCCTTTTTCCTGAAGTAATGCCAGAAATTTACGTTGAAAAAATAGCAGGCAAGTGGTATTATGGAAGAGAAACCAATTTAAAAATAGATGCTTTGTACAAAAGTGTTTTTCCTCCTGGAACAGAGTTTATTAAAAGAATAATTCCCAACATAGGCCATAAAAAGTTCCTTGGAATAGAGCTCTGGCAATACTTAGGAATGGCTATTTTTATAACTATAGCTACGTTGTTGTTTTGGTTGCTAAACAGGTTGATCATCTTTGTTTTGCAAAGGTTAGAGAGTTTGTTTATAAAATTCTCTCACGACTCTTTAAGTACTTTTTTTGCCAAACTAGCTAGACCATCATCACTGCTAATTATTTTTTACATTTTAGAGGTTTATATTCCTATGTTGCAATTTGGTATTGATATCAATTCTTTTTTGATTAAAGGTTTAGAAATTGCACAAACCGTGTTGTGGATTTATGTATTCCTACAAATTGTAAATGTTTTGATAGAAGTATATTTATCGTATACAGCCAAAACAGAAAGTAAATTAGACGATCAATTAGCTCCTATTCTTAGTAGGTTAATGCGAATTTTGGTTGTTTTTTTAGGAGTGTTAAAAATGCTAACAGTTTTTGGTGTTAATACATCAACAGTCATTGCAGGGGCTAGTATTGGTGGTTTGGCAGTAGCTTTGGCTTCGCAAGACACAGTTAAGAACTTAATTGGTACTTTTATGATCTTTTTAGACAAGCCCTTTCAGATTGGAGATTGGATTGATGGAGGAGGTGTTGTAGGAACTGTAGAAGAAGTAGGGTTTAGATCTAGTAAAATACGTGCTGCAGATACCTCTCTTTATTACATTCCTAATAGCAAACTTTCAGAAATTGTAATTAATAATTTTGGTTTGCGTTTGTTTAGAAGATACAATACAACACTAGGGATTAGATACGATACACCTCCAGAATTGATAGAGGCTTTTACCGAAGGAGTAAGAAGAATTATAAAAAAATCTCCATTAACTGTAGCAGAAAAATACAATGTTGAGTTTGTAGGATACGGAGATTCATCCTTAAATATTATGGTAAATATGTATTTCGAGTCCTTAGATTGGAACAAAGAACAATCCTCTAAGCATGCACTTAATATGGAGATTTTAAAGTTAGCAGCAGCTTTAGGGGTTGAGTTTGCTTTTCCTTCTCAAACGTTAATGATAGAACAATTTCCGGACAAAACTACAATAGATATGAACTATAATGTTGACAAAGAACAACTTAAAAATGTTATAGATAGGATTGATAAGTAGATCTATGTATTTATTTAACTGACTGTTTGTTATTAGTTTAGCTTTTTATTTTTACTAATAAATAGTCATGAGAAAATTCTGTTATCCCTTGTTGTTATTTTTGGTTTTGTTGATAAGTTGTGAAAACAATCAGGAAGATTTTATAATAGAGCAAAGCCAAAATGAAAAAAAAGAAAAAGTAATCTTATTTACGACTAAAGCCGAAAGGTTTGGAGTGGTAGAAAACCCTGAGGGAGCATACAATTATGATGGCTTGGATTTTACAGGATGGGACGTAGTAGTTGGCGATGCCAATTATGTAATGAATAACGAAGCTCCCATTACCATTAACGATATAGAAACAGAACACCAAGATTCATTGTCTGTTTTATCGGCAAATGTATCCAATAGATATATTATGACACATAACATCACCTACAAGAAAATTGTAAGTGATTCACTTGTGTTAATGAAACATAAGGCCAGTTATAAATTTAAAATTCCCTACACAGTTTCTACTCAAAACACCACAAACAATGGGCAAACAGTAGAAGGAGGGTTGTTTGTTTGGGACGGAAGCGATACGCAGTTAGATTATGGTTTGGCTTTTCAGTGGATTGTAAATCCATGGGTTCCTGAATTTGGAGAAGTTCACTATTGGGACGGGGCTTATTGGCAATACCTAACCACTTTACCTGTAGATACGCTTTATCATTCTATTGTATTCGAATTGAATTTTAGATCCTATCAAGCCTTTATAACTATAGATGGAGTCTTGTATACACAAAATGTTATTTCTACTACTCCCAAGCAAGGCTGGGGAAACACGGTAGACGGAAGGCTTCAAGCCGAAGTCATTAGCATATATCCATCTGAGTATGCGGAGTCCATCCCTGTTCAGGAAGTTTATTTTAAAGATTGGGAGTGGGAAGGAGAGTACAACTAATTAAATGTTTTTGAATATTTTTTAATGAAATAAAATAATTTCAAGTGTTTTTTTATGGTATTAATAAAAAAATATATTTATATTTGCTGTAATTGGAATAAAGATAGATTTTGTTTTGTTAAAAAGTCATTGTTTCATAATTAATTGATTTAATTATATTCATGTTGATTATTTCTTCGCTGTTGAGCTGGTTACTCAACAGCGATTTTTTTTATACTTACCGCACTGATTCTTAAAGTTTTTTTTCTGTAATTCATATAATAATTGTAATTTCGCTGCCTGTTTTATTTACGTGATGCAAAAAGTAGTTTATATAGTAGTTTTATGCTGTAGCCTAGGTTCTGTAACAGGAACAGAGGTGTGTGTGCCTAGACGACGAATTAGGGAATAGCCTGCGTGTTCAGGGTATTCCGTAAATTTTCGTGCTCAAACCTCTATACCTAACAAAACTTTTTTAAAACATCAAAATGAAAATTGTAACTGCAAATAAATCACACTTTAAGTACGCAGAAATTATATGCGAAACCATTGAGACTTCTGCTCAGGTTCGCGGAACAGGTATTGCTAAAAGAACTCCAGAATACATTCAGAAAAAATTAGAAAGCGGAGATGCTGTGATCGCATTAGACGGAGATAAATTTGCTGGATTTTGCTATATAGAAACATGGGAAAACAAATCTTATGTAGTGCATTCTGGTTTAATTGTACATCCCGATTACAGAAATCAAGGCTTGGCTAAAAAGATTAAAACCAAAGTTTTTAATTACTCAAAAGAAAAATATCCAGGGGCTAAAGTGTTTGGTATTACTACTGGGCTGGCTGTTATGAAAATTAACTCAGATTTAGGTTACAAGCCTGTAACTTTTTCGGAGCTTACTCAAGACGATGCTTTTTGGAATGGATGTAAATCTTGTAGAAACTTTGATATTTTAACAAGAAACGATCGTAAAATGTGTTTGTGTACAGGAATGTTATACGATCCTAAGGCAAAAACATCTAAAGAAGAAGGAGCTAGTTTGTTCCGAAAAAAACTAGAGCAACTTAAAAACAAGTTGGTTAAAAAATAAAACGTTACAGATTTTACACTCTTGGTAGAATCTGTCTAGTTTTTTTGTTTTCAAATCATAATTTTTAATGTTTCATTCACATTCCGTATTTTTGCGGACTGGAAATAGAGTTCATGAAGTTGAAAGATAAAAAGATAAAGGTTTTTCTTTGTCGCTTTTAGTATTTAACGGATTGGATACATAATATAACAAAATAAGGTTGTAAAGTTGATTCTTTATAAACCTTAAAACTTTACAAACTAGTTAAAGGTATGGATAAGGTAGTATTGGCATATAGTGGAGGTTTAGATACTTCGTATTGTGTAAAATATTTAATCAACGAATTAAAGCTAGAAGTACACTCGGTTTTAGTAAATACAGGTGGTTTTACCAAAGAAGAATTGGCTGCTGTTGAGAAAAAAGCTTATGAAATGGGAGTAACTTCTCATGAAAATAAAGATATTTTAGAAAAATACTACGACAAAGCGATTAAGTACATGGTGTATGGAAATGTGTTAAAAAACAACACGTATCCGTTGTCTGTATCTGCAGAGCGTGTTTTTCAATCTATAGAAGTCGTAAAATATGCAAAATCTGTAGGAGCAAAATACATTGCACATGGTTCTACTGGAGCAGGAAACGACCAAGTTCGTTTTGATATGATTTTCCAAACCATCGCACCAGAAATTGAAATTATTACACCAATTCGTGATTTAAAATTATCTCGTCAAACAGAAATAGATTATTTAAAATCTCATGGAGTAGATATGAACTGGGAAAAATCTAAATATTCTATCAATAAAGGAATTTGGGGAACCTCAGTAGGTGGAGTAGAAACGTTAAAGTCTCAAAAAGCATTGCCTAGCGAAGCATATCCAAGTCAATTAAAAAGAGAAGACGAAGAAGAGGTAACCTTAACTTTTGATAAAGGTCAGTTAGTGGCTTTTAATGGAGTGAAAGACACCCCAGTAAACAATATTTTAAAGTTAGAAGAAATTGCTTCTGCTTTTGCTATTGGTAGAGATATTCACGTTGGAGATACTATTGTAGGAATTAAAGGACGTGTTGGTTTTGAAGCTGCTGCTGCAACCGTAATTATCAAAGCACATCACTTGTTAGAAAAACACACCTTGTCTAAAGCACAACAAATTACCAAAGAAGGATTGGGGACTACATACGGAACTTTGTTTCACGATGGTCAGTACTTAGAGCCTTTAATGCGTAACATAGAAAAGTTTTTAGAAGATTCTCAAAAAACAGTAAGTGGAGATGTGTATGTAACTTTACGTCCGTATCATTTTGTGGTAACAGGAATTAATTCAGAATACGATTTAATGGCTTCTGGATTTGCAGATTACGGAGAAGAAAACAATGCTTGGTCTAGCCAAGATGCTAAAGGATTTATAAAAATATACGGTATGCAAAACAAAATCTTTTACCACGTAAATAAAGATTTGTTAGAGGCATAAAAATTAGTTTGTCAAGTTGCAAGTTCTTAAAGTTTAAAAGTTATCTAAATCAAGATAAACAACTTTTTAACCTGTAACTTTATAACTTTATAAACTAAATTAAAATGATAAAAGCAGGAATAGTAGGAGGAGCAGGATATACAGCAGGAGAATTGATTAGGTTGATTATGAATCATCCTGAATTAACGTTAGATTTTGTATACAGTACTTCTAATGCCGGAAATAAATTATACAAAGTACATGCAGACTTGTTGGGTGATACTGAACAAGATTTTACAGATACCATTAATCCAGAAGTTGATGTGTTGTTTTTGTGTTTAGGTCATGGAAACTCTACTACTTTTTTACAAAACAATACGTTTTCTAACAACACTAAAATTATTGATTTAAGTAATGATTTTCGTTTAAATGCCGATATGGTTTTTGAAGGAAAAGAGTTTGTGTACGGATTGCCAGAAGTTAAAAAAGAGGAAATTAAAAAAGCAAAATACATTGCCAATCCTGGTTGTTTTGCCACTTGTATTCAGTTTGCTTTGTTGCCTTTAGCAAAAGCTAAAAAATTAGGGAATGATATTCACATCAACGCAACCACAGGAGCAACAGGAGCAGGAGTATCGCCAAGTGCTACTTCTCACTTTCCTTGGAGAGATAATAATTTTTCTGTGTACAAACCTTTTACACATCAACATTTAGGTGAAATAGGTGAGACTTTAGAAGCTTTGCAAGAAGGAAAAACAGGAGAATTGTTCTTTATTCCAAATCGGGGAAACTTTAGTCGTGGTATTTTTGCTTCTATCTATACTAAGTTCGATGGAACTTTAGAAGAAGCTAAAAAAATATATACAGATTATTATGCAGAGGCATCTTTTGTACACATTACGGATGCCCCTGTAAATATGAAACAAGTAGTAAATACAAACAAATGTGCTATTTCTATTATCAAGCACGGAGATCAAATTTTAATTTACGCTGCTATTGATAATTTACTAAAAGGAGCTTCAGGACAAGCCATTCAGAATATGAATTTAATGTTTGGTTTTGAAGAAACTTTAGGATTGAATTTAAAAGGAAGTGCATTCTAAAATAGTATCGAGTACAAAGTATCGAGTATCAAGACATGGATACTAAATACCAACTACTAGATACCAGATACCAATAAAAAATGAAATTATTTGACGTTTACCCATTATACAACGTTACTCCTGTAAAAGCACAAGGAGCTTATGTTTGGGATAATAAAGGAGATAAATATTTAGACTTATACGGAGGTCACGGTGTGATTTCTATTGGTCATACGCATCCAACTTACAAAGCAGCTTTAGAAAATCAGTTGAGTAATATTGGTTTTTATTCTAATGCCATTCAAAATCCTTTGCAACAAGAGTTGGCAGATAAATTAGGAGAATTGTCTGGTTGTGGAGAAGATTATGCTTTGTTTTTGTGTTCTACCGGAGCTGAAGCCAATGAAAATGCAATTAAAGTAGCATCTTTCTACAATCAAAAATCTAGAGTAATAGCTTTTAAAAACGGATTCCACGGACGTACTTCTGGAGCTGTTTCTATCACTGATAATCCAAAAATTATTGCTCCTATCAACGCACACAATCCGGTTACTATTTTACCGTTGAATGATATTGAGTTGGTAAAAGCAGAAATTGCCAAAGGAGATGTTTCATCGGTAATTGTAGAACCAATTCAGGGAGTAGGAGGGTTAGATATGCCAACCACAGAATTTTTACAAGAAGTAAGAAAAACTACTCAAGAGAATAATGTGTGCTTGATATTGGATGAAGTACAATCTGGTTATGGACGTTCTGGGAAGTTCTTTGCACACCAACACCATAGAGTAAAAGCAGATATAATTCCAATGGCGAAAGGAATGGGGAATGGTTTCCCGATTGGAGGAGTATTGATTCATAAGTCGATAGAGCCTTGGTACGGAATGTTAGGAACTACTTTTGGAGGTTCTCACTTGGCTTGTGCTGCTGGAATTGCCGTGTTAGATGTAATTAAAGAAGAAAGCTTGATGGAGAATGTAGTTGAAATCAACGCATACTTTAAAGAGCAAGTGAAAGATTTACCAGGAGTAAAACAAATTAAAGGAGAAGGATTGATGTTAGGTTTAGAATTTGACTTTGAAGTGGGAGACTTACGCAAGAAATTAATCTACGATAAAAAGATATTTACAGGGGGAGCTAGCAATAAAAACTTGTTGCGTATTTTACCTCCGTTAAATAGCACTAAAGCAGATATTGATGTTTTTATTAAGGCATTAAAAGAGTTATTGTAAACGAAACTTTGTTGATTTTTCAAGAAAAAATCGTACTGAAAGTCTAGAGAACAATTTTATAAAACTATAAAAAGTCATACTACAGTATTAGTATGGCTTTTTTTATGAATACTTAGTTCCTGTATCAAGTCCTCGTTATTCCATTTCAAATTCCGTAATTTTGAAACATAATAAGAAAACGATTCTAAGAGTAAAAAAAATATGAAACACTACTTATCCATTCATGATTTATCATCTATAAAAGAAACTGTTAAAGAAGCCATCGAATTAAAAAAGAACCCTTTAGCACATCAATCTTTAGGAAAAGATAAAGTTATTGGTTTGTTGTTTTTTAACAACAGTTTGCGTACGCGTTTAAGTACTCAAAAAGCAGCTTTAAACTTAGGAATGGAGCCTATAGTGATGAATTTTGGTGCAGAAGGTTGGCAGTTAGAGTTTGAAGATGGAACCATTATGGATCAGGGAAAATCTGAGCATGTAAAAGAAGCTGCTGAAGTCATTTCACAATATTGTGATATTATTGCAATTCGTGCTTTTGCAGGATTAGAAGACAAAGAAAAAGACGAAGCAGAAGAAGTATTGTCTGCTTTTACAAAATATGCTACAGTGCCTATTTTAAATATGGAATCGTCTGTAGGACACCCTTTGCAAGCCTTAGCAGATGCCATTACTATTGAGGAGCACAAACCTGCCAAAAAGAAATTAAAAGTCGTGTTGTCATGGGCTCCACACCCACGTGCTTTACCTCATGCAGTAGGAAATTCTTTTGCAGAAATGGCCTTAGCTCACGAAGATGATTTTGAAGTAGTAATAACACACCCAAAGGGGTATGAATTAAACCCAGAAAGAACCAAAGGAGCTACTATTGAGTACGATCAGAAAAAAGCGTTTGAGGATGCTGATTTTATTTACACCAAAAACTGGTCGTCTTACAAAGACTACGGAAAAGTAGCAAACACAGATAGCTCTTGGATGATTACAGCCGATAAAATGGCCGTAACAGACAATGCAAAATTTATGCACTGCTTGCCCGTACGTAGAAATGTAATTGTGGCAGATGAAGTGATAGATTCTGAAAATTCTATTGTGATACCACAAGCCAACAACAGAACTTATTCTGCGCAAATCGTATTAAAAAAGATATTAGAGAATTTAAAGTAGTACTAAGTATAGAGTACAGAGTATTTAGTTGTTTAAAATAAATATTACTTAAGCTATATAAATACTTTGTACTTAATACTCTTTACTTCATACTGAAAAAAATGAAACAAAAATTAACCATCGTAAAAGTAGGCGGAAACGTAATTAACAATGCAGAGGCATTAGAGAGTTTTTTGTCAGATTTTGCTGCCCTTGAAGGAAATAAAATCTTAGTTCACGGAGGGGGAAAACGTGCTACACAATTGGCGGGAGATTTAGGAATAGAAGCCAAAATGATCAACGGACGTAGAGTTACGGATGAAGCTACCATTGAAATTGTAACCATGGTGTATGCAGGTTTGCTGAATAAAAACATTGTAGCTACGTTGCAAAGCAAAAACTGTAATGCTTTAGGACTGTCTGGTGCTGATGGAAATTCTATTCAGGCTCACAAACGTAAAGTTGTAGAGGTAGACTACGGTTTTGCTGGAGATGTAGATGGCATCAATGCACAAAATATTGCTACGTTTATCAATGGTGGAATGACTCCTGTTTTTTGTGCCATTACGCACGATGGAAAAGGACAGTTGTTAAACACCAATGCAGATACAATTGCAAGTACCATTGCTGTAGGAATGTCAGATTTATATGATGTTTCTTTGGTATATACTTTTGAGAAGAATGGTGTGTTAACTTCTGTAGAAGATGATGATTCTGTTATTACAGACATCAACTCAGAAAAATATGTACAGTTAAAAGCGGATGGAATTATTGCAGATGGAATGTTGCCTAAAATGGAAAACTGTTTCAATGCTTTACAACAAGGAGTTTCAGAAGTAATTATAGGCAACCCAACCGTGATTAAAAATAAAGAACAATTGTTTACAACCTTAACGTTGTAATTAGTTTTTAAAGTGAGAAATTTTTAAAGTTTGTAAAGTGATTTGATGACTTTACAAACTTTTGAATTTTACAAACAAAAGAGTATGATAGAAACATTACAAAAAGAAGCACTAGAATTATTACAAACCTTAATTCAAACCCAATCTTTTTCTAAAGAAGAAGAACCTACAGCCGAAATTTTATCAGAATGGTTAAAGGGAAGAGGAATTGAAGTAAAAAGAGATTTGAATAATATTTGGGCAACTAATAAATATTTTGATGAAAGTAAACCTACCATTTTATTAAACTCTCATCACGATACGGTAAAACCGAATCAGGCTTATACTAGAGATCCTTTTGAAGCCAAAATAGAAGGAGATAAATTATATGGTTTAGGTTCTAACGATGCAGGTGGTTGTTTGGTTGGATTAATGTCTGCTTTTGTATACTTCTACAATCAGGAAAATTTAAAATACAATTTTGTGTTGGCAGCTACTGCCGAAGAAGAAATTTCGGGAGAAAACGGAATTGCTTACATGCAAAACATCATGCCTAAAATTGATGTGGCCATTGTAGGAGAACCTACTTTGTTAGATTTGGCTATTGCAGAAAAAGGTTTGGTGGTGTTTGATGGAAAAGTAACCGGAACTCCTGGGCATGCAGCTCATATTCCAAATCATCAAAATCCAATATTTAAGGCATTAAAGGATTTAGAATGGATCAATTCTTATAAATTTTCAAAAGTATCTGACTTTTTGGGAGAGGTAAAAATGACGGTTTCTCAAATCAATGCAGGAAGTCAACACAATGTGGTTCCGTCTGAATTGACATTTGTGGTAGATTGTAGAGTAACCGACCAATATACCAACGCAGAAATTGCAGAAATTATAGCAGCAAATACTGAGTGCGATGTGATTCCACGTTCTTTAAGATTAAATTCATCATCTATAGATCCTAATCACGATATTGTAAAATCGGGAATCGCTTTAGGGAAAAAGACCTATGGTTCTCCAACCTTATCAGACCAGTGTCGATTGACCTGCCAATCTGTAAAAATAGGACCTGGAGATTCTTTACGTTCTCACTCTGCAGATGAGTTTATTTATGTACAAGAAGTGTATGATGGAGTCGTCTTTTACATAAAACTTCTAGAAAAAATAGTATAACTTTAAAACCGTGTAATAATCACGGTTTTTTTATGAAAGTAGCATTAAGACAATTTATAGAAGGTTTTCAGTTTTTAACTCCAAGTGAAGTAGATATTATTGTAGAACATACAGTATTGAGAAGTTCTAAAAAAGGGGAATATCTTTTAAAAGAAGGACAAGTTTCTAAAGAATGCTTTGCCGTAGTAAAAGGATGTGTTAGAGAGTTTGTGATAAAAGATGGGGTAGAAAAAACCATTTCTTTTTTTATAGAAGGGGATCCTGTAAATGCATTTTCTAGTGAGGTTACAGGTTGTCCTTCAAAATCGTATTTTGAATGTTTGGAAGATTGTATAGTAACTGTTGGAAATGATTCTTTAATAGAAGAAATGATTGAACGAGTTCCTAGGTTAGAAAAATTAATTAGAAGAGAAGTAGAAAAGGAAGCTGGAAAGGTACAAGATAGGATGGCTGAATTTATGATTTCTACTCCAGAGGAACGTTTTGTAACACTAATCAACAATCAACCTAACTTAATACATAGAGTACCCCAAGTATTAATTGCAAGTTATATTGGGGTTACTCCAGAATCTTATAGTAGAATTAAAAAACGTGTTTTTGAAAAAATTAAGCAACACAATTAATCACAATTTTCGCTAATGGATTGATAATTGGATAACGACACATTGCCAATGTTTTGATGGCTTCCTTTTTTAATGCAGGTTAGATTAGGGTTTCGGTCAATCCTTAAATCTACTAATTTTTCATTATAGCTAACATCTAAATTGTATAGCTTATTAGTACTAGCGTACAAATGTGTAAGCTGTTTGTTTTGTTCTAAAACCAGTTCTAATAATTTGTTGTCAGATATTAATAATGTCTCTAGCTTGGTATTGTTGTGTAAGTTTATATATGAGATTTGATTACTTGTAGCCAATATATTTCTTAGGTTTGGGGCAGAGGTTAACTGGAGACCCTTTAAAAGATTATGACTAACATGTAAGATTTTTATAGCACTATTGTGAATGTTCAAAAATTCTAAATCGTTCCAAGAAACATTTAATTTTGTGAGTTTTTTAGCGTAAGACAGCCCTTTTATATTTTGTAACCTATTGGATTGAATATCAACAAAAATTAAATTAGGGTTGTTCACAAAGTTAATTTCTGTAAGGTAATTCCCATAGAGATAGAGGGTGTCTAGCTTTGTGTTGGCACTTAAGTCCACTTCATGTATTTTTTGATTGGCTGCAGATAAAAATGTTAAGTTTGTAAAACCTTCAATACCAGTTAAATCTTCTATTTCTCCAAAACCTGAGAATGTATTTAAATTTAGAACTGTGATGTTTTCTGCATCCTGTTTTAGAATTTGTTGATTGATAATACCATCAGAATCAATGCCTTGTTCTATCAATTTTTGTTCAAAATAAGGGTCAGGAATGTTAATGTATTTTTCTGTTGATAAAATTGGATCCTCGTTATGAGAGCATGAGGTAAAAATCAGTAGTGTTAGTATACTGAAACTGATGTTGGTTTTAAAAAAGATACGTTTCATAGGGTTGTTTGATTATAATTTGTGTTTCCAATACCAAGAGTAACCAATAATAAAAAGCGTAGTAGCTATTTCTATAGTGGCAAAAAAGAGATAATAGTTTGTAGTAGTCCCAATAAATAAAGTGGCTACCATTACTAAGGTTTTAATAATTGCTATAATTATGTTTGTCCAACAGTTGTATATAGGAGGCAATATTTTAGACAGTAAAATCATGGCAATGGGCAGTTCCATTAAAATTGCAGCTCCTAGTAGAAAATTGTTGTCTAGAGTCAATCCATCAATTTCACCTGTTAAATATTGATTTAGTAGATTAGAATCCATTAAACTCATTACATCACAATACAGATAATTTAAGGTGACAAAAATCCAAAGAGTACTTAGTATTTTCTTTTGTTGATTAAAGTAGAGTGTATTCATTATTTTTCTTTTTTAAGCAATAATAAAATGGCAAAACTCAACTCAGAAATGGCAGCAACACCTAATAATATATTGGAACAGCTTACCAAGACATTATTTTTAATTCCAATAAAATGTACTAGGCAATCTAATAAATAGCCCACTCCACCTAACAGTAATAAAAAAGAAAGTGTTTTGTAAAACATGGGATGTTTGTTGGTTAAAATAGCCAGAGCAATCATGTGTATACCAAAGAAAATTTGCCAAATATAAACGGTGTAAAAATGAGCTAACATGCAAAATTTAAAGGTGTTGTTTGCTAAGAATTTAGTGTTTATTAGGTGTAGTAGAATAATATAATAAACAAGATTTATTGCCATAATAAAAGCCATAGCTAGTCTAGAATATTTTGCCATTTCATTCCAAAAACCATGAGTGTTTTTAAAAAACTGGTACAGCAATACAGTAATAAACAGTTCAAGAAGAACAACCAAACCATCTCCAAAAATACTAAGTTGGAATATTTGAAAATGATTTTGTAGGTTTAGGAAAGTTCGTGGTGGGTTGTGAATATCAATAAGTTTTAGAGGTGCATAACCCATGCTAAAACCACCAATAATAGCAATGCTAAGGTATAATAAGCCTATCGTTTTTTGATTTTTCAAGATGTGTTGTTTTGGTTTTACATGACAAAGTTGAGACATAAAAAAAATGCCTGCATTGACGTTTGGTAAGAAATAAGAAACGTTAAAAAAAGAGTATCTTTGCCAGCAGAATAAAAAACAACTGTATGAAACTTTGGGACAAAGGGTATGCAACCGACAAAAAGATTGACATTTTTACGGTAGGGAATGATAGAGAATTGGATTTGCAATTGGCTAAGTACGATGTGCTTGGAAACATTGCTCAGACCAGAATGTTAAACGCTATTGGAACTATTACAGATGAAGAGTTAGAGGGATTGGTGTCCGAGTTAAACAACATTCTAAAAACGGTTGAAAACGGAACGTTTACCATTGAAGATTCTTTTGAAGATGTGCATTCTAAAGTGGAGTGGTTGTTAACTGAAAAGTTAGGTGATGCTGGTAAAAAAATTCATACAGCACGCTCTCGTAACGATCAGGTTTTGTTAGATGTGCATTTGTATGCTAAAGATGCCATTTTGGAATTAAAAGATTGGGCAAAACGTTTGTTCGATTTGTTAATTGAACTGGCCGAAAAATATAAAAATCACTTATTACCAGGATATACGCATTTACAGGTTGCCATGCCATCATCTTTTGGGATGTGGTTTTCTGCCTATGCGGAGAGTTTAATAGATGATGTGTACTTTCTAGATGCTGCTTACAAAGTAGCAGATCAAAATCCGTTAGGTTCTGCAGCAGGATATGGTTCTTCTTTCCCTATTGATAGAGAAATGACTACCCAAGAACTTGGTTTTGAACATCTAAAAGTAAACTCAGTAGCTGCTCAAATGGGACGTGGTAAATTAGAAAAATCAATTTCTTTTGCCATTGCAAGTTTATCAGCAACTTTGGCAAAAATGAGCATGGACATTTGTTTGTACATGTCTCAAAATTTTGGTTTTGTTACCTTTCCTGATGAGTTAACAACAGGTTCTAGTATTATGCCTCATAAAAAAAATCCAGATGTTTTTGAATTGATTCGTGGGAAGTGTAACAAATTACAAGCGTTGCCATACGAATTAACTTTAATTACCAACAATTTACCAAGCGGATATCACCGTGATTTACAATTGGTAAAAGAAGGATTAATTCCATCGGTATCTACTTTAAAATCTTGTTTAGACATGATGGTATTTTCTTTAGAAAACATCATAATTACAGAAAATATTGTAGAAGATGATAAGTACAAATACATTTTTAGTGTAGAAGAAGTGAATGCTTTGGTACAAGCGGGAACTCCGTTTAGAGATGCTTATAAAATTGTAGGTGCCAAAATTGCTAATGGAGAATTTAAACCAGATTTAAATGTAAATCACACCCATATTGGTTCTGTAGGGAATTTAAGATTGGATTTGATTAAAGAAAAAATGGAAGCTAATTTTTAGTCATTCATAAGTACAATAAATCAAATCCTAAAAAAAATCAACTGATTAGCCCCAAAATTGTATTTAACATTTTGGGGGCAATCTAATTACAATGGGCTTTCTTAGTAAGCAATAAAATTTTATTATGTATTCTTCTTATGTATTCTTCTTTAATAGAGTTAACAACAACTCTGGTTCATTGGTTGTTATAAAATCTATATTTTGATGAAGTAATATTTCCATCTCTTCCTTTTTATTCACTGTCCAAGAATTTACAGACATTCCTAAATCTTGAGCTTCTAGAATCCATCTAGGATGTTTTTTATACACTTTGTAATTGTAATTAATACCTGTGTATCCTGCTGCTAGAGCTTCTTTAGGGGTTTTATCACCATTTAAGTAAGCAACCTCAGCAGAAGAATCTAATTGATGTACCAATTTTCCTGCATCAAAATCAAAACAAATATAGGCAACCATATCTTTTCCTTGCAAATTATCAACCATTGCTACTGCTATTTTAGTCAATAACAAAGTACGCTCTTTTCCTGATGGAGCTGATTTTATTTCTAAAATTAATTTAGTGTCTGTCTGTTTTAACCCTTCTTTTAAATACGCTTCTAAAGTAGGAATCTGTTCTCCGTTAGCTAATGTTTTAGTCAATAATTGCTCATAAGTACTATGCTCTATTTCCATTCCCATAAAATCTGCATCATGGTTTACTACAGGAATACTGTCTTTAGTTAAATGTACATCAAACTCAGCCCCGTAACATTTTAGTGCTATTGCTTTTTTAAGTGATGCTATAGAATTCTCTGGTAAATTTTCTTGTTTCCAAGCTCCTCTATGTGCAATGACTTTTGTGTGATTCACTTTATTACAAGCAACTATTATTAATAATAGGAATAAAGTACAAAACCTACTTACTCCATTGCTGCTAAATACTATTTTTATCATTTTATTATCTCATTTTTAAGGTAAACGCTTTAGGGCGAACCATGGTTTCTTGATATACATTTCCAAACCTATCTGTCACTTTAATTTCTAAAGTAGTATCTGCTGCAGATGCTTGTACCCTAAACAAATGTGAAGTTTCATTAGTTGTAAAGGCCGAAGTTGGTGTAGCTCCGTTGTTTAACCTAAAAGCTTCGTAAGAAACAATGTGTAAAGGGTCTTTTCCCTTGATTCTTTTTACAGTTAACGGTTTACCTTGTTCGGTAACTTCAATATTCCAGTTCTTTTCATACCCCCAAACATTAATTAACACCTGATTGTTTATGTTTTTTTGAGCATAACTACCCGCATATTCTGCCATTAACGACTCGCTTACATTTGGAGCAAAATTAGCTGCAGTAATTTCTATGGTATTCAAATCGTATGTTCGGAATTGATAGTTTTCTTCATAGCCAATACTTTTGTATTTCCATTGCAGTTCTCTGTTATTTATATTCCAAATTCCATATCCTCCAGGGCTTCCATCTTTACAAAGGTGATTGTCTGCGTAATTATTTTTACCTGTCCACCACCAAGTTGCACATATAGCACCTGTGTTGTGTTCCATGATATTTGCTCGTTCTTCAACCGTATAATTTTCATGCAAATGTCCAGACAAAACATGTACTTCTGTAAAAGGAGCTAACAAATCTATTAAAGCATCTCCATTGTGTAAATAAACTTCATTTAGCTGATTTCCATCTGAATCTAATGTGGGTCTTTTGTACAAAGGAGTATGCATAGCCAAAACAATTGGGGTAGATTTATCGGTAATATTAGCTAAATCTTTTGCCAACCATTGTAGCTGAGTGGTATTGATGTTATAATTGTAATTACGACTTCCTACTGTTCCTATAGAACCCCCTGTATTGATATACTCTACATCATCTAACACTACATAGTGAATAGCTCCTAAATTAAAGGAGTAATACGTAGGTCCTAGAATATTTCTATAGGCATGTTCTGCCTCCCAATCATTAGCGTAATAAGGATCGTAATCATGATTTCCTATCAAATTAAACACAGAACAGTTTAACTGATTCATGTACGATACATATTCATTTAAACCAAAATTATTTTGATACCAATACAAATCCCAAGTCATGTCTCCCAAAGTTAAAGCATATACTTTAGTACCTTCTGCCTTGTATTTATCAATGGTTGCATTTACATCGGGCAACACTTTACTTGTAAATTGGTCTATATCGTTATTTCTGTTAGCCAAATGCCAATCTGCCATAGGAATAACTACATGCTTTTGATTGTCCACTTTTATTAATGAAAAATCCTTTTGCTCTACAACCGTTGTGTTACTGCTTAATCGCTTAAAAAATTGTGGAGCATTTCCTACATTGGCTACTTCATAATTTCCTGGAATAGAAATAAAAACAAAACCTGTTTTTTTAAGAGAGGGTAAGTAATATACCCCCTCATTATTTGTAACTGTTACTTCGTAACCATCGGACACAGTAACACCAGCAACTCCAACTCCATCGGCATATACCAAACCTTTTACGGTCATACCTTCAACATCTGGAATATTTATATTGGACACCACATTAAACAACAAACTTCCTAGTGCTAATTGTTCAGCGTTTCTTTCTACCAATATTTGATAGGTTCCTGTGCTAAAATCATCTGGCAAATTAAAACTTGCTGTATTGTGACTTACCGTAGTTACCTCACATCGGTAAAGAGTGTCTTGATGGATAGAAGAAATTAACACTATAGAATCTCCTTCCAAAAAACCTTTACCTGTTAAAGACACAGTACCACCTGTAGCAACATCTATACTTGAGGGAATAGAAACCCCTGTAATTTTAAAACTACTTTCTTCAATTAGATCTACATCATTTTGACAACTTGCAAAACTCATTCCTACACCGCTCAAACTAGCAAAGGTGGTTAAACTTCCTAGTTTTATAAATTTTCTTCTTGTTTGTTTCATCTTAATCAACAATTGTCACTTTAATATCATCTAAGAAAACTCTATTCTTTCCTTTTCCAACTCCCTTTAAAAGATAATCACCTCCTAAGAATTTTAATCGTGTTTGCGAAGTTGCTCCTGTAATGGTAAATTCATACTGAGACCTTTCCTCTTCCCAAATTAAAGTACAATCAGGATCCGTAGCATAATCTGGCCAATTGTCTACAGTAAAAGAAGACACACTTGCAACTCCTGCACCTTCAACGTCAATTCTTAAAATATTATCGTCTTGAGTTCCTCCTTTGGTTTTATAGGGAACTGCTTTAAAGCTTACTTTTACAGTTGTTTCTTGATCTAATTCTGCTAATTTCGGAGATATTAAATCACCTCCATAACCAGTTTTTCCAAGTTTAACAAAACCAGGACGAGCATAGACTACTTGTTGATTGCTCGTGAATTCATTTTCTGTACTTGTCCACCCTTTTGCCAACTCATCTGCTGTCCATACATCATCCATCCTACCTTCTCCAGAATACGTGTAAAAAACAGGACTTCCATAATTTAACCAGTCAAAATTTTCTTCTAAAATAACATCTCCAGCAGACTGTGTAATTGTAATTTCTGTATCTAAAGTAGGATGACCTTCTGCACTAATTTTTACAGTAGCCACACGCTCTTCTCCTCTGTTTTTTGCAGCAAGTAAATTCAATTCATTTTCAGTAAGTGTTACTTCAGACAACCAATCGCCATCTACCAAAGTATATGTCCAATTTACATTGGCTTTTACCGGAATAGAAAAAGAAGTAGCTGCCGAAGGAACAGAAACTCCTTCTGCTGCATTTTCTACCACTATAAATGGAATGTTTGCAATTTGATCTACTCGAAACAAAACAGGTTGCTCTTCTCCATCTACCACAAAAGCAAAGTTTACACTTCTGGCATCAAAAGTTACATTTTCATCAATAACAAACTTAAAAATACCATCATCTTCTCCTTTATTAGGAAAAGCTTTTACCCAACTTACTTCTTCTTGAGCTACTATTCTCCAAGGTCTATTAGAACGTACAACATAACTTTGGCTAGTTCCCTGAGTGTCTGCAGAAATTCCTGTTGGTTGATCTTCTATAACAAAATAAGGATCTCCTGAAAACTCACTTTCATCATTGGTACAAGACATGAACATGGCAAAGCAAAAAATGCTTACAACTTGTACTAATTTTAAGGTATTCTTTATCTTAAAAATATTATTATTTATCATTTTATTTTTTCTTTACTTGTTCTTAATTTCCTTCAATTGCTTGTTTACTCCACCAAATTGGGGTTTTCATGGTATTCCCTCCCATATGAGTAATCGCTGCTTCGGAGTTAACAGCATTGGTAGCCAACGTAGTGGTAGGATAAGCAAACCTTGTAGGTAATACGTAATCGTTAAACACTGTTCCGTTTCCTATGGTTAATTCTGGATATCCGGTTCTTCTGTATTCATGATAAGCTTCCATACCCACCCAGAACAAAGCCAAGTATTTTTGATTTCCAATCAATTCATATTTATTGGTTGCCAAATCCCAAGAAGCCAATTCTGATGCTAATAGGTTGTTAATATCTTCATTGCTAACCACTACAGGAACTTCACTAAACTGACCTCTTTCTGCCCATTTTTCTACAGAGGCAGTAACAGCAGTTTCGTAATATGTTTTTGCTGCAGCTTCTCCTCCAGGAATCCATCCTTTTAAAGCAGCTTCGGCCAAAATAAACTGTACTTCTGCATAGTCCATAAAAGTACCTGGAGCTTCTGCTCTTGCTAACACAGCCGTATTTAACCAAGCACTTCCTCTATCTGCATCACTTTGGTCTTGCTCCGAAACTCCTGAAATGGTTCCTTTCCAAACATTGTCTGGATTTACGCTAACATTCGGGTTTTTCTTTCCTATAATTGGCAAACGTGGATCTACAAAAGTTTCATTTCCATTTATATCAGTCATCACAGTCATTTTAATTAATTGCTCTGTTAACTTTCTTCCTGAACTTGTAAAACTTCCTTCGTTATAATCTGAAAATTGACTTCTGTAAGGGTCTATACCAGAAAACACAACGGTTGCATTGTCTGCATTAGATTCAAAAATAGGGTAGGTAGTTGAATTGTTTAATACTTCTGATATTTTGGTAGCAACATCCATTTCTGCACGTCCACTTACTCTCATTAACAAACGTAAATACAACGAGTTGTTAAACTTTTGCCATTGTTCCATAGCCCCGTTATACATACCATCTAAAGAAGGTTTTATAAACACAGGATTTTCTGCATAAATAGCATTTGCTGCTTTTAAATCTTCAAACATTTGTTCGTAAACCTCTTGTTGCGTGTCAAAAACAGGTTTGGTTGTTCCATCTACTTTTCTTGCTGTAAAGGCTTCGGAATAAGGAACATCTCCAAACATATCTGTTAAATTAGACATGTACAATACTTTTAAAGTAAGAGCTATGGCTTCTAAAGATTTATCGCCTTGTTCTACACTTAAATCGTACATATGTGTTACATTATTTCCGTAACGAGCATAAGCATTCCATACATTCTGCCAATTGGCATCACTAATAAAATAACGATGTTCTTGTCTTGTGGTTCCTCCTGTAAAAGCAGTGAACTGAATTAATTCGTTGTTCCAATACCAAGTGTAGTTTTGCCAAAATTTTGCTCCGTTATACAGCAGGGGCTCAAACATACCTGTTGCCTGTATATCACCTACATTAGTAGTATTTGGATTGGTATTAATATCTTCAAAATCTGAAGTACATGCATGGTTTACCAATGCAAATACTATTGTTGCTATAATAATTTTTAACTTGTTCATTTTCTAACGATTTAAAATGAAAATTTAACATTGAAACCGTATGACCTTGTCATAGGAAAAGACATGGTTTCTATTCCTTTGTAAATGTTAGATCCGTTTAACATTCCTGTTTCTGGATCGTACTGAGGAAAGTCTGTAATGGTAAATAAATTGGTGGCAAACACTCCTAAACTTACATCGTTTAGGTACTTTGTTTTCTCTAAAATTCTTTGTGGTAGTTTATAATCTAATCTTAATTCTCTTAATTTTAAATAAGAATTGCTAAACGTATTGGTTTCTACATTGTTACGATTCCATATATAAGAATTGTAATACGTTTGGATGCTTTTAGTAACGGTAGTGTTCTTTACATAAGATGTAGTTCCATCTGTATTGGTAATAGCATTTACTCCGTTGTGTACCAAACCATCATACCTTCCTTCTAAAGAGTTTTTTAATTTACCTTGATAAGACAATGCAAAGTTGGTTACAGAATAAGTATGTCCTCCAACCTGACCTGTAAAGTTAGCACTTAAAGAAAAGTTTTTATACCTAAAACGTTGCACAATACCACCTCTCCAATCTGGATTTACACTTCCTATTTTTCTATCGGGTGATTCATCTAGAATAGGATAACCGTCTGCATTTACTAAATGCATTCCAGAAGCATCTTGTTCTATTCCATTTTCATCTACATATACAGCTCCTTCTGGTGCTCTTTGAAACCCACGTCCGTAAATAACATGCATTTCTTGACCTACATAAGAATTTACATAAACTCTACCTCCAATAGTGGTTCCCATATCTGTTTGCAAAGGTTCTTCAGGATCCCATCCTTCTTGTAAACTCACTAGTTTGTTTTTGTTTTTTGACCAATTAAGATCAAAAGACCATTCAAAGTTTGATGTTTTTACAGGTACAACATGAGCCGCTACTTCTATTCCTCTGTTGGTAATTTCTCCGGCATTAATTTTTAACCCTGTGGCTCCTGTAATTTGATCAACCCCTACAGATACAATTTGATTGGTAGTTGATGAATGATACATAGTAACATCCAAACCTAAACGATTTCTAAAAAATCTAGTATCTAATCCTACTTCCCAACTTTCAACATTTTCTGGTTTTATTAAAGGATCTGGAATTGTTCCTGGCAAAGTATATCCTCCAGGGTAAGATGATGTTGAGTAATACTGATCTAAAGAGTATGGAGAAGTATCGTTCCCTACATTTGCCCAAGACATTCTCAATTTTGTAAAATCTACCCAAGAAAGATTCTTTCTAAAATCAAAAATTTCATTGACTAAAATACTTGCTGCTACCGATGGGTAAAAGAAAGACCAATTGTTTTTAGAAAGTGTACTAGACCAGTCGTTACGCCCTGTAATATCTAAATAATACGTGTCATCCCAGCTTAAAGAAGCCAGTCCGTATAAACTATTTACTACTTTTTTAGTTCTATAATTATAAGGATCAGGAATAACTCCTGTTGGTAAATTGGTGGTGTGATAAATACCTTCTTCCCCTAACTGACTTAATGTAATTTTACTATTGTAATACTCATTAACTCTATTATTGGCACCCACCATAGCGGTAATTCCAAATTTACCTTGTATCAAATCGTTATTCGTATAGCGTAACATCATTTCGTTATTGTTTTCTATTACTCTAACGGTTTGTTCTCTGTAGAATCCGTTTTGATAATCGGCAGTGTAAAAAGGTCTACGTTGTGTTCTAAACTCATCTGACCAATCTAACCCTGAATTTATTTTAAACTCAAGTCCTTTCATGATATCGAAACTAAATCCAATATTTCCAAACACTCTGTTCTTATCTTGTGTGTTTAATTCCTCGTATAAAGATCTGTATGGGTTAAACCCATTAGCTGATGGAAACACCAACCCTTGACCATTTTCTCCTTGAGCCGACCAATTGGCATAGTTATACCTTCCATTAAAATATTCGTCTTTCCAATCATTAATGCTATTTACATTAAATCCCCAAGCCAAAGCATACATTGGATTGTTCTCGTTGTATCCTCCTCCTGGCATATTATCACTTTCTTTTCTAGTGTAATTAACCTTTGTGTTTAATTTAATTCTGTCTGTAACTGGAGTGTTTAAGGAGAAAGAAATTGTTTTTCTATCAAAACCAGTGTTGGGTAAAATCCATTCGTTTTTAAAATCTGTAAAAGAAAAACGAGTAGAAGTTCCTGTTCCATTATTACCGCTTATGCTAATGGTATTACTTTTGGTTACACCTGTTTGAAACAAACCTGTATACCAATCATCTTTATAAGTAAAAGGAAGTTTTGTAAACTCCCCTGTATCCCAATTTTTGGAAGCATATAAATAGCGTAATTTGTTTTCATCAAATTTTTCTCCAAAAGTATAACGAGAATAGTGTCTTGATACAGCGGTTGCATCATTAGTCATATCAGGGGTTAATTCCCACAAAGAAAACTCGCTTTGTCCCATGTCAGAGCCATTACCGTATTCTGTTTGAAAATCTGGAAAATATCCAGCTTTGTCAAAAGTGATGGAAGAGTTTACCGAAATTCCTATTCCTTTTGTTTTTTTACCCGATTTGGTGGTGATTAAAATTGCTCCATTGGCTGCTCTAGATCCGTATAAAGCTGCAGCAGCTGGCCCTTTTAACACAG
>NZ_AFPK01000065.1 GCF_000220525.1 Ochrovirga pacifica | reverse complement strand
AATTGAAACTTGTTGAATAAACAGATTTTAATCTAAAAGTCTGAGTTCTTTTACCTATTTTTGCCATTCAAAATTAAAGCACAAACATGCAAGCCATTAGAAACATTGCAATCATTGCCCACGTTGACCACGGTAAGACTACTTTGGTTGATAAAATTATCGATCAGGCAAAAGTATTAGACGAACGTAAAGAACGTACCGATTTATTATTAGACAACAACGACTTGGAACGTGAAAGAGGAATTACCATTCTTTCTAAAAACGTTTCTGTACAATACAAAGGAACTAAAATCAATGTGATTGATACTCCTGGCCACGCTGACTTTGGTGGAGAAGTAGAGCGTGTATTAAAAATGGCAGACGGAGTGTTACTTTTGGTAGATGCTTTTGAAGGACCGATGCCACAAACTCGTTTTGTACTAGGAAAGGCGATTGAATTAGGATTGACACCAATTGTGGTTGTAAACAAGGTAGACAAAGAAAACTGTACACCAGACATCGTACACGAAAAAGTATTCGACTTGATGTTTGCCTTAGAAGCTACTGAAGAACAATTGGATTTTACTACCATTTACGGTTCTGCTAAAAACAATTGGATGAGTACCGATTGGAGAAATCAAACAGAAGATATTGTACCTTTGCTAGATGCAGTATTGGAATCTATTCCAGAAACCAAATACAACGAAGGAACACCACAAATGCAAATTACTTCTTTAGACTTTTCGTCTTTTAAAGGAAGAATTGCTATTGGACGTATTTTCCGTGGAGATTTAGAAGTAAATAAAGATTACATGTTGTGTAAAGCCGATGGTTCTACCAAAAAGGTTAGAATTAAGGAATTGCACGTGTTCGAGGGAATGGGAAAAAGGCAGGTAGACAAAGTTCCTTGTGGAGATATTTGTGCCATTACTGGAATTGAAGATTTTGAAATTGGAGATACCATTGCCGATTTAGAAAATCCAGAACCACTACCAAGAACAAAAATTGACCAACCTACGATGAGTATGTTGTTTACCATTAACAACTCTCCATTTTTTGGTAAAGAAGGTAAGTTTGTAACTTCTCGTCACTTACGTGATCGTTTGGAAAAAGAATTAGAGAAAAACTTAGCTTTAAAAGTAGAGTACACAGACTCTGAAGATACTTTTAATGTATATGGACGTGGAGTATTGCACTTGTCTGTTTTGATAGAAACGATGAGACGTGAAGGATATGAATTGCAAGTAGGACGTCCGCAAGTAATTTTAAAAGATATTGACGGTGTAAAATGCGAGCCATACGAAAACTTAATCATTGATGTACCTGAAGACGTGTCTTCTAAAGTAGTAAACTTAGTGTCTTTAAGAAAAGGAGACCTAATGGTGATGGAACCTAAAGGAGATTTACAACATTTAGAATTTACCATTCCATCAAGAGGATTGATTGGTTTGCGTAATAAAATTTTAACAGCTACAGCAGGACAAGCAATCATCAACCATAGTTTTAGCGAATACGGTCCATTTAAAGGAGAGTTCCCAGAAGAAATGAAAGGAGCAATCGTATCTTCTGAAACAGGAAAAGCTACAGCTTACGCAATTGATAGATTACAAGATAGAGGACGTTTCTTCATCGATCCTAACCAAGAAATATACAAAGGACAGGTAGTAGGAGAAAACAGCAAGTCCGACGACATGGCAGTGAACTTAATCAAAGGAAAGAAGTTAACCAACGTACGTGCTTCTGGTTCTGATGATGGGGTGAAAATTGCTCCAAAGATCGACTTTTCTTTAGAAGAATGTATGGAATACATTAGAGAAGATGAATATTTAGAAATTACCCCAGAAAGTTTACGTATGCGTAAAATCAACTTTAAAGGTTAATTGTTTAAACAATAATACAAAACTCCTTCAGTTTCTATTGAAGGAGTTTTTTTATACCTAATTTTATACGGATGAGAGTTTTACAAGGATTTGTTTTTTGTCTTTTGATTGCTTGCCATGCACAGACAGTGCAAGTGGTTCAAAAAATTGACTTGCCTAAAAAAGTAAATGAAACTTCGGGAATTGTATATGTTCCTAAAGAAAATCGTATCATTACTTTTAATGATTCTGGGGGCAAACCCGAATTGTATTTGATTAGCACCCAATCTGGAAAGTTAAAAAAGACAGTTAAAGTAAGCAATGCGGATAATGTAGATTGGGAATCCATTACCCAAGACGATACCTATATTTATGTAGGAGATACAGGAAATAATAATGGAAACAGAACCGATTTGATAATTTACAAAGTCTTACTAAAAGATGTGTTAGAAAAAGAAAAGGTAAAAGCAGATAAAATTCGTTTTTCTTACGAAGATCAAATCAACTTTAAAAAACAAAGACATACAAGCAATTTTGATTGTGAAGCCATCACTGTATACCAAAACCAATTGTTGCTTTTTACAAAAAACTGGGGAGATTTTAGAACCAATGTATATAAAATTCCCACAACCGAAGGAACCTACACGGCACACAAACAAAAGTCTTTTAAAATAGATTGTATGTTAACATCCATTGCTTATCATCCTCAAAACAAAACCTTTATAGGGACGGCTTATCACAAAGACTATCAATCCTATTTGATTCAGATAAACGAATTTCAATGGTTACAAAATCAGTTTACAAAAATACCTTTACAGCCTGTTTTAGGACCTGCCAATCAGACAGAAGCGATAGCGTGGATAGATAAAAAGCAGGTGTTTATTAGCAGAGAAGCCTCTAAAGTAAAACAAGACGGAAAAAAATACCATCGCAAACAAAAACTCATTCAGCTGACTTTGCCTTAGGAATTGTAACTTTGTAGTTTTAATAGCAACCAAGTGTCTAAATTTTCCAAACTCGTACAAAAGCAAAAAGAAAGGCAAGAAGCCAAAAAAACACATTTCAATCTAGAAGCTCAAACCAACGCTAATAGGCAAGGATTGATATGTGCATGCGGCTCAAATCAATCTTACAAATCTTGTTGCGAGCCCATTCATCAAAACATACACTTGGCAAAAACTCCCGAGCAATTAATGCGTTCTAGATATACTGCTTATGTTTTGGGTAATGTCGATTATTTGCTGCAAAGTCATCACAGCAGTACTCGCCCCATTAGAGAAAGAGAAGAAATAGTAATTTGGGCAAAAAGCGTAACCTGGTTAAGGCTAGAGGTTTTAAAAAAATCAGAGCCTTTAAAAAACGAAGGGTTTGTAACATTTAAAGCTTTTTTCTTAGAGAATGGACAACAGCAAGTAATTTATGAAATATCACGTTTCGTGAAAGAGAACGGACACTGGACTTATATAGATGGTGAATAGAAATAGATAGGTATGGCAAAAGCAGGAAGCGATAAAAACACAAAAAACAAATCTAAGCACACCAAACTCATGAATCGTAAAAAGAATAAGATTCGTGAAAAAGAACAAAGTCACAAAGACCGCTTGAAGGCATTAAAAGTGGAGATTGCGAAGAAGGAGCGTAGAGGAAATGGTTGAAAAAACTCTTTTGTAACCAATGTTTGATGAAAGTGCTTGCATTTAACTTTATGTTTACAAAGTGCTAAAAAAACCTATCAAAACATGGGTGAAACCCTGCTAGAATAGTGATTCTCTTTTGCATATTGAATGTATATTTATCCTTTTAACCATCATGTTTTTAAGAGTTAACATGAAAGCTTTTACTTGTTGCGTAAATAGTGAGTTGATTTTATGAATCAAATAGAAAGGATATATAGACAACACATTGATGATTTGTATGCTTATGGTATGCACTTAGGGTTTGAGGAAAATTTAGTAAAGGATTGTATTCAAAATATTTTTGAAAAATTATTACTAAAACCCAAACTAAAAATAGAAAACACAAAGGCTTACTTGTTTAAAAGTGTGAGGAATGAGCTGTTAACAGAGTTTAAAAAATCTAATAAAAATCTTTCTATAGAACTCGCTAAGCATAAAATGCCTTTTGATATTCAGGTTAGTATAGAGGAAGTACTTTTGGAAAAAGAAACTAAAACTTTGCTAAAGAATAAAGTAGAGGCTGTTCTAAAAGACCTTAGCCCTAGGCAACGAGAGATTATTTATTTCCGATATACTTTAGAATACGATTATGACATGATTTCTGAAATCATGGGAATCTCTGTCGCTTCTAGTAGAAATTTAGTGCTAAAAGCATTAAATCACTTTCGTAAAAACGGATTGAACTTTTTTGCTTTTACATTTTTCATCTAAATATTTCTATTTAACAATTAATTAACATTGCAAAAGGTGATATGTTTTGGATTGCTTAGTCCTTAACATATAGGAGCCCTATTTTTTATACCAAATTATAAAAATGAACCAGAAAGATTTTTTAGAAAACAACGATTTTATTAGCTATATGCTAAGCAAAGATGCAAATGGAGCAAACTATTGGCAATCGTATTTAGACCAACATCCGCAAGATCAAAAAGCGTTTGAGGAGGCCAAGCAAATTTTTGAAAAAGTTCGTTTTCAAAAAGCAGAACTATCCAATAAGCAACGTGATGAATTGTATAAAAATGTAGTAGAGGGGGCATTGCAAAAGAAATTAAGAAGAAGGAAAAAAAATAGAATCAACACGGGATTGGCCATTGCAGCAAGTATTTTACTGTTGATTTTAATACAATTCAAATCGGGAGGAGATGCCGAACAAACTACAGTTCTAGTAGCACAAATACCATCAACAGAAAAAATAGAACTGATTAGCAATAACAAAGCTTACATACTAAGTAGTAACGATACGTTAAATGTAACCAAAGCTGGTGCAATCAATTTAGGAAACACAATCATCAATAACAAAGAAATTACTAGTTACAATACATTAAAAGTTCCTTTTGGTAAAAAAATACAGTTGACTTTGGTAGATGGTACCAAATTGTGGGTAAATGCAGGAACGGTTGTGAAATTTCCAACGAATTTTCAAAAAGATAAGCGTACTATTTATGTAGAAGGAGAAGTTTATTTAGAGGTTACCAAAGACAAGACTCGTCCTTTTGTGGTAGAAACCTCAGATTTTAAAGTGCAAGTATACGGAACCAGCTTTGATGTAAGTGCTTACAAAAATAAATCAACCCAAAAAGTCGTCTTGATTGAAGGTGCTGTTGCGGTAAAAACACACAAGAATGAGCTAAGAATGCAGCCAAATGAGATGGTGACCATAGATGATGCTATACTTACAAAAACGCATGTAAATGTAACCAACCATGTTTCTTGGAAAAAAGGATACTTAAGTTTTGAAAACAAACCTTTGGGTGCAATTTTAACAGAACTGTCTAGGTATTACAATATTGATTTTTCTTCTACACCCTCTGATTTGAAAGAGAATTTATGTACGGGAAAAATACACCTGTCAGAGAATGTTACAGATGTTTTGGAAACATTGTCTGTGCTTTCTGGAACCACGTTTAAGATAGAGCAAAAATAAAACAATACCCATAAAATAAAACGTAAGCGCAACAAACCAAACTATGAATCAAAATTATTTAAAAATACGGTATGCCTTCCCAAACAGATACAAATTGTTTTTTTGTTTTTTGTTTGTTCAACTTGCAATAGGGCCAAGTTATGTACACGCAACTGCTACTATAGAACAGGCAAATGTGCTGTCTCAAAATACTGTTAGCAAGTCCATTAAAGAAATCATTGCCCAAATAGAGCAAGAAACGGAGTATGTTTTTGTGCAATCAGGTATAGATGATAAGCAACTCAACAAAAAAGCAACCATTGATGTGGATGAAAAAAGCATTGATGAACTCTGTGCTCAAATGCTAAAAAACACACAAATTGATTTTAAGGTTATCAACAAGCAAGTGGTTCTTTTTAAAAAAAGAACAACGAATAAAGATAGACTTAAAACTGTGCTGCAAAAATTATTCATACTTGCAGGTACGGTACAGGATGCTAATGGTAATCCGTTAACAGGAGTTACTTTGATGGTAAAAGACGATACCAGCAAATGGGCTATGACAGATTTTGAAGGAAAATTTAGTATTGCGGATATTCCGGCAGGGAGTGTGGTTAAGGTCTCCATTATGGGTTATGAAACTCAGGAAATAACTGTAACCAAGTCTCAAAAAATAACCATTACACTTAAAGAAGATATCGAATCTTTGGATGAAGTAATCATTACTAGTAATTATGGTACGGTACAAAAAAAGTCGGACTTGGTTTCTAGTGCCTATCAAGTAAATGCGGAAGAAATTGTAAACCTTCCTCAACAACGAGTTGATAAAATTTTAGAAGGAATCGTTCCTGGGGTTGAAATAAACGCACAAAGCAATAGTCCCACCAGTTCTAGACCTCGTTATTCAGTAACAATACGAGGAGAGGCTTCTTTGACGGCTTCCAATCAACCTTTGTGGATTGTAGATGGAATACAAATAGCCACTGGAGGAACTACCAATTTAATTTCGGGGATTCAAACCAGTGTAAGTCCTCTGTCTTTTTTAAATCCCAACGATATTGAATCTATCACGGTTTTAAAAGATGCTTCTGCAACAACCATTTACGGTGCAGATGGTGCAAATGGGGTGATATTAATCACTACAAAAAAAGGGAAGAATTGATCACAATGACTTAGAGGTTTCGGTGAGACACGGAATTTCATTCATCAATAAAGATACGCGTTTCAAAGTATTGAATGCTAATGAGTATTTAACACTTGCCAAAGAATCGTATTTAAATTCTGGTGGAGATCCTGCTTATTTTCCATACACAGACAATGATATGAATAGTTACAGTACCACACAAACAGATTGGTACGATGCTTTTTTTGATGTAGGAGCAACCTCACAAATTAACCTATCCGCATCTGGAGGAAATGAAAAAGCAGTGTATCGTATTTCGGGTTCTTATTTTGAAGACAAAATGACCTTAAAAGGAAACAAACAACAGCGAATCTCGATAACAACCAACAACAATATCAATTTTAACGACAAGCTAAATTTGAATTTTTTGTTAACGGGTTCTTACAATACAAACACCACGTTTACACCAGGGGATGATTATTATAGCAACTTGCCCATTATATCTCCTTACAATGATGATGGTACGTTTAGACAGTATTACAAAGTTATAGAGGGGAGTAACCCTGACGGTTCTCCTAACTGGGTTCAAAAGCGTTTTTTTAATGAAATAGCCGAAAGAGAGCAAAATGACAATGGACAAAAAGCTTTTTCTTTTAAAGGATCTGTACAATTAAGTTATCAGCTTAACGAGGTTTTCAAACTCAGTTCTCAGTTTGGCGTAGATTATAACAATTATGCCGAAAAGATTTACCAATCCATGAAAAACTGGTCCGGAATCAATTCAGGAGTTCCGGTAGGGTTTGCCTATGACAACAATGCAACTTATTTGAACTGGAATACCATCCAACGATTAAATTTTAACAAACAAATAGGAGCACATCGTTTGTCTGGTGTTGTAGGGCTAGAGTTAGGAGCCAATCAGTCTAATGTTACCTCTGCTTCTGGATCGGGTTTTGTAAACGATCATGTAAGATTGGTAAGTCTAGCCTCATTTTCTGACGGATCTGCTAGTGAATACAAAACCACCAAAGCATCCTATTTATCTCAATTGTCTTACCATTATGGTGGACGTTATAACTTGGTGTTGAATGCAAGAAAAGACGGGAATTCTAATTTTGGTAAAAACGTTCAGTATGCTACTTTTTTATCGGCAGGTGCTTCGTGGAATTTACACAAAGAAGATTTTTTTAGTAGTAAGGTAATCGATATTTTTAGCTTAAAAGGAAGTTACGGAACCAATGGTAACTCAAGATTTGGAAACAAAAATCCTGATGGAGTGTATAGCATCAGCGACTCTTATCAGTACGGAGGAACGATTGGAGCTGGAATTAGTTCGGGAGCCAATCCAGATTTAAGTTGGGAAACTACCTATATCACCAACCTTGGGTTTAGAATTGCACTGTGGGGTAAAAGATTGGACATCACTACAGAATTTTACAGAAACAAAACCACAGATTTGATCAGTACTTTGGATGCATCTAGAACTATTGGTGATACAACGGTACTAAGAAACATTGGAGCAATAGAAAACAAGGGAATCGAAGTTGCTTTAGAATCAACCAATATTCAAAAAGAAAATTTTTCTTGGAAAACAAAAATACTAGCATCGCGCAACCGAAATGAAATTTTGAGTTTGTACAACGATGTACCTAAAAATTATGGAATATCTAGGTTGCAAGTAGGAAGCAGTATAAACACATTTTACTTAGTACGTTGGGCGGGAGTGGATCCTAGAGATGGGTACCCAATGTGGTATGATGCCAACGGTAATATTACCAAGGATTATAGTGTGGATAATAGAGTTGCCAATAAAATAGCAGACCCAGATTTGTTTGGAAGTATTTCTAACAGCTTTAACTACAAAGATACCTATTTTTTTAACATATTAATGGCCTATACCATTGGTGGTTATAGTTTTAGCTCTTTTGCTCGCGATGTCAATTCTGATGGATTGAACATAATGGATGACAACCAGTCTGTGAATCAGTTAGACAGATGGCAAAACGAGGGTGATTTGGCTTTAGCACCTAAACCTATCTGGGGAGTGAGTACAAGTTCAGTTAGAAATTCAACACGCTTTTTATATAACAAAACCAACCTAAAGATTAGAAATGTTTCTTTCTCATATTTGTTTGATAAAAAAGTGACAAAATCACTGGGGATAGAATCGTTAAGCATGTCATTGATTGCAAATAATTTGTGGGTATGGACTCCTTATGACAAAGCAAACCGTAATTCATTTAAAAATAATATTGAAGGCTATCCACAAGAAACCGAAGTTTCGTTGGGTGTAAATGTAAAGTTTTAACACATGAAAAAAATAAAAACCACAATCACGATACTAAGTCTTAGTTTTTTTACAAGTTGTAGTGACTTTTTAGAGGTGGACCCAATAGGAAAAACAACCATTTCTGTGTTTTTTTCGGATATGGATGGAATAAGAGCCGCACTTCCTGGGGCTTACAGTAAGGTGTACGATTATTACGGCGATGAGTTTTTGCTATATCCCGATACCGCTGGAGACATGCTTCAATTGGCTACAGCAGTGGAAAACAACATGATTTCTCAATACAATTTTACCTCCAATCCGGCCGAAGAAATTACAGCTGTTGGGATGATCTGGCGAAACGCATTGGAAGCATTGGTAAACGTGAATAACATGTTGGAATACCAACCCGCTTTGCTAGAAAAGTTTCCGAGCAACGAGCAAGAGTTGACTCAGATAAAAGCAGAAGCCTTGTTTTTAAGGGCTTTGATTCATTTTGATTTGGTGCGTGTGTATGCACAACCGTATAATTATACCAATGATGCCAGCCATTTGGGTGTTCCTGTATTGACCAAAACCCCTAGTTCTGACGATCATGTACCAAGAAAAACGGTGAATGAGGTGTATCAACAAATAGAAAAAGATTTAAAAGAAGCGGCTCTTCTTTTTGAAAATTCAGACGATGCTACCTCTAGCTTTTACGCATCCAAAAATGCGGTGCACGCATTGTTAGCGCGTATGTATTTGTACATGGAAAACTGGGAACAGGCAATCAATTATGCAAGTTTGGTAATAGATAGCACTCCTTTGTCCCAAGGGCAAGATTATTTAGACATGTTTCTAAAAATTGAGAATGATGACGAATCGTTATTCAAACTTAATGGAAATCTAAAAACTCCTTACATCAATAAGTTTTACAACCAAGAAACCCCATTGGCCATTGCAAGTACCAAATTGACAAATTTATTGAACGAAAATACAGAAGACATTCGTTTAGACTTGATAGATACAGAGACCTTAACCAGCTTAAAGTTTTTAAAACCCTTTTCGAACATTGGAGAAATTAAAGATAACGATTACCATATTATTGTACTGAGAGCTTCGGAAATGTATCTGATTAGAGCGGAAGCTTATACAGAATTATCGAATATAGACTTGGCCAAAGAAGATTTAAAAATCTTGATGGCTCGAAATTATCAAACAACCACAGCAGCCATTACCCTTAATAAAAACACCCAAGAAGAATTAAAAACTTTGATAGACAAGGAACGTAGCAAAGAGTTGTGTTTTGAAGGACATCGATTGTACGATATAACACGAACCCAGCAAAACTTAATCCGTGAAGCCAACACTACTTCTACTGTCAAAGAAATTACTTATCCGAGTACCAAATTTGTGTTGCCTATTCCTCAAAAAGAAATGGATGTAAACAAAGCCATGATTCAAAATGACGGATACTAATCAAAGACTCAAAAAAATGAAAAAAATAGTTTTACTTATAAGTGTATCAATCCTATCCCTAATTTCTTGCGGCAAAGAAGAAATAGAGGTGTACGACACCCCTTTTGTACACATCAATTTTAACAATGTTTCTATGGTCAATGTCAATTCAAATCGAAGAGATATTACCAGTTATTACATCTACCTAAGTTCAAAACCCTTACAAAAAGACATGCTTTTAGATTATTCCATCATTGTTGGAGAAGGGTTGCAAGAAGGAGTTGATTTTAAAATTTTAACCACAGAGTTCCCCTTGGTATTTCCTTCTGGTATTTATAGAAGGCCTATACAAATACAGTGGTTAGACAATCAACTTGACCCATCGAAGGACAATACATTAACCATCAAATTGAACTCAAACAACCTAAACATTCACGTGGGGTTTCCTGGTGAAGCTGCCAATCAAAGTGAGTTAATCATCAAAAAAATAAACAGTTAATGCGAATTATATTAAGTTTCTTACTACTGTTAAGCACTTTTACGGGTGTTTCTCAAAAGCTAGTGCAAGACACTGTGTTGGTAAAAAAACAATTGCCTAACGGACTGACGTATTATATCTATCCAACAAATAGAGTTAAAGGGCAGGCTTACTTCCGATTGTTTGTAAAAGCAGGTTCTTTGCAAGAAACAGCAAATCAAAGAGGGGTGGCTCATTTTTTAGAACACATGGCTTTTAACGGAACAAAGCACTTTAAATCGAATGAATTGATTGATTTTTTAGAAACTAAAGGTTCTAAATTTGGTCACGATTTAAATGCACATACCTCGTTTGAAGAAACCATTTACAAACTAAAAATTCCTACCAAAGAGCCAGCAGTGATAGACACCACTTTAACCGTGATGTCAGACTGGGTACACGGGATGTTGTTAGATTCGCTAGAAATAGAAAAAGAACGTGGAGTAGTATTGTCCGAATGGTTGTCCAAACAATCCCCTAGTAATCAAAAGGGACAGTATTTTTTGCAAACCTTGTTAAACAATTCGCTGTACAGCAAACGAACCGTAATAGGAGATACTACCAGTTTAAAGAATTTTAAAAGAAGTCAGTTACAAGCTTTTTATCAAAAATGGTACGATCCTTCATTAATGGCAGTGGCCGTAGCAGGAGATGTTGATGCGAAAGAAATTGAACAAAAAATCAAACAAAAATTCGCTGCCATTCCAACCCAAAGACCTTCACCTATTTTGGGGACGATAGTCAATTATGCTAAGGACAGTTTGGTGATCTATCACGACAAAACAACAAAAAAAACAGAACTGAACTTGATACAACTTCGCAACCCGATGCGAAATGTAAATACCGCACAAGCCTACGAACAGTACCTAATGCGTATTGTGATTAACAAGTTGATTGCAGCTAGATTTGCACAACTTTCCTTTTTAGAAAACAACTATACCGATGCCCGTATTAATTTGAGTAATTTTTTGAACTCTAAAGGGGTATTGTTAGCAAGTTTCTCATTCAAACCAGAAAAAGCACTACAGGCAATAGCCGATTTTAACAAGCATTATGCACAAATAGTGCAGCATGGTTTTACTTCGTTTGAAATAAAAAAAATAACCAAAAGCATGTTGAGTGCTTTTGAAGCCAAGGTAAAAGAAAACAAACCCGTGCCAGCTTCTGGGATGATGTCTCAAATGTATGCGGACTTTTTTAATGGAAATAGCATTATATCGGTTTCTGATGAATACGAGTTAATGAAAAAATGTTTTTCTAAGCTAACAGTTCAGAAAATAGCATCGCATATAAAGAACCAGCAAACAGGTTCACCGTTTAGGTATTTATTGACGACGGGTGATGAGGATCTCGATAAATTACCATCCAAAACAAAACTATTGGCTGCAATACAAACCCGTAAACAACTAAAAGTAGCTCCCTTTGAAAACAACTTTGAGGTTCCTAAAAAACTATTGAGCAGATCAATCCAAGCAGGAACAATTAAAAAAATAAAAAAGATTTCTGCCATAGATGCAAAAGAAATCTACTTGGACAATGGTATGAAAGTGATCTATAAAAAAACAGCTAAAAGTAAAGAAAGTGTTTTGTTAGCAGGTTTTAAAAAAGGGGGGTTGTACGCTCTAGACAGTACCGATTATATGAGTGCACAGTATGCCGCTCCAACCGTAGCCATTAGTGGATATGGTGATTTTACAAGAGATGCACTAAGTTATTATTTGGCAGGAAACAGTGCTAAAGTCCAGTTTTTAATAGACAAAACAAGGGTTGGTTTTTTTGGGAGTTCAAAAATAAAAGATTTAAAAACCTTGTTTGAGTTGTATTATTTAAAAGCAACGCAACCCAAAGTTGATTCTTTAGCTTATAAAAAACTTAAGGATTTATCAATAGCAAAAATTTCAGAGGACCCACTTACAGCCAAAGAAGTTTTTCAAGAAAAATTGAAGTATTTGGTAAGGGGTAAAGATTATACAACTCAAAAATTGACCAAGGCTACTTTACGAAATAACTTAAGCAAACAAAAGCTGATTCCGATTTATAAAGATTTTTTTGCACAGGCAGAGGGTTTTGTACTTACGGTCATTTCTGATCAAGATTTGGAAGTGCTGTTGCCTTACATCGAAAAGTATTTAGGCGGAATTCCAAAAGGGAATTCAAAAATAGCATATCTATACCAGCCTAAAGATTTGGTGAAGCAAAGTAAGCGTTTGGTGGCCAATGGAGAAGAATCGTCCAAAGCGTTTTATACAGTTATTCATCAACAAAGAAAAAAGGAAAAAAACATTCCCGTTCAGGAAATCAACAATCAGATTTTAGAAAATGTTCTAAAACTAGAATTAAACAAAAGGTTAAGAGAAGAGCTGGGGGTTGTTTATGGTGTACGTGTAGCAATCAGTGCTACGCAACATCCTAGACCGTTAAGCAGACAGAGTATTTCGCTGGTGTGTAAGCCTGCTGATGTGGAAGTGATTCAGACCGAAATCGACAATATCATTCAGCAAATTGCAGAAGGGACTTTAGATATTTCAGCACATCTAAAAAAAACTCAAGTGAATTTAGTTTCAAAGTTTAACCGTCAAAAGCAGAAAAATTCGTTCTGGACCAAAAGCATTCGAGATTATTATTTCAACCAGTATAAAAACTGGAATTTTGTAACGGATTATCCTAAATGGGTGGCCAATACTACAGTAAAAGACATTCAAAAAATAACCCAAACATATTTTTTTAAATCCCCTAAAATTGAAGCCATTTTATACCCAAAAACAAACAATCGTTAATCTTTAAACCTTATTATTATGAAAAAAACAATCTATTATTTATTCGCGTTAACCGTGCTACTATCATCTTTGGTAGCGTGTGGTTCAGATGATCCTGTTCAAGAAATTGAGACTCCTGCAGAGGTAGGACTTTTAAGTTTTGGTTTTTATGCAGAAGACAATGCAGAAAACTTATTTACAGATTATGCCATAGAAAACGTAACTACTACAGACGTTTCTATTGCTTTGCCTAACGAGACAGATTTAACGTCTTTAGTAGCACGCTTTACAACTACCGATGGAGATGTAGTAAAAGTTGGAGCAACTGTATTAACAAGTGGTACCACCGCTAGAGATTATTCTGCTCCTGTAGAATTGTTAATTACCGAAGGAACTACTAATAAAATTTATACCATTACAGTAGGGAAGTTGGCAAGTGCTGTCTGGAGCTTGTCTTCTGTTTATGCTGATGATATTGCAGCGGAAGTCTCGTTGCAAATCAATCCAGCTACCTCTTTGCCTTATGTTGCTTACATCAGCGAGAGAGAAAGCAGTGATGATCAAAAAATGAATTTAATCAACTACAATGGTACTGCTTGGAATAGAGTAGGAGGAACAGATTTTTCTGATTTTAGAGCCAATACTGTAGATTTAAAATTCAGTAACTCAGGTACACCATACATCAGTTTTCAAGAGTACACAGAAAACAGAGAAGCATCCATCATGTCGTACCAAAACAATAGCTGGTCATATGTAGGAGGTGCTCCGTTTTCAGGATTAAGAACAGCATCGAACACCGTAGTAGTAACAGAAGATGACAAGGTCTTCGGATTTTTTATTAGTGATGATAGAAATGCAGACGGAAGAAGATCTATTTTTGCAAAATCTTACGAGTCTGGTACATGGTCTGATCTATCAATTCCTGGTAGAGAAGGTTTTGCACGATTGATTAAAACTAAAGTAATTGAAAACACAGTGTATCTTGCAGTGTTGGATTATGGATCACAACAATCTGTTTCTGTTTATAAATACGAAAACAATGTATGGACAACTTTGGCAGATAAGATGAAGGAGAGTGAAGAAAATACTATCTACTTTTACAATTTAGATCTTGATGTTGACACAGAAGGAAATGTTTATGTTGCGTATGCTGAAAACAACGGACCTGATACAGTTTACCAACTAAGAGTGAAAAAGTATCAAGCGGCTTCTTCTTCTTGGACAACTTTGGGTGACTTGATTGTAACAAGCAATACGAGAGATTTTGCTTTGGCTGTAGATAAGTACAAAAATCCAATGTTGTTTTACCAAAACGACACCAAAACACCAGTATTCTTACCATTTGATTCAGACGTAAACAACTGGGGAGCTCCTGTGGTATTTACCGATGCTGATGCTTCTAGCTTAAATATAGAAGTAGCACCTAACGGAATTTCTTTTGCCTCTTACATTGTAAACGAGAAAATCAACCTGTATAAGTTTGATTCTCCAGACAATGAATAGGTAATTTAAAGTTGAAGTTTTTAAATAAGCGAAGTTGTATAGCTTCGCTTATTTTATGTTTAAATTTATGAGCATGAACAACGTGAGCAAATTTTATATCTTTTTTGTTTTTTGTATAGGGGTCATGGCAACCGCTCAGTCCCAAAAAACAATCCTTAACGGTTCTGTATTCTTGCATCAAAAAGGGTTGAAAAAAGTTTGGGTCTCTAACGGGGATACCCTAGTAAAAACTGACAAAAAGGGAAGGTTTAAAATTCCTGTAACCAAAGGACAAGTGGTTTTTCCTATTCTACCTTCAGGTTATGCTTATAGCAATGCTAAAAAGTGGTGGTATCACACAACTGAAGATGCAGGTAAAGCAGTAAGTTTTTCTCTACAAAAAATAACAGTCAAAAAGAAGTTTAAGTTTTTAGCTATAGGTGATGTTCAAGTAGGAGATACGAAGGAACTTTTATATGCTACCCAGTCCGTATTGGCAGAACTGTTGAACAGACAAGATTATGATTTTAGTATTTATTTGGGAGACTTGGTAAACGATGCTCCCAATTTGTTTGCTCCTTTAAAAAGTCTAATTGACGATATTCCCAAACCCTCTTGGGTTGTATACGGAAACCACGACCGTAACTTTAAAGCAAAACAAAATGGTCAATTTGATTTTTTTAGGAAAAAGTTCGGGCCTGAAAACCATGCTTTCTTTAAAAATGAAGTTTTATTCGTTTCCTTGAATAGCATTACACCTGTAGGAAAATATGGCTATCAAAATCAATATCCTCCCAATCAACTTCGTTTTTTAAAACAACTGTTACAAATAGTGCCTAAAAATCAGCAAATTGTCATTAGTCAACACGTACCCTTAGTGGCTATGAAAAATCAGAAAGAGTTGATGACTTTGTTAGCTCCCTATAAAAAGATACTAGTTTTGTCGGGACATACACATACTGTTTTTCAAAATAAAATAGAAATGCCTTCGGGAAATGTGATTCACGAGCTGACAGCAGGAGCTGTGTCTGGAAATTGGTGGACAGGACAAAAAAAGTGGGAAGGTGTCCCCTTGTCATTGATGAGTTGTGGAACACCTAGAGGCTATTTTGAAATTAATTTTGATAGAGACGACTATAAAATCCAATTCAAAGGAGTCAATTTACCGAAATCCAAACAATTTACTTTTTGGGCAGGCGATTACAATGCTGAACCCATTGCTAGTTTGAATGAAAACCACGATGTATATCTCAACGTTTTTTCAGGATCCAATCAAACCACAGTTACTATCAAGCTAGAAGATGAGCAAGTTATTGTCTTGGAAAAAGTAAGGAAAATGGATCCTTTTGTGAATTATATCAAAAAAATGCAACGTCAAAAAATGAGTCCAGATGCCAACAGTAAAGCAGCTCCTTATTTAAGGACCAAGTCTCATCATTTGTGGACAGGAAAACTACCTGCGTTAGAAAGAGGTTTTCACAACTTAGAAGTAATAATTAAAGACCCTAAATTTACAACCATCAAAGAGCGTATTTGGGTTTATAAAGAATGATAAACTCTTGTTTTTATAGTACAAAATACCGTCTTACAAAAAAATGGAAGACGGTATTTTTATAAATACTAAAGCGTAGCTAAAACGTTTTTAGCGAATGATGATTTACGAAGTTTTGTTTACAAAACAGGTAGAGCATCTCCGTTGTGAATTTCTTCACTTGCGACAGTAATCAGCAAATCGTTTTCTTGCAATTCTGTACTAAAAATTTCAACTTTACCATTGATTTCTCTTCGTTTTTGAACAGGAACTTTAAGGGCTTTACCATGTATAGATTTGATAACAAAAGTCCCTTCACTATAGCTAAGTACAGAGGATTTAGGAACTACATACAACGGAGTTTTAGAAGTTAAAGACAAGCGTACTTCAGCAATCATGCCTGGTTTAAGTAAGGTGTTGTTTTCTATATCAATTTCAATACGTTCAGAACGAAACTTAGAATCTAAGGCTCCTGACATTCTAGCAACAGTTCCTTGAAAAGTAACTCCTGGAATAGAAATTACTTGATAACTTACGGTGTCACCCTGTTGTACAAATGAGGCATAACTTTCTGGAACGGAAAGACTCATACGTAATTTTTTAGCATCTTGAAGGGTAAGTAAAGGAGTTTCTGAACTTTTTCCTGGAGCTCCAACATAAGCACCTATGTTGATATTTCTTTTTGTAATAATACCATCAAAAGGAGCTCTTATTTCTAAATAACTCTGCATTACTTGAAACTCTTTATAGCTGGCTTTGGCTGCTTGTAATTTGGCATAATCCGTGTTTTTTGTAGCCAGTGCCAAGTTGAGTTGATTTTTAGAAAGGGTTCCTTCTACTCGACTGGTTTCCAACATTCTTTCATAGGTGGTTTTACTAGCCATGTAAACTGCTTTGGCAGCGTGTAACTGAGCTTCAGCTGCTAAAAGTTTGGAAGTAATTTCTGGAGCCTCTAAAGAAATAAGAAGCTGTCCTTTGGAAACAGTACTTCCAATATCAACGTTAAGTTCTTTAACGTAGCTACCTACTTTGGCATACAAATCCACATAGGTAAAAGCAGCTATTTCTGCTGGAATTGACACATAAGAGGTCAAAAGGTCTTTTTGTAGTGGGAACGTGGTAACTTTTGCAGGAGTATCAGCTGTTTTTATGTTTTCTTTTTCTTCGGTAGATTGAGAACAACCATAGCTAGTTAACACTAGTGCTAAAGCTATTATTTTTAAGGAATTAGATTTCATGTTTTATTGTTTTGTGGGTATGTAAAATTTACTAGTTCTGTCTTCTGGATCTAGGGATACGGATGCGGTGCTTGTTTTGTTTTGTAACCATGCAAAAATTACAGGCAGTATAACCAAAACGGTAAGCGTTGAGAAAATTAGCCCACCAATAACGGCTCTACCTAAAGGAGATACTTGTTCTCCACTTTCTCCGTGGCCTATAGCCATCGGAAGCATACCGGCAATCATAGCCACACTCGTCATAATAATGGGACGGATTCTAATAGCGGCTGCATCTTTGGCCGCTTGGAGTGCGTTTCCACTTTCTTTTCTAAGTTGCTCTGCATTGGTAATTAGTAAAACAGCATTGGCAATGGACACACCTACAGACATAATGATTCCCATATACGATTGTAAGTTTAACGTTGCTCCCGTAGCTAATAAGAGTATTAAGGAGCCTAAAACCACTGCAGGTACCGTTGTTAGTACAATAAACGACACTTTAAAGGATTGAAAATTGGCACCCAGCATTAAAAAAATAACAACAATGGCTACAATTAACCCTAGTTTTAAGCTCTCCATTGTCTCCGATAAGACCTTGGACAATCCAATAGCTTCAATGGCTAGGCCTCTAGGTAGCTCTCCTAAAGAATTAACAATAGTCTGCACTTGATTGGAGGCTGTGCTTAAATCTACGTGGTCTGTATTGGCTGTAACAGATAAATAAGGCATAGCTCCTAAGTTGTCTGTTTGCCCATTGGTTTCTGATTCCTTAATTGTGGCTACATCACTTAACACAGGTCTCACAGAATTTTTAAGTAAAGGAATAGCTCCTATGTCTTCTATAGAGTTCATTTTGTCCATGGGAACTTGTACCTGAACACTGTACGGAAGTCCTGCTTTTTCATCTACCCAAATATTTTTGTCGGTATAACGTGATGAGGAAGTTACGGCAACCAAAGATCTAGAGATATCATTCATATCTACACCTAGTTGTGCTGCTTTTACTCGGTCTATAGTAATGTCTAAGGCCGGATAATGAGTAGATTGTGCTATTTGTACATCTCTAAAATAGGAGACTTGTTTCATTTTTTCTATGATTTTATTAGCATAGATTTCGTTCTGCTTTTTGTCTTTTCCTGTAAGTCTGATTTCTATCGGAGTTGGAGAGCCTTGACCAAGAACTTTGTCGGTTAGTTCAATAGATTCAAAAGAGATTTTAAGATCCGGTTCAATGTGTTGTATTCGCTTTCTTATTTGATCTTTGAATTCATCCATATCCGTATGTATATCTTTTAAAGAAACTTGTAAAACTGCTTCGTGAGTTCCTGCCATAAACAAATAAATAGGGTTAAGAGCAAACAAAGGAGCGTGCATACCTACATAAGTAGAGCTTACACCAATATGTTCTTTGCCAACCATGTTTTCTATTTCCTTTAGCACACGAATGGCTTTTTCTTCGGTGCGTTCTACACGGGTACCATCGGGTGCACGCAATCGTAACTGAAATTGACTAGCGTTTACTTTTGGAAAAACATCTTGTCCAATAGAACTTATTAAGAAAAATGCAAGTGCGGATATTCCGAATAAATAGGCCAATCCCACTGTTTTTTTGTTGGGGAACAAACGATCTAAAAAGTGTTTGTAAGCATTAATAAATCGTTCAAAAGAACTTCTTTTTTTAGGGGCTTGGGAGGCTGCTTCTTTTGGGAGGTGTGCTTTTTCTTTCATCATCCAATTGGCCATAACAGGTACAAAAGTTTGAGAGAGCAAAAAGGAAGTAATCATAGAAAAGGCAATTGCCAGTGCTAAAGGTAAGAATAAAGATCCAGGGATTCCCATCATGGTAAATGCAGGGGCAAATACAGACAGAATACACAGTAGAATCAACAATTTGGGCAAAGCAATTTCTTTACAAGCATCCCAAATAGCCAAAGCCTTGGGTTTTCCCATGTCTAAGTGTTGATGGATGTTTTCGATGGTTACTGTACTTTCATCTACCAAGATACCAATAGCCAAAGCCAATCCGCTTAAAGTCATTAGGTTAATGGTTTGTCCGAAAAGTTTTAAAAATAAAACCCCAGAAATGATGGAAATAGGAATGGTAAGAATAACAATCAATGCGGCTCTACGATCTCCTAAAAATAAGATGACCATGATTCCCGTAAGTACGGCTCCTATCACTCCTTCGGTAATTAAACTTTTTACGGAATTTATGACATATACAGATTGGTCAAACTCGTAACTTACTTTTACATCTTCGGGCAAGGTATTTTGTATTCGGGGTAAAGCAGCCTTTAGATTTTGAACAACGTCCCATGTAGAAGCATCACCAGCTTTGGCAATATTTAGGTAAACAGATCTCTTTCCATTGACCAAAGCATATCCTTTAATAATGTCTGCACCATCTGTTACAGTAGCCACATCACCTAGGTACAGATTGTCTACATCTCCTTTGAAAAGAGGAATTTTTTCAAAGTCTTCAACTTTTTTAATCGTGTTGTTGGTAGGGGTTTGATAGTCTTTTTCGCCAATACGAATATTTCCTGATGGAGCTGTTTTGTTGTTTAGTCCAATGGCTTCTACAATTTGATCTGGTGTTAAGTTATGCGCTCGCAATTGAGCGGGATCTACGTTGACTTCTATGGTTCTAGGACTTCCTCCAAATGGGGCAGGCGAGAGGAGTCCTGGAATTGAGGTAAAGGAAGATCTAACGTATACGTTTGCTAGATCTTGAAGCTCGTTGTTACTTCGTTTTTCACTACTTAACACCAATTGTCCTATGGGTAAAGTGGAAGAGTCAAAACGAATGATAATTGGAGGTTGTGAACCTGGAGGAAAAATGGCTTGAACCCTGTTGGTCAATGCACTCAATTCAGCTTGTGCTTGTGCCATATTGGTTCCTTGATAATAACTAACTTTCATTAGTGTAAGTCCTTGTAAATTTCGTGTTTCAATAGATTTTACACCATTGGCCATCAACATAATATTGATGTAATTTTTACCAAAATAAGATTCCATTTGGTTTGGGGTGTAGCCTGTAAAAGGATGAGCCAAGTACAGCACAGGCAAATCCATATTGGGTAAGATATCTACCTTAACAGACTTTACAGCACCTATTCCAAAAAAGAAGAGACCAGCTACGAACACCAAAATGGAGATGGGTTTTCTAAGAGCAAATCGAATTAAATTCATAAATTATTGTTGTTTTATTTGATTTGTAAAATAAGTTAGGTCTCCTGCTGATGCGGCCTGAAGTAATAAAGCTTGCCAAACGTTGGTTCTAATAACATCTAGGTCAGTTTCCGCTCTGTTAAGAACATATAGTGCCTGAGTTACATCTACCATGTTGGTAAGTCCATTACTATACAGGGCTAGTCTTTGTTTGTAAGCTTGTTGAGCTGCTTTTACCTGTACAGGAGCTTCTTTTAGGTTTTGTAAGGCTATTTTTAGGCTGTTTTGAGCAGCATCTTGCTGTGTTTTTAGTTCGTTTTCAAGAGTGTTGTATTCTTCTTGAACTCCCTTAAGTGTAAATTTTTGTGCGGTTATCTTTTTATCAATTCGCAAAATATCAGTTAGGTTCCATCGAAAGCCAATCCCCATAAGGTAGTTGTTTCTTGTAGGGTCTATCCCTTTCCAATAGTCAGAGGTGTACAAGTTTTGATTGTTGTTATACCCCGAATCAAACCCAGAACCTCGGCTTTGAAAAACACCAAAAAGAGAAAGGCTAGGAAGCTGTTCTTTTTTATAGGAATTCAATACTTCATTACCTACTGTAATCTTACTTTGATAAAATTTTAGCACCGGGTTTTTTGACTCTGTATTGGCAGTGTAAAATTGTATTTGTAGCGGAGTTTTATAGACCAAATTTGTGTCTATGGTAAAATTACTGGGTGCAACTCCCATTGCGTTGGCTAGTTGATTGTTTTGAGTTTTGAGCTTGTTCATCAATTGGTTCAATGCTATTTTAGCTTTAGAAACTTCTGCGGCAGCCAAAGTAGCATCTACCTTAGGAAGAAGACCGTTTTTAGCCAAAGTACTTGCGTTTTGAAGAACCGTTTTTGCTCGTTCTAAGTTTCTTTTTTGTGAAGCTATAAGGCGATGACTTGCCAATAAGTTTAAATAGTGACTTGCAATTTTTACTTGTTGCTTAAATTGTTCTTGCTCAAGATCTACAGAAGCCAAACTAGCATTTGCTTTGGCAGTACGTATTTTACTTCTAGTTTTTCCGAACGTAAAAAAATCCCAATTAATGTTCGCCAAATACAATGCTCCAAAAGCAGCATTCCAGTTTTGTTCTGGTAGCGGAAGACCAGAAGAAGCAACCCCTAAACCTCCTGAACCATACAAAGGCCCGTTTTGACCATTAATGGTTCCATACGTTTGTTGAGCCGCTAAATTGAAATTGGGCAAATAACTTCTTTTTATTTCATCTACGGTTTGTTGTGCAGCATCTATGTAGTGCTCTTTAGCTTTAAGGGTTCCATAGTTAGCCATTCCTAAGTTTAGTGCATCTTCTAAAGTTAGTGTTTGAGCTTTGACAGAATGCAAACCTAAAAGAACAGTTACAAAAAGGAGGTACTTTTTTGTATAGTTGATAGTATTCATAATACACTGATTTTGGTACAAATGTAGATGGGATCTGAAGCTTATGACTGAAATAAGTGACAAAGAGAATTCATCAAATGACGAATTCAATTCATCATTTCTTTTAAGTACTTGTCAAATAATATTGGTTATTTTGTGCTAAATATGTATAGATGAACAAGTATGTAAATACACTAATACAGAATAAATGGTGGCAGGAGTTTTTTATCTTGATAACCTCTTTTGTTCTTTTTACCTTAAATGATTGGATCCATATTCACAACTGGAGAAGCTTGTTTACGGGCTTTGTCTATTTTTTGTTATTGTACATACATGCACAAATCAATAGAGCTTTTGTGTTGCCTTTTTTACTAAAAAAACATCAACCGATTGTTTATGTATTAATTTCTGTTGTTTTGCTAGGAGTGTTTACATTCATCACCTATCATTCAGTTACCTTATGGATTTATAAAAACTGTTTTTTGTACAAATCTATTGCGCAAAAAAGTTATACCTTTCAAGCAGGTACGTTAATGGTTACATTAATTTGTATTGTGTCTATTAGTCTGATCTTTCAGTTTTATAGAGATAGAAAACGATTGGATAAAGAAAAAATTCTAAACAAAAATGCCCAACTAAATTCGTTAAAAGAACAGCTAAATCCTCATTTTTTATTCAACACATTCAACACTTTGTACGGGATTAGCTTAAAATATCCAGAAAGGGTTTCTGAGTTGATCATGCATGTATCTCAGCTCATGCGTTATCAACTGGGAAGCAGTGATACTAGTTTGGTAGAGGTCACCGATGAAATTGAATTTTTAAAAAGCTACGTGAAACTTGAAAAAGAACGAGTAGGCTATCGATGTGATATTGACTTTAATTGTAATATAAGCACAGAAACCCACTACAAAATAGCTCCAATGTTGCTGATTGTTTTTGTAGAAAACGCCTTTAAGCATGGAACGGCATCTACAGAAAAAAGTTTTGTGTCTATACAAATTGAAGTGATTAAAGGACAGCTGAAATTTTGTGTTAAAAACAGTATTCCTAAAAAGAAAACAAAGATAGAATCGACAAAAATTGGATTGAAAAATACCTTAAAACGTCTGGAATTGATTTATGAAGATCAGTATACCTTAGACATTCTAGAAGCCGAAAAATATTCAGTACGGTTAGAGATTAACTTAAATGGGAAAAAGAATGCGCTCTAAATTAAACTGTATTATTGTTGACGACGAGCCTGCAGCACACTATGTGTTGTCAGACTATATTAGCAAAAACTCCTTTTTGAACTTAGAACATCAAATGTACAATGGGCTAGAGGCCATAGAGTATTTAACGCATCGTAGCGTAGATCTGATGTTTTTGGATATTGACATGCCAGAAATTACAGGGATAGAGTTATTAAAAACATTACCAAACAAACCTAAAACCATTTTAACTACAGCTTATAGTGAGTTTGCACTAGAAAGTTATGAATATGGAGTGATTGATTATTTGTTAAAGCCTATTTTTTATCCTCGTTTTGTAAAGGCAATTGCACATTTAAAACAAAAAGTATTTATTGGTAATGAGTTGTCAACTGTAAAAACATTTGATAATATAGAATTAAAAGTTGGAAGTGACTGGGTAAAAATTCCTCTACTCGAGATTCTGTTTACACAGAGTTATGGAAATTATGTAAAAGTGTATACAATGAAACGAGTTTATGTGGCAACCATCACAACGTCAGAACTGCTTAACAAACTACCTGCCTCTTTATTTGTTAGGGCACATAAATCTTACATAGTTGCACTAAATAAAATAAAAGCAATGGAGAGTGATTGCTTACAAATAAAACAGACTAAAATTCCCATCGGAATTACCTATAAAAGAGAATTACTAGAAAAAATAGCGAGTAAGAAATAGAGTAGGCAATGTATGAAAGGTACTATTTGTTTTGTTTTTCGAAAGCAGAAAAACAATAAAAGCTACTTATATCAAAACACCCAATAGAACGATGATTTTAAGAACAGCCTTGTGAGAATTCAAATCGTTTTCATTAAAAAGGTTTTGAACTTTATTTTGAATAGAATCTAGTACTTTTTTATGATGGTTTCTTACCACTTTTTCGCTAACTCCTAATTCTTTAGCAGTTTCTTTAACAGATCTATTGTTCTCCCATACCTCTTTGAATATTTGCTGTGTCATATAGGGAAACGCTTGTAATATACTTTCAATAACAGTTAATATTTCTTCTACTTGTATATTTTCAATAATATGAGAATAACTTTTGGTTTGACTAAGCTGTTCCAATAAAAAATCATTGCCCAAAGATTTGGCGGCAGATGTTCGTAAGTAGTCAAACATTCTGTAAGTAAAATAATGAATTAAGTATTTTCGCGCATTTCCTTCCTCATCTGTTTTGATAGCATAGGGTTTAGACCAAAAAATCAACCAAAAATTCTGTACGATGTCGGCAGCAACGTCTTTGTTACCCGTTTGTTTGGTGGCCCAGTTCAAAAGCAGCTTTGCATATCGATCATAAAAAATCTTAAACGAGGTTTCGTCTTTGTAATCGTAGATGCTTTTTAGTAAGTCTTTATGTAGGTAAAGACGTAGCAGGTTTTACTATAAAAGACGACCGTTCGGAAGAAACGGGCTGGGTATTGTACCCCACTATTTATAAATTATCAAATGCCAATGAAGAAGGAGGGTATCAAGAAGGGATAGAGCCAACTTATAACGTGGATGAAATAGAAAAATTAGAAGTGTTTGCCTTAGGAGATCGAAGAGAATTGTTATTAGCCAAAGCATTGGAAATTATAAAGCATAAATAATACGATTCATAGTTTTCATTTGTACTTAGAGTAAGTTTTGTTTTTAGGTCAGTTTTGAAAAAGAAACTGACCTTTTCTAAAAAGAAAATAAAATGTATCAAAATAAATACTGTCCAGTTTGTAGTACAAGAATTCGCTACCAAATAAAAATGTTAGGATGTAAACGATTGTTTTTTGTTTTACAGCCTTATCAATGTGCAAAATGCCATACAATTTACTTGTTTAGTATGTTGCAAGACAAAAGTTATGTGTTGTTGAAAATGAAATAAACCTTCCCTAAAGAATAGATGTGCTAGGGTCTATTATATATCTCTTGTCAATTTTTAAAGTAAGTTTTGTTTTTTGATAAAACCAGCAGCCTAGCATGCTGGTTTTTGATTGTAACTGAATAATAGAGGTAGTTTTATAAAGCTATCAGTTTGAAAAAGAACTACCGAAAAGCTGCTTCCATCCACCGAGCCAAAACGACTGTTGATCTAAATTTAATATAGAGAAAACATAAATTATTATACTTTTGTGTTTTGAATAGAACCCCTTAAATTACAATTATGAAGAATATTACCCTACCTCAGACCTCTAAAAAAATTAACTACAAAGCAATGCTAAAATTCCTGTTACTTACTTTAGGCTTTTTAATAGGAGCATTGATATCGTAAAAAAACAATTTAAAAAATACCAACAAACAACCTATTAGATTTTGCCTAATAGGTTTTTTTGTTGGTATTGATAGCGATTAAAAAGAAGAATAAAAAACAACTTGTAATAGAATTTTGATAACTAGATGGATTTTGTGAATTGAGTTGGTTTTTAGTTAGTTAAATTGTAAATTTAAAGGACTGTGCATTTAAGATAGCTAAATTTACCATTCGTCTAAGATAAAGTGTCGTTTGTCTAAAACCTTAAAAAAAGCACTATAACCCCACTACCTTTGTGGTAGAAAAATAACACCAACACCCCAACACTCATTGTCATGGAGAAAAAACTACAAAAAACCAAAGTAAACACAAAAGCAATAATTTGTTATCTATTAATGGCGTTAGGTTTTTTATTTGGAGCTAAAGTTAATGCTACTGTAAAACCTAATCAGAACTTAACAACCCTAAGTACTGAAACTAGTAAAACGGAATATAAATTGAATGGAGGAGGTTTTTCAACAAGAATTAATTCGGTTGTGGAAAATTCAAACGGAACATACACCATCCAAATTGAGGTAGCTCATGATGGATGTTCAGGTAAAGATTGTAAAGAATTAAGTCACTTTTCTGTAGAGGTTAACAATGGAAACACTTTTTCCGATGTCTCTTGGTCGGTTGTGCAAGGAGGAGTAACAGGAAATATTGAAGAGTCTCTAGGGAATAACGATCCTTTTGATGGGTTTAAATTAGACAACGTAAGTGGTATAGGAGATGGAAATGCAGGTTCTTTTACGATGACTTATACTTTAGAAAATTTACAGGAGCAAGACTTTTTAGCAAAGGCAGGAAACAATTACACACAAATAGCAACATTCTCGGTTTCAGAATTTACAGAAGCCATGAATTCTGCAACACAAAATACGGATCAAGAAGTTGTAGACAACGGGGAGCCTTTTAACTGTGTGTACAGTGCTTATTTGTTTCAACACAATGATATTTATGCGGTTAATTTGGCTTCTGGATCATCAATCTTAGTAAAGGAAGATATTGTTCCAACTAAAATAAACGCAGCCGCATACAACAACGCTGATGGTTTTTTATGGGGATTTGTAAAAGACAAGCCCAAAACAATCATTAGAATAGGAAAAGATTTTGAAGCCACTGAATATGAAATTTCATCAATGCCTACTTCTGGAGCGTGGAGTTTTGTAGGGGATATTGATTTGAATGGAATCTACTACTACAAAAGCGGAAAAACAGTGTACAAGGTTGACTTAAATCCAGAGTCGGAAAACTATCTACAATTTTTAGGATCTTTTGAGTTGCCAAGCAATATCAATATTCACGATTGGGCATTTAACGCAGCAGACAATATGTTGTATGCAATAGAAAAGAAAACTAATAATTTGTATAGAATTGACGTTACAACCAACACAACAACCAACTTGGGTGTGGTGCCTATTGTAAACGGACAACAATATACCTACGGAGCAGTTTATTTTGATGTAGATGGAAACTTTTATTTGTCTGCAAACGAAACAGGAACCATATACAGAGTGAAAAAGGTACACACAATTCAGCCCAATGGAGCTATGGATTCTAATTTATTTGCCTTTGGTCCCGCAAGTGGTTCTAACGATGGAGCAAGATGTCCTTTGGCTCCAGTACCAGACGAAGATTGTAGTAACGGATTGGATGACGATGGTGATGGTTTGGTAGACTGTGACGATCCTGCTTGTTCTGGTGTAGCAGCTTGTCCAGTAATTACTCCAATTACTAGTGGAAACGAAGGAGGGTTGGAAAGTAATGACAGACTTTCTGAAAAAATAAATGCAAGAAACTATTTTAGAAAAAGAACCAGCTACGAGTTCAATGCAAGCAAAGCACCTGTATTTAAACCAACAGCAAACGCTTTGGCAAACACAGCGCAAGGTATAGAAGATTTCATTCCACTAGATGTGTTATCAAACACTACTGCCAAAGAATCTAGCCCACAAGACTTGTTAAACTTAACCAATGCGATTAGTTTGGTTTCAGTAGATTATGTCAACCCAGAAAACGAAACAATAGCTTCTATTCTAGCTTTAGAAACTGAAAATGGAGTATATGAGCATACCAAATACATTTGCGATAGATTGTTGGGAGGAGAGATTTTAGGAATTAATACATTCTTAATTGAAGAGGAATTGTTTATCAAAGCAACGATTAAAAATCCTGGGGGAGAAGTAGAACACGTGTTAAGCTTTTCAGTATACGATAAAGGAGCAAGTTATGGGGTAGAGTCTCACTGGAATTTAGATAAATATTCTGAGGAAACTTTTTACAATTTTCAAATTTGGTCAAATTCAGTAGATGATTTATATACATTGGCTTCTAGTATCATAAATTCATTCAAGGAAGTAAAAGAAATTAGCAGCTATAACAATTCTATGCCTCCACATACATTTGTAAGAAGTGGTTTTTATAGAAATGGAAAGTTAAGATTAAATATTACCAGTAATGATGATAGTTCTAGCATAACAATAGAAGGAGGAATTAAGGAGACAGAAACAAGTGAAGCTGAAATGGTAAATGCGGAAATAGCCTTAGATAGCCACAATGCACAGGTAGAATTTGAGTCAGGAGCTTTGTTCGATTTTGGTTTTAGAATTCAAAGTAACAAAGGAGGAACACCCGATGATGTATTTATTGCAGACGGAGCTTGGGGGGTAGATGACTCTTCTTACAATACAGAAGTACTTTCTTACGAAATTACTCCACAAACACAAGAAGCAGATGAGAACTCGTTCTTAGTAGAGCGTAACATCAACCTAAAAGCAAAAACACAAAATTACGTATCGGTTTACAAAGCTTTTACACCAAGATTTAGAGCTATTGATTTAAGTGAATACAACACATTAAAGTTAGATACCAAAGGTACAGGTACTATGACTATAGTGATTATGAAAGATGGAGTAGAAAATTGGGAAGCACAACATAAATACACAGTAACGTTGTCTCAAGAAATGGAAAGCAAAGAAATTAAATTGAGTGATTTTAAAAACAATCAGAATCAGTCTATCGATATGTCTGACGTAACAATGATAGTATTTACCCAGAACGTAGCAAAAATAGGAGTAGAAGAGACCAAAGAAATGAGTATTGAAAACATTCAATTCAAATCTGTAGATGCAACCATTATCACAGAAGAGGAACACGAAGAGGCTGAACATATTTTTGCAACCAATTTAATACAAGATACGACCACAATTGTTTTAGAAAGTGAAATTGCAACCACATTCCAGTTGACAGTATTCAATTTAGCAGGAAAAATGGTGCAACAGCTTGATGGAAAATTGGTAAAGGGAAGCAACACCATAGACTATAGCAAGCCTGTAAATTCTTCAGGAGTGTTTATTTACGAATTGGAAGTGAATAAAGGAAAAACCTACAACGGAAAACTAATTTTTACAAACTAAACTAAACTTTTTTTTCATAGCAGTTCATTTTATTTTTTTTCCAGGCTTTCTTAGTAATAAGAAAGTCTGGTTTTTTTTATATTCTTTTTTTAATGGATTGCGTAAAGTTGTAGTGTTTGTATCGACTATGGTTTTATGAAAAAAAAAGCACTTAAAATAGAGATAGTTTACGACATTATATGTCCTTGGTGTTATATAGGTCACCACAGATTGCAACAAGCCATTCAAAAAGCAAATGCCAAAGTGGATATTCAGTTAATTCCTTATCAACTTCGTCCTGATTTACCAGAAGAAGGAATATCTATAGAAGAGTATTGGAAAAGTAAAGGAATTACCGACGTGGATGAAATATACAAAGCAGTAATAGATGCAGGAAAAGAAGAGGGGCTTGGTATGTATCCAAAGAAATTTAAAACCATTCCCAATACCTTAAAACTCCATCAGGTAATAGCTAAGGCTCAAGAAAAAGGTGTAGGGGTACAAGTTTTGCATCAAATCCAAAAAGCTTATTTTCAAGAAGGGAAATCCATCACAACCATGGGAGCCATTCTAGATATAACAGTAGGTTTTTTATCTAACCAAGACGTAAAAGATGCTTGGGAAGATTTGGTAGATTACAGAAACCTAGTGCTACAAAAAGAACAACAAATCAAACAACAAAATATTCGATCTGTTCCTACTTTTATTGTGGATGAAATTCACCGAGTAACAGGAGCAGTGCCCACGTCTACTTTGGTAGAAATGCTGCATCAGTTAGCTCCCAAAGACTGGAATGGAGTCGCTTGTAATTTGGAGGATAAAGATTGTTAACAAAATATAAATCAAAAAAAATGAGTTTTTTAAAAGCAATAGAAAATAGATACACTACCAAAGTATACGATAGTGCTAAAAAAATAGAAGAAAGCAAAATACAGGAGTTAAAAGAAGTGCTAAGGCTAAGTCCTTCATCTATAAACAGTCAACCTTGGGAGTTTGTTTTTGTACAAGATGTAGCTACAAAAGAAACTTTGTCTAAAGTTTCTCAGCACAATCATGAAAAAGTGATGAACTGTGATACAGTAGTAGTATTTCGATCGATAGATAATTTAACAGCTTTTTCTAAGGAACTAAAAGAACGCTTGCCAGAATATGCTTATGAGTTTTATAGGGTAGCTGCAGAGCATCAGTCAGAAGATGCAATGAAAGAATGGATGACAAAACAAGTATATATTGCCTTGGGAATGTTTTTAAGTGCTTGTGCTGCATTAGGGGTGGATGCTACTCCGATGGAAGGAATAGAGTCTGAAGCATACGACAAGATAGTAGGCAATACAGACTTTAAAACAGTATTGGCTGTGGCAATTGGCCAAAGAGATGCAGAAGATTTTAACCAACCAAGTAAAAAGCCAAAGATAAGAAAAGCATTAAATCAGGTAGTAAGAACGCTTTAAGGTGTTGGTGGTAGTTGTAGTGTAATGCTACTTCCTTTTTGATAGTGAGCATCTACAATTTGTTCTTTTTGTACCGTGATTTTTTGGGTGCCAATCAAAATACAAACCGTATGATTATTAATTTCCAATACCGTCCCTTGCAAGGTGTTTTTAGGATTGTGGGCTAACAATAAAGTAGGAGCACCTTGTAGGCTTACGGTTCCGTTTTCTAACACACAAACACGGTCGGCAACTTTTAAAACTTCTTCTAAATTGTGGCTTACTAAAATTACAGTAAATCGGTAGCGTTGTTGTAATTTAACCAAGTATTTTTGAAGTTTGCATCGCAAAGCTTCATCCAAAGAAGTCAAAGGTTCGTCTAACAATAGCAATTCAGGTTCTTGTGCCAAAGCTCTAGCCAAAGCAACTCGTTGTTTTTGTCCACCCGACAATTCCGAAGGTTTTTGTTGTAGTAAATTTTGTATTTCTAAAGTAGAGATAATGTCTTCTAATAAATTTTGATTCAGTTCTTTCTTAACAAATTTCAGGTTTTGTAATACAGTCATGTTAGGGAACAAACCAAAGTCTTGAAATACATAAGCAATGTTTCTTTTGCTAGGTGGAACAAATAGTTGCTTATCGGCATCTAGCCAACGAGTATTGTTAAACTTTAAGCTTCCATAGCAAGCTTTTTCCAAGCCACTAATAATACGTAGCAATGTTGTTTTTCCTGCTCCCGAAGGACCAAAAATTACGTTGATAGCATGCATTTCAAAACAAGCTTTTATGCGTAAATCAAAAGCGTTGTGTTTGTTTGTAAAACGTTTGTGTAGGTTGCAATGAATCATTTAAATAAACGTTTAAAGTTTCCTCCATTAACTAAATACACACTTAATAAAATGGCAAAAGATAAAATCAACAAAACTAAAGAATATTCATTGGCAGCAGCATAATTTAAAGATTCTACTTCGTCATAAATAGCAATAGAAGCCACTTGTGTTTGATTAGGGATGTTTCCTCCAATCATTAAAACCACACCAAACTCTCCTATGGTATGTGCAAAACTAAGCACAATACCTGTTAACAAAGCGGGTTTAATGTTGGGAAGTAAAATTCTCCAGAGCGTGGTCCACTTTGATTTTCCCATGAGTTCTGCAGTTTCTGAATAAGACTTAGGTAAAGAAGCCAGTCCAGATTGTATAGGGTGCACCATAAAAGGCAAGCTATAAAGTATAGAAGCAACGACAAGTCCTGAAAAAGAAAACACAAGAGATTGTCCAAAAACACGTTCAATAAGTTGCCCAAAAACTGTATTGGGGTGCATGCTTATTAAAAAATAAAAACCCAAAACGGTAGGAGGAAGCACCAACGGTAAACTGACTATAGTTTCTAAAAAAGGTTTGATCTTAGAGTTCATACGCACCAAACCATAGCTTATCGGAATAGCTATTACAAATAAAATAACAGTGGTAATGCATGCTAGTTTAAGTGTAAGTAAAATGGGTGCAATTTCCATAAACAGATAAGATTAGGGAACTAAAGTTAACAAAAAAATAAAAATGAGAGTTCGTTTTTTTGAAATCCTTAAAATTCAGTGTTTTAAGAAATGTGTTTTTTAGAATCGGAGGTTAGTTTGTGTAAGGTTTTTAATTCTTCTTTGGTTAAATCTCTCCATTGACCTACAGGAATATCCAAATACACGTTCATAATACGGATTCGTTTTAACTTTTTTACATGATAATCCAAATACTCACACATTCTACGAATTTGACGATTCAATCCTTGAGTTAAAACAATCTTAAACTCATACATATTGATTTTTTCTACCAAACATTTGTTGGTGACGGTTCCTAAAATAGGAATTCCGTTACTCATTTTTTCTATAAAATCTTTATTGATAGGCTTGTCTACTTTTACCAAGTATTCTTTTTCGTGATGATTGCTAGCACGTAGAATTTTATTGACAATATCTCCATCACTGGTTAAAAAAATCAAACCTTCACTAGGTTTATCCAATCTACCGATAGGGAAAATTCTTTTTGGATGTTTGATGTAATCAATAATATTGTTTTTTTCTCTTTTTTGATCTGTGGTACAAACAATTCCTACAGGTTTGTGAAACGCAATATAGGTATGAGCTTCTTTGGGCGTGCTAACCATAATTCCGTCTACTCGAACTTCATCGTCTTCAGAAATTTTAGTGCCCATTTCGGGTACTTTTCCGTTAATGGTAACGCGTTGTTCTTCTATCAATTTGTCTGCAGCTCTTCTAGAACAATATCCAATTTCACTTAAATATTTGTTAATTCTCTTTAAAGGTGTTTCCATAAATTTATAACGATTTAACCTTTTTATGTTTTTTTACATAATATTCCCATACAATACTTTTGGTGTGATAATAGTCGTAGGTTTGATAAGAACCTCTTTTGTGTCGCATTAGGGTAAAATTTTGATAAAACGACAAGTGAGCTTTTAAAATACTTAAAATATGATTAGGTTTTCCTGCTAATAAAAATTTAAAAGCAGCCAAGCCATCCAAAACCATACGTATAAAAATAATGGGAATAACTTTTCGCCTTGGAAGGTTTTTTAGTAAGGTATAGAGTGAGTTTCTAAAGTTAAGATAAGTTTTAAATGGGTTGCTTTTGTGCAAAGTAGCACCACCTACATGGTACACCACACTTTCGCTAATACAATCTACATGAACCCCATTGTTTCTTGCCCTCCAGCAAAGGTCAATTTCTTCATAATGTGCAAAAAAATCTTCATCAAAGCCACCAAGTAGCTTAAAATAGCTATCCTTTATAAACAAACAAGCTCCCGAGGCCCAAGCAATAGGAGCAGTTGCATATTGTTGATGGTCTTTTTCTAAAGAATCAAAAATACGACCCCTGCAATAAGCATAACCATATTTGTCAATCAATCCGCCAGCAGCTCCTGCATATTCAAAAAACGCTTTGTTTTTGTAGTCTAAAATTTTAGGCTGAACAATTCCAGCATTTTTATTGTTACGGTAAAAGGAAATAATAGGATCCAACCAATTAGGTGTTACTTCAATATCCGAATTTACAATGCAAAAAACATCAGCATCTATCTCAGGAATTGCCTGATTGTATCCCTTAGCAAATCCTAAGTTTTCTTTGTGTTGAATTAGGTGTACCTCGGGAAAATTTTCAGAAACAAAAGCCACTGAATCGTCTTTAGAATCGTTGTCTACCACATAAATACTAGCTTTTGAACTGTGCTGAATCATGGTGGGTAAAAAAGTTTCTAGCAGTGTTCTACCGTTCCAATTCAATATAACTAAGGCAATTTTCATCAATCTTTGTAATTAGGAATGTCTTTTAAAAATACATAACGTTGATTTTCAAAATCCATTTGGCAAAAGTAATGCTCTAAACCGTTTGTTACAATTAAATAGGTGGCTTTTAATTGCAAATTGTAACGAGCAATTTGGTCAAATGTTTTTTGATTGATCGCTACCGTTGGGGCTTTGCATTCTACAATAATTTCGGGAGCTCCCAAACGATTGTAAATTACAATGTCTGTTCTTTTTTTGGTTTGATGCAATCGCAATTCTTTTTCTAAAGCGGTAAGCGAACTTGGGTAGTTTTTATGATGTGTTAAGTAATAAGCAACGTGTTGACGAACCCATTCTTCGGGAGTTAATACGATGTCTTTTTTTCGATAAGGGTCAAAAATAAATAGCTTATTTTCTTTACTTTTGATTTTTAAATCAACAGCTGGAAGATTCAGTTTTAACATGCTCAAAAATAAACAAACTTTTGGGTAGATAAAGCAGAAGTACATCAATTATGACGGAAGTAAAACAGATAGTAGGGGACATCAATCAAGGACATATAAAACCGGTCTACTTTTTAATGGGAGAAGAGCCTTACTACATTGATAAAATTTCGGAATATATAGAAGAAAAAATACTTACAGAAGAGGAAAAAGGCTTTAACCAAACGGTGGTATATGGAAGAGATACTTCGGTTGATGAAATTATTGCACAAGCCAAACGTTTTCCTATGATGGCTGAACGTACAGTGGTGTTGGTAAAAGAAGCTCAGGATTTGTCTAGAACTATAGAAAACTTAACATCTTATGTAGAAAATCCTTTAGATTCTACAGTGTTGGTAATTTGTTACAAATACAAAACTTTAGACAAACGTAAGAAACTTATCAAAACATTGGCTAAAAAAGGAGTCGTGTTTGAGTCTAAAAAACTTTATGAAAATCAGGTAGGAGATTGGATTTTTGGTGTTTTAAAAGGGAAAAAATATCAAATAGAACCTAAGGCTGTGCATATGTTGGTAGAGTTTTTGGGAACAGATTTAAGTAAAATAAGCAATGAACTGAATAAGCTGATGTCTGTCTTGTCGCCAGAAACATGCATCACTCCCAAACATATAGAGGAAAATATAGGAATTAGCAAAGACTATAATGTGTTTGAACTACGAAAAGCCATCGGTAAAAAAGACATTTTAAAATGCAATCAAATCATCAACTATTTTGCAGAAAACCCTAAGAGCAATCCGTTGGTAATGACTATTTCGTTAATCAACAGCTATTTTACTCAGTTGCTATTGTATCATGGTTTAAGTGATAAATCAAAAGGAAATGTAGCCAGGGTCTTAAGGGTTAGTCCTTACTTTGTAGATGATTATGTTTTGGCAGGAAAAAATTATCCCATGCGAAAAGTTTCTCAGGTTATAGGATATTTAAGAGAAGCGGATTTAAAAAGCAAAGGAGTAGGAGCATCAAACATCAGTCATCATGATATACTAAAGGAATTACTGTTTAAAATACTACACTAAACAAACAAAAAAGACTTCTTTAAAAACTTCAAATTAGATGTTTTCTTAGCTGAAGCTAAAGTTGTACTTTTGCAAAGTTTTTAGAAAGTGCCATTTTGACATTTTTAAACAATTGGCAAATCTTTTGAAAATAAGCACAACAAAACATACTGATAAATATCGAACATGAGTAAAAAAGAAGATATCCAACAAGAAGAAAAGGCAGTTGAAGATCAAGTAGCTGCAGAGCAAGTAGAATCTACTACCAATGCTTCTACAGAAGAAACCGTAGAAAAAGAAGCCGATACAAAGGAAGAACCTAAACAAGAAACATCAGTAGAAGATTTGATACAAGCAGAAAAAGACAAGTATTTACGATTGTTTGCAGAGTTTGAAAACTATAAAAGACGTACTTCTAAAGAACGTGTAGAATTGTTTAAAACGGCAGGAAAAGACATCATCGTGTCATTATTACCGATTGTAGATGATTTTGACAGAGGGATGGTAGAAATCAATAAAAGCGAAGACCAAGAATTGGTAAAAGGAGTAGCACTAATTCAAGACAAATTGGTAAAAACCTTAGAGCAAAAAGGACTAACGCAAGTAGAGGTAAAGCAAGGAGATACTTTTGATGCGGATACCCAAGAAGCAATTACTCAAATCCCAGCACCCACAGAAGATTTAAAAGGAAAAGTTATTGATGTGGTAGAGAAAGGATACAAATTAGGAGATACTATTATTCGTTTTCCAAAAGTAGTAATAGGACAATAGTTAAAATTAACAATGTACAATTATCTATTTGTAATTGAGCAACGAAACTGCCAATTGTAAATTTTTAATTGCTAATTGAATAAAAAATGGCAAAACAAGATTTTTACGAGGTATTAGGAATCTCTAAAGGAGCATCAGCTGCAGAGATAAAAAAGGCGTACCGTAAAATGGCTGTAAAGTATCACCCAGATAAAAATCCTGGAGATACAGAAGCAGAAGAAAAATTTAAACTCGCTGCAGAAGCCTACGAGGTGCTAAGTGATGAAAACAAACGTGCTCGCTACGATCAATACGGACACCGTGCCTTTGAAGGAGGCCAAGGTGGCGGTAGCGGTTTTGGCGGAATGGATATGGACGATATTTTTAGCCAGTTTGGAGACATCTTTGGAGGTGGTTTTGGTGGCTTTGGCGGAGGAGGTCAACGCGGAGGAAGACGAAGAGGAATGGTCAAAGGATCTAACATGCGTATTCGTGTAAAGCTAACTTTAGAAGAAATTGCCAACGGTGTTGATAAAAAAATAAAAGTTCGTAGAAAAAAACAAGCCAAAGGAGTAAGCTACACCACTTGTACAACATGTAATGGTTCGGGACAAGTAATGCAGGTAACCAATACGATATTGGGTAGAATGCAAACTGCTACTACGTGTAATGCTTGTGGAGGAGCAGGAGAAATTCTAAAAAACAAACCTAGCGGTGCAGATGCACAAGGGTTGGTTACTGAAGAAGAAACAGTAACCATTAACATTCCGGCAGGAGTAACAGATGGAGTACAGTTAAAAGTTGCAGGAAAAGGAAATGAAGCTCCAGGGAACAATGCAATTGCTGGAGATTTATTGGTGTTAATAGAAGAAGTTCCTCACGAAACACTAAAAAGAGAAGGAATCAACTTACACAGCGATTTGTACATTAGTTTTCCAGAAGCTGTACTAGGAGTAAGCAAAGAGGTAGAAACCGTAAACGGAAAGGTGAAAATTAAGATTGAGGAAGGTACACAATCAGGAAAAATATTACGATTAAAAGGAAAAGGATTACCAAACATAGAAGGATATGGAACTGGAGATATGATGGTACACGTAAATATTTGGACTCCTCAAGAGTTGAACAAAGAACAAGCAAAGTTCTTTAAAAACAATCTTGATAATGAGAACTTTAAACCCAATCCAACCAAGTCAGACAAGTCTTTCTTTGATAAGGTAAAGGATATGTTTTCTTAACAAAGTATAAGAACTGAAAAAAAACACAAAAAAAATATTTTTTTTGTTTGCCAGAACATAAAAAGTAACTATCTTTGAAGTGTGTTATTTATAACACACTTTTTCTTTTTCATAGCAATTTTTCCCACCTGGTTTACTAGGTGGGTTTTTTTTGCCTTATGATAAAGTTGAATAATAAAGTAAAGTATTGTTCATAAATAAGCTATAGTTACTCTATAGATAAAGTATGGATAGTGTATAGAATTATTAAAGTAGATCGTCTTATCGCTCTAAATAATGTTTAGAGAGGAAAGTCCGAGCACCATAGAACAGCATAGCGGGTAACACCCGTCCTATCAAAATATTTTGATAGAGGACAAGTGCAACAGAAAGCAAGTACAGTTCGGCTGTAGTGAAACCAGGTAAACTCTATGTGGTGCAATGTCATGTATATTGGAGTCCTTTTTATAAGGTAAGAGTAGTTCGCTCAATTCCAAGGGGTAGGCAGATAGAGGTTGTTGGTAACAGCAATTCTAGATAAATGATAAGAGACCTAAACTTGTTTTGGGTTACAGAACTCGGCTTATAGATCTACTTTTTTTATTTTTTTCTAAAAATAACTTTCTAGCAGCTTTTTATTTAGAGTATGTCTTAAGTAAAATAGGCAAAGCTGTGTTAAAATATATAGAAAATAGAGAATTTGTTAAAAATCATCTCTTTTAGGTAAATACAAGGGTTTACAGCTTTTATTGTAGCTTGCTTATTTTGTATCTTGCCGAACCAAAAACGAACAATTCTGAAAAGATTAATTTATGAACATTTATAACGATTACATCAAGGAGATCGAAGAAAGAAAAGCTTTAGGTCTTCATCCAAAGCCAATTGATGGTGCTGATTTGCTAAGTGAGATTATTGCTCAAATTAAAGATGTAGATAACGAACACAGAAAAGACTCATTAAAGTTCTTTATTTACAATACTTTACCGGGTACAACAAGTGCAGCGGGTGTAAAGGCGAAGTTTTTAAAAGAAATTATTCTTGGTGAATCTGTGGTAGAAGAGATTGCTCCAACTTTTGCATTTGAGTTGTTATCTCATATGAAAGGAGGTCCTTCTATTGAAGTATTGTTAGATTTGGCATTAGGACAAGATGCTGCAATTGCTAAACAAGCTGCAGAGGTTCTAAAAACTCAAGTGTTCTTGTACGAAGCAGATACCGATAGATTGGAACAAGCTTACAAAGCAGGAAACCCAGTAGCTAAAGAATTGATTGAGAGCTACGCACATGCAGAATTCTTTACCAAATTGCCTGAAGTTGAAGAAGAAATTAAGGTAGTAACCTTTATAGCAGGCGTAGGAGATATTTCTACAGATTTGCTTTCGCCAGGTGCTGATGCTCACTCAAGATCTGATAGAGAATTGCATGGACAGTGTATTTTTGAGCATAACAAAGAAATGCAACAAGAACTTACTGCTTTAAAAGAACAACATCCAGACAAAAGAGTTATGTTGGTAGCAGAAAAAGGAACAATGGGGGTAGGATCTTCTAGAATGTCTGGAGTGAACAACGTTGCGTTGTGGACAGGACTTCCTTCAAGTCCTTATGTGCCTTTTATCAACATAGCTCCAGTAATTGCAGGAACTAACGGAATTTCTCCAATTTTCTTAACCACTGTTGGGGTTACAGGAGGAATTGGAATTGATTTGCAAAACTGGGTAAAACAAAAAGATGCAGAAGGGAATACTGTTGTAAACAAAGATGGAGAGCCTGTGTTAAAACAAGAATATTCTGTTGAAACAGGAACAGTACTAACCATCAACACAAAAGAAAAAAAGCTCTATAACGGAACTAAAGAATTAAAAGATATTTCCGCTGCGTTAACTCCTCAAAAAATGGAGTTTATTAAAGCAGGAGGTTCTTACGCTGTAGTTTTTGGTAAAAAATTACAAACCTTTGCAGCCAAAGTATTAGGAATCGAAATTCCTAAAGTATATGCTGCTTCAAAGGAAATTTCGGTAGAAGGACAAGGACTAACAGCGGTTGAAAAAATCTTTAACAAAAATGCTGTAGGTACCACTCCAGGAAAAACATTGCACGCTGGTTCAGATGTAAGAGTAGAAGTAAATATTGTAGGTTCTCAAGATACTACAGGATTAATGACTTCGCAGGAGTTAGAAATGATGGCAGCAACAGTAATTTCTCCTATCGTTGATGGAGCATACCAATCAGGATGTCATACCGCTTCTGTATGGGATAATAAATCAAAAGCAAACATTCCTAAGTTGATGAAATTTATGAATGACTTTGGTTTGATTACAGCAAGAGATCCAAAAGGCTCTTATCACTCTATGACAGATGTAATTCACAAAGTGCTAAATGATATTACTGTAAGTGACTGGGATATTATTATTGGAGGAGATTCTCATACACGTATGTCTAAAGGAGTAGCTTTCGGAGCCGATTCAGGAACTGTTGCTTTGGCCTTGGCTACAGGAGAAGCAACCATGCCAATTCCAGATTCTGTAAAAGTAACTTTTAAAGGGAACATGAAAGGTTACATGGACTTCCGTGATGTGGTGCACGCAACACAGCAACAAATGTTAAAGCAGTTTGGAGGAGAAAATGTATTCCAAGGAAGAGTAATCGAGGTACATATTGGTACACTAACTTCGGATCAGGCATTTACATTTACCGATTGGACAGCAGAAATGAAAGCAAAAGCTTCAATCTGTATCTCTGAAGACGAGACCTTAATAGAATCTTTAGAAATAGCAAAAGATCGTATCCAGATCATGATTGATAAAGGAATGGATAACGACAAACAAGTGTTGCAAGGATTGATTGACAAAGCAAACAATCGTATTGTCGAAATTCAATCAGGAAACAATCCAACATTAAAGCCAGATGCAAACGCTAAGTATTATGCAGAGGTGGTTATTGATTTGGATGAGATTGCAGAACCAATGATTGCGGATCCAGATGTAAATAATGATGATGTTTCTAAGCGTTACACCCACGATACAATTAGACCGTTGTCTTACTACGGTGGAACCAAAAAAGTAGACTTAGGATTTGTAGGGTCTTGTATGGTGCATAAAGGAGATATGAAAATACTGGCTCAAATGCTAAAAAATATCGAAGCACAACAAGGAAAAGTAGAATTTCAAGCTCCTTTAGTAGTAGCACCACCTACTTATAATATTGTAGATGAGCTTAAAGCAGAAGGAGATTGGGAAGTATTGCAAAAATATTCTGGTTTTGAGTTTGATGACAACGCTCCAAAAGCAGCTGCACGTACCAAATACGAAAACATGTTATATTTAGAACGTCCAGGATGTAACTTATGTATGGGTAACCAAGAAAAAGCAGAACCAGGAGATACGGTAATGGCTACATCAACACGTTTGTTTCAAGGTCGTGTAGTAAAAGATTCTAATGAGAAAAAAGGAGAGTCTTTACTATCATCTACTCCAGTTGTAGTTTTATCAACAGTGTTAGGGAGAACTCCTACATTAGAAGAATATGAAGCTGCTGTTGAAGGAATTGTATTGACAAGATTTGCTCCTTCACAAAAGCAATTGGTAAAGTAATTACATTTTTTAGATAAAATTCAAAAGCCCGAATCGTAAAGATTCGGGCTTTTTTATGCAATATTTTGTGTGGTTAGGAAATGAGCTCATAATCGTAGCAAATGCGTTTTATAAAAAATAATGATTTTCGTATCTTGGTGGAACAAGAACAAACAAATTTTTAATCTATAAAACAATTCTATGGCTTTCGATATTGAAATGATCAAAGAGGTTTATGCTCGTATGGTAAAACGAGTAGATGCTGCAAGAGAAGTAGTGGGAAAACCTTTAACCTTATCCGAAAAAATATTATACAATCACCTGTGGGACGGGGATGCAAACAAAGCATTTAAAAGAGGGGTAGATTACGTAGATTTTGCTCCAGACAGAATCGCGTGTCAAGATGCTACAGCCCAAATGGCTTTATTACAGTTTATGCAGGCGGGTAAGAAAAAAGTAGCTGTGCCTACCACAGTACACTGTGATCATTTAATACAAGCAAAAGATGGAGCAAAAAAGGATTTGGAATTTGCCAATAAAACCAGTGCAGAAGTTTTTGATTTCTTATCATCAGTTTCTAATAAATACGGTATAGGCTTTTGGAAACCAGGAGCAGGAATTATACACCAAGTAGTCTTAGAAAATTATGCGTTTCCTGGTGGGATGATGATTGGAACAGATTCTCATACTGTAAATGCAGGAGGTTTGGGTATGGTCGCTGTTGGTGTAGGAGGTGCCGATGCAGTAGATGTTATGGCTGGAATGCCTTGGGAATTAAAATTTCCAAAGTTGATAGGGGTCAAATTAACAGGTAAATTATCTGGATGGACAGCACCTAAAGATGTTATTTTAAAAGTAGCAGGTATTTTAACCGTAAAAGGAGGTACAGGGGCTATTGTAGAATATTTTGGAGAAGGAGCCAAATCAATGTCATGTACAGGTAAAGGAACCATTTGTAATATGGGGGCAGAAATAGGAGCTACAACTTCTACTTTTGGCTACGATGCATCTATGGAACGTTATTTACGTGCCACAGATCGTGATGAAGTTGCTGATGAAGCTAACAAAGTTGCTAGTTATTTAACAGGAGATGATGAGGTATATGCCAATCCTGAAGAATATTTTGACCAAGTTATTGAAATTAACTTAAGCGAATTAAAACCTCACCTAAACGGACCTTTTACTCCGGACTTAGCTACCGAAGCAGGAAAAGATATGACAGCCAAAGCAACCGAAAATGGATGGCCTTTAGATGTAGAATGGGGGTTGATAGGATCTTGTACCAATTCATCATACGAAGATTTGTCTAGAGCAGCATCCATAGCACAACAAGCGGTAGATAAAAAAATAGCTGTAAAAGCAGATTTTGGAATCAATCCTGGTTCAGAACAAGTACGATATACAGCAGATAGAGATGGATTGCTTGGAATTTTTGAGGAATTAGGAGCTAGAATTTTTACCAACGCTTGTGGACCTTGTATTGGACAATGGGCTAGATATTCAGATCCTAAAAATGCACCAAAAAATTCTATTGTACATTCTTTTAACAGAAACTTTGCGAAACGTGCCGATGGTAACCCAAACACTCATGCGTTTGTAACTTCTCCAGAACTGGTGGCTGCTATTGCTATTTCTGGTAGGTTAGATTTTGATCCTACAAAAGATACACTAATCAATAAAAATGGAGAAGAGGTAAAGTTTGAAGAGCCTACTGGTTTTGAATTGCCACCTAAAGGTTTTGATGTAGAAGATGCAGGTTATCAATCACCAAAAGAAGATGGATCTAGTGTAGAGGTGGTTGTGAGTCCAGATTCAGAGCGATTGCAACTTCTAGAGCCTTTTACTCCTTTGGGAACAGAAATCAAAGAGGCTAAGTTATTAATCAAAGCTTTTGGAAAGTGTACCACAGATCATATTTCTATGGCAGGTCCTTGGTTGCGTTATCGAGGTCACTTAGATAATATTTCTAACAACTGTCTAATTGGTGCCGTAAATGCATATAATAAAGAAACCGACAAAGTAAAAAATCAACTAACAGGTGCTTATGGTGCTGTGCCCGATACAGCAAGAGCATACAAAGCAGCTGGCATTCCTTCTATCGTTGTAGGAGATCACAATTATGGAGAAGGATCTTCTAGAGAACATGCGGCAATGGAACCACGTCATTTAGGAGTAGCTGCTGTTATTGTAAAATCCTTTGCACGTATTCACGAAACTAACCTAAAGAAACAAGGAATGTTAGGATTGACATTTGCAAACGAAGCAGATTACGATTTAATCCAAGAAGATGATGTATTTACTTTTACAGATTTAGAAAAATTTGCTCCAAACAAAACGCTGACTTTAGAAATAAAGCACGCGGATGGATCTAAAGATACAATTCAGTTGAACCATAGTTACAATGCACAACAGATAGAATGGTACAAAGCGGGTTCTGCTCTGAATTTGATCAAAACTCAGAACAAAGCATAAAGCATAAAAGAAAAAAAGTAAAAACTAAAAAAGCTGTCCGGTTACACGGACAGCTTTTTTATTAAAAAATAAATTGATGTGTTGCTACGTCAAAACGAATCAGGTCTGAGTTAAAGATGTTCATCAAAACTTGTTGTGTTTGCTGATCTTTAATAGTGCCAAGATGCAGTGTTTGTTGATGCATTAACAACAAACGATCTGCGTATTTTAATGCTAAATTGATTTCGTGTGTAGAAATCAAAATAGTTTTCTGAGTTTCTTGGCTAATGTTTTTTAAAATTCTAAAAATATTTAGTTTGTGATGTATGTCTAGGTGAGAGGTGGGTTCGTCTAACAAAATAATAGGAGTGTCTTGTGCTAAGGCTCGGGCAATCATTACTCTTTGCAATTGTCCATCGCTTAACTCACTTGTGTTTTTATCAAGAATGTTTTTTATATCGGTAAGGTGAATGGCTTTGTTGATTTGTTTTTCATCAAATGGAGTTAATTTTCCAGCCCAATTGGTGTAGGGCTGTCTGCCCAGTGCTATGGTTTGATACACTGTTAGGCTATTTTCAGGCAAACGATCAGTTAATACAACCGAAATTTTTTTGGCAAAATGGATGTTAGATAATTCTGAAAAAGAAGTTTGTTCTACAAATAAAGAGCCTGATAAAGGTAGAAGTAGTTTGGCTAATGTTTTTAGAAGTGTAGATTTTCCTGCCCCGTTTCTACCCAGTAAACACAAAACTTCACCACTAAAAATCTGTAAATCTATGGCTTTACATAGTGTTGTTTTCTGTTTAGAGGTTTGGTAGCCTATGGCTAAATTTTGAGTGGTTAAAATCTGTTTTTTCATAAAAATTGTCTGGATTTAGAAACCAAAAGCCAAATAACAACAGGAGCTCCCAAAAGAGAAGTGGTAGCATTTATAGGTAAGTGTTTGTGATTGATAGGTATGTGAGACACCGTATCGCAAAGTAGTAACACGATGGCACCTATAAGCCCTACTGCAGGCATTAAAACAAGGTGATTGGCGTTCTTAAAAATTAACTTTGTTAAGTGCGGAATGGCAAGACCTACAAATGCAATAGGGCCCATAAATGCTGTAATACAACCTGTTAGTACACTAGTTATAATAAAAATTGAAGTTTGTGTTTTCTTTAAATTTACTCCCATACTTTTAGCATAATTTTCACCCAAGAGAAGTGCATCTAAAGGCTTGGCAATTTTGATTAAAAACAATAGACAAATGGTTTCTAAAGCAAGTAATAAGTAAATTTCTTTCCACTGCAAGTTACCTAAACTACCTAAACTCCAAAAAATGTATTGTTGTAGTTCGTTGGCAGAAGAAAAATAAGACAATACGCTTATAATAGCAGAGGTAAAGCTGCCAAACATCAAGCCAATAATAAGTATAGATAAGGTGTTCTTTAAGTTTCTAGAGGCAATCATAACGGTAGTTAGCACAAACAAAGCTCCAATACTGGCTGCTAGCGGAAGTGAGTAATTAAAAATAAAAGTAGAAAAACCTAATAGGCTACTTCCCATAATTAAAACTGCTACTCCCAAACTTGCTCCTGAACTAATTCCTAGAACAAAAGGACCTGCTAATGGGTTTCTAAAGTATGTTTGCATTAGCAATCCGCTAATTCCAAGTCCAACACCTGCTAGAATACTGGCAATAGCTTTAGGCATTCTATAGTTAAAAAGGATATAGTTTAAGTTGGTGTTTTGTTCGTTAGAACTTATAATATTCCAAAAATCAGCCAAAGAAATGGACAAACTACCCACAGATAAATTTAGCAAAACACAAATGCAAAAAAGTACAGTAAACGCAATAAGTTGGGATCTGTATGATTTATTGGTTAAGTTCACTTTAGATTTTTTGTAAAAATGAAATTAGTTTTTGAATAGCCAAAGCTCTGTGACTAATTGCTCCTTTTTCTTCCAAACTCATTTCTGCAAATGTTTTTTTATATCCTTCGGGTTGAAAGATGGGGTCGTAACCAAATCCTTTATTCCCATTCTTTTGGGCTGTAATTTTTCCTTTACAAATTCCATCAAACAAATGTTGTTCTCCGTTTATATTTAAACAAATAACCGTTTTAAAGTGTGCTTGTCTGTTTTTTTGTTCTGCCAAGTTGGCTAAAAGTAAGTTCATGTTTTTTTCAGCATTTCCGTGTTCCCCAGCGTATCTGGCAGAATATACACCAGGTTCGCCATTTAGTGCATCAACCAGTAAACCTGTATCGTCTGCAAAACAAGGCAAGCCATAAGTTTTTGTAACATAATCGGCTTTTATAATAGCGTTTCCTTCTAGAGTGGTTGCTGTTTCAGGAATTTCTTCATGACAATTTATATCCGTTAACGAAACCAAATCAAAATGAGGTAACATTGCAGCAACTTCCTTTAACTTGTTGGGGTTATGGGTAGCAAAAACAATTTTCATAAATAGTGGTATTTGGATGATAAAACTAAGTAATTATTCGTGATGATAAGGTTCGTTTTTTAGAATAGTAAAGCCTCTGTACAATTGCTCTACCATAAAAAGACGAATCATTTGATGGGAGAAGGTCATTTTTGATAGTGATATTTTTCCCTGTGCTTTTTGATACACGGCTTCAGAAAAACCATAAGGACCTCCAATCACAAAAACCAGTTGTTTTATACCTGCGTTCATTTTTTTTTGCAAATAGTCTGCAAAACGCATGGAAGTAAAATCTTTCCCTTTTTCGTCTAACAAAATCAATTGATCTGTAGCTGTCAATTTCTTTAAAATCATCAAGCCTTCTTTTTCTTTTTGTTGATTTTCCGAAAGGTTTTTCACATTTTTTAAATCTGGAATAATTTCGAAATCAAATTTAATGTAATGTTGAAGCCTGTTTTGATAGGTTTGAATCAATTGATTTAAATTAGAGTCGTCTGTTTTACCAACGGCTAACAGTAAGATTTTCATAAAGTTTTATCTTGTGTTTACCACAAAGATACAATTGTTTTACTCTTGGTTCATTCCAGAAGTGTTGTAGAAAAATTCTTCTTTTACAATTTTGCCATCTTTTAGATGATACACACATAATTCTTCTAAATAAACCCTACCCAAACCACGAATATCTACATCTACAATCATTTTAAAACAAATATGATTGTCTACAACCAAAGGATCGGTTATTTCGTATTTATGTATGGTTTCTGCTCGCTCAAAAAACATGGCTGTTTTTCTTTGTACTTTGCTGATTCCTTTTGTTTTACGATAACGAGATAAGTGAGATTCTATACTCACAATATCATCATCGTACAATTCTACTTGTGCCAAAGCGTTCTGGCCTTTACGACATAAATCTACCAATCGGTTTGCTATTTCTTGTGTGTTCATATGCGAGGAGCTAATTTTTATTAAAATTAGGTGCAAAAAGGTGGATAAAGACTGATAGAAGTTTTTAGTCAACCTGTTTTTTCGCAATTCTAAAGTAGGATTTAACCGCATATATCTTATAGATTTTACTTGTTTAAGTTTATATTTGTTCTAAAAATCTAAGAGATGATTGATCAAAAGCAGTTCGATAAAGAAATCCAATTGATTATAGCCAATGCCATTAGAGAGGATGTAGGGGATGGAGATCACTCTTCTTTGGCTTGTATACCAAATACCGCTAATGGTAAAGCAAAATTGTTGGTAAAAGATCAAGGAATTATTGCTGGAGTAGATTTTGCTGTACAGGTATTTGCTTATGTCGATGCCAATCTGCAAGTAGAAATTGTAAAAAAAGATGGAGAAAAAGTAAGTTACGGAGATGTGGTTCTATATGTTTCTGGAAGTTCTTTGTCTATTCTAAAGGCAGAAAGATTGGTCTTAAATGCCATGCAACGTATGAGTGCTATAGCTACCAAAACTGCTTTTTACGTTAGTTTATTAAAAGGGACTTCAACTAAAATACTTGACACCCGAAAAACAACTCCAGGAATTAGAGCTTTAGAAAAATGGGCAGTAAAAATAGGAGGAGGAGAAAATCATCGATTTGCTTTGTACGATATGATTATGCTAAAAGATAATCATATAGATTTTGCGGGCGGAGTGGCAAAAGCTATTCAACAAACAAAAGACTATCTTAAAGCAAATCAAAAAGATTTAAAAATTATTGTAGAAGCTAGAAACCTACAAGAAATAAAAGAGATTATTCAGTTTGATGGAATTCATAGAATTTTAATAGATAATTTTAATTACGAAGACACCAAAAAAGCCGTTGCATTAATAGGAGATAAAGCAGGTACAGAATCTTCAGGAGGAATTAATGAAGACACCTTAAGAAAATACGCAGAATGTGGTGTACAATATATATCGTCAGGTGCGTTAACACATTCAGTAGCCAATTTAGATTTAAGTTTAAAAGCAATAGAATAAAGAAGTGCTAGAGGTAGAAACCAAGGAAATAGAAAAAGACGATTCTGTAGAAGAAGAATTAAAAAAAGTTCCCCTACTAAATAAAGTAGTTTTGTTTGGGAAAAAAATTCCTGTACCAGGTTTGCTAGGAATGAGCCTGTACGATTTGCTAGAAATGTATTCCATAGGAATTGTAAAAGGAGCTTTGACTTCTAGGGCAGGAGGAATCTCTTATAGTTTTTTTATGGCTTTGTTCCCCTTTATGCTATTTATGCTAACCTTAATTCCGTACATACCTATTGATGGTTTTCAAGAAAATTTTTTAGCATTAATTTCAGAACTATTACCACCTAAAACATTTACTGCAGTAGGTACCGTATTGGCCGATATTGCCAACAATAAATACGGGGGATTGCTTTCTTTTGGTTTTTTAGTATCTATTTTTTTAATGACCAACGGAGTAAATGCAGTGTTTGCTGCCTTTGAGCATTCCGTGCATGTAAGAGAAATAAGAAGTGTAATTAAACAATATTTAATCTCTTTGGGAACTTCTCTTACCATGTCTTTTATGTTGATTGTAACGGTAGCAGCTACCATTTTTTTTGAATTTGGATTGGAATTTTTAATTCAAAAAGATTGGATTTCTGATGATATGCTTTGGTTAGGAAATTTAAGATATCTACTTTTTATGTTCCTAATTTTTTGCACCGTTTCTATGTTGTATTATTTTGGAACAAAAGAAGGAAGAAAAACTCGCTTTTTTTCAGCAGGTTCTATACTAACAACCGTGCTGTCTTTGCTTACTTTCTATGGATTTGGAATTTATGTTGTTAAATTTTCCAAATACAACGAATTGTACGGGTCCATTGGAACCTTATTGGTATTGATGCTATTTATCTGGTTAAATGCTATTATTCTTTTATTAGGGTTTGAACTGAATGCAAGTATTACCAGATTAAGAAACGAACACGATGCTCAATCCAATTAATCAATTGTAATTTTCTAATACAGCTTCTTTTTTAGAAATTACTTTTAATGTTTCTTGAGAAGTTTTATTTTTTGTTTTTAAGAATTTTTTTAACCAAATAGCCGATTTTTTTGCTGTTCTTTTGTGGTTAGAAAAGTTATTATGATACAAACCAAACCTAGTTTTAATTCCTTCTGCCCATTCAAAATTATCTACCAAGGTCCATATAAAATATCCTTTTACTTTTTTACCTTCTTCAATAGCTTTTAGTGTATAAGCAAAAGTATTTTTAAAGTATTTTATTCTTTGTTTGTCCTTAATTTTTCCATTTATAATTGGATCGTCAAAACAAACTCCAGATTCAGAAATAATAAGATCTTTAACCTTAGGGTAAGCCGAAAATTTTTCAATCATTTTGTACAAACCTCTTGGGTAAATTTCCATCCCCATATTGTTGATGTTTACTTCCCTTTCAATAGCAGGTACTTCTGTGGCAAATAGGATGGGAGGTAACAAACTGAATTTGGCAACAATTCTAAAATAATATTGAATTCCAATAAAATCAAAATCAAATTGCATGAGTTCTTTGTCGTTTTCTTTTACAAAAACTTCGATGGCATTTAGTCCAACAAGGGTGTCTTTTGGATATCCCATTCCTAAAATAGGCTCAATAAAAAAACGATTTAAAAGTGCATCAATTCTATTGGCAGCCTTTTTGTGTTTGCTTAACCTACTGGATGGTGTTACGTAGGAACAAGAAAAAGTAGTACCTATATAAGCCTTTGGAACATTTTTTCGTACAATTCTACCACCAATTCCTTGGCATACTGTTGCGTGATGTGCTGCGGCTAAAAAATTGTTTGCCCCTTTTTTGCCAGGAGCATGCATTCCCATAAAATAGCCTAAACCTACAAAGGTCATCGGTTCGTTAAGAACAATCCAGTTTTTTACTTTATTTCCAAAAGCTTTTGTGCAAATTTCTACATAAGTAGCAAACCAATCTAATATTTTTCTATTGGTCCATCCACCTTGATCTTCTAATGACTGTGGTAAATCCCAGTGATATAGTGTAATCCAAGGTTGTATATCTAGTGCTAAGCAATAATCAATAACATTGTGATAGAATTCCAATCCTTTAGGATTTATTTCTCCTGTTCCATCAGGTAAAATTCTTGACCAAGACAAAGAAAAACGAAAAACATCAAGGTTTAGTTCTTTTACTTTTTCAATGTCTTCTTTGTAATTGTTGTAAAAATCGTTTCCTTCGTTTCCATTTCCCTTATCAAAATTTGGATGGTTGGTAAAGGTATCCCAAATAGAGGCTTTTTTACCATCAGTAGCATGTGCTCCTTCATTTTGATAAGATGATATGGTAGTACCCCACAAAAAATCTTTGGGAAACAATCGTGCTTTTACTTTTTTTGTCAACATTTACTTGTTTTTGTGTGGTTTATGTAAGAAGTAAATATATAAATTGTTTGGTATAATAAATACCGAATAGCTTGTGAAAACAATCAATAAAAAGAAAGGTATAGAATAAATAACAATTAAGAAAAAAGTATAACAAAAATGTTAGTTTAAATAGAAATGATTAAAAACATTGGAAATGTTATGAAAGAATAAAAAAAAATTCTATATTTACTAACAGATGATAATTATTGTCGTCTAGTTTTTTGGAGATTCCCCGTCTCTAAAAAACTGTTTCACCCATAATACCCCATGTACCCCATGAACTACACACTTCATAGTCTGAGAAGGTTTGTAAACCTTTCTCCTAACAATCATTTATTAAGGTTATCGTTTGCAAAAAAATTAAGTAGCTTGAATTTATTAGAAGAAGCTGAGAAAGAGTACAAGTCTTTATTGTCAGTAAACCAAGTAAAATTCAAAGCTAAATTAGGATTGGCAACTATTTATTATCAACTAAAAAAATATAATGTTTGTAATGTTATTTTAGAGCAATTAATAAAAGATAAGCAAGAAAATGCATCTGTATTGTCGCTATACGCTAGCAGTTTGCTAAAATCTAAAGAAGTAGAAGAATTTTATTTAGTGTACAAAGAAATACTAAAAGTAAAAAGAGTTCGTTTTGAAAGAGATTTAGAGATTTTACTAAAATTAGAAAACATCAATCTAGATGGAGAATCTAAAAAAACTTACGTAGACAAACTGATAGGTTTAGATCGCATTAAGGGAATGAAATTTGTGAAAAAAGAAATAGAGGCTAGGGTTATTATTCCACTAACGGATTCTTACACAAACAGCTCTTCTTTAGGGAAAGGGATTTTATTATATGGTCCTTCTTTTTGCGGAAAAAAAACATTTGCAAAAGCCATTGCAGATGAAGTCAATGCAAGGTTTATAGAATTAAATACCGAAAAGGTTTTAAAAGATTGGTTAAAAGAGGGGCGATTAAAGCTTGAAGAATTTTTCAATCACATTAAAAATCAAACACCTTGTGTCGTTTTTATAGAAAATTTAATTGATTCATGTCCAACCAAAGCTTTAAAAAAAGCTTTCACCATAGCATTAATTAACTATATAGATAAATTAAATAGTTTAGAGGATGGTGTTTTTTTTATTTTAAGTTCTGACACACCTTGGAAAATAGATAAAAAAATGTTTGAAAATGGAAGAATTCAAGAGAAAATATTAATTCCACCACCAGATCAAGAGTATAGGGAAGTTTATTTAAAAGAAAAATTAGCTGAAATACCAACAATAAGCATCGACTATACCAATATAGCAAAGGCTACGGAAAGCTATACTTTTCAAGATATAGAATTGATGATAGACAATACAATCGAGGCAAAACTAGAGGAATGCATAGTGGATGGAATCTCAAAGCCTTTAAAAACAAAAGATTTACAGTTAATAATTAATAGCTATAGAACAAAAATTGATCAATGGTTTTCTAAAGCTAAAAGAAAAGCAGAGCAAAATAGTGATTTTACAGAGTTTTTAAGTGATATACTCTTTTACATGAATATTAAGAAGATATCTTAAAAGTATTCCAAACTACTTCCAAAACTCCACAGCTTTTGCTGAGGAGTTTTTTTTATTCTGTATATTGTTGTTATTTAGGTTTTTAAGAAATATATCAAAAAAACTCACAAAAATAGCTTGTTTAATTAAGATTCTTGTGTATCTTTGCACCCGCAAACGCAGTAAGGCATACTTACTGAGAGAGCAAAAGTTCATTGTAAGAGTAAGAGTTTAAGTGACGGATAGTCAGGGAGAAGAGTAGCGAAGCTGCTTTTTAAAAACGAGTATTTCGAGCTTAAAATTTCTAAAAAAAAACTTTCAAAAAAGTTTGTTTGGAATGAAAAAAGATTCTTACATTTGCAGCCCTGCTGAGGCGGGAAAAACAAATGCTACTAAGGTAGCGAAGTTCATTGAGAAATTTGAAATTGACAGCGCGAATTAAAGAGTAGATCGCATGGAGGGTACTGAATTTTTTTCGGTATCGCCATAGATTTTTTGACATCGATATAATATAAAAACATAACGATGAAGAGTTTGATCCTGGCTCAGGATGAACGCTAGCGGCAGGCCTAACACATGCAAGTCGAGGGGTAGCGGGGG